>JAEUSP010000099.1 GCA_016788565.1 Chlorobiota bacterium | reverse complement strand
AGCTTTGCTACGCCAGGCGGCTCAGCCGGTGGCGATTTGGGTGGAACCTATCCAAACCCATCAGTGGGGAAACTGCTGGGAAAGAACCTCACCGGCACACCAACAACCGCAGGGCAGACCTTAGTGTTCAACGGTGGGGGTGACTGGGTACCGAGCTTTGCTACGCCAGGCGGCTCAGCCGGTGGCGATTTGACCGGAACCTATCCAAACCCAACCATTCTTGCCAACGCCGTCACCAGTGCAAAAATTGCTGATGGAACGGTGGCCAATGCCGACCTCGCCAACCTTGCCGTCTCGGCTCCGAAAATGATCGGCACCGGCTCGGCGGCTGGCGATGTGCTCACCAGCACAGGCTCGGCGACCGCCCCCACCTGGCAACCGCTGGGGAACACCTTCTGGCGGATTGATGGAAACAGCAGCATTGTGGATGGCACAAACTTCATGGGAACCACCAACAACGTTGCGGTAGATTTCCGCGCAAACAACCAGCGCGCGCTGCGGCTTGAACCGAACGCGACAAGCCCGAACATCATCGGCGGCTTCAGCGGAAACAGCATTACGACTGGAGTTGCAGGAGGAGTCATCGCTGGCGGTGGAGTGGCCGGGGTAAACAATCAAAATCGTATCACCGATAGCTACGGGGTAGTTGGCGGTGGAATTGGGAACACTGCCGGCGATAATGCCGGAACCGTGAACGATCGGATCTATGCTACCGTCGTCGGCGGATACAGAAACACCGCCAGTAGCAGTTACTCTTTTGTTGGTGGCGGGGCAACCAACATTGCCAACAATAACCACGCGGCTGTTGTCAGTGGCGAATCGAACACTTCCTCCGGCACAGCATCCTTTATTGGCGCGGGGTGGAATAACAGAGCCTCCAATGCCGATGCCGCAATCGTTGCTGGGCGACACAACATTGCCAGCGGCGCGCAGTCTTTTGTTGGTGGCGGCGATTCAGATTCAGCAACGGGAGCCAATGCAACTGTTGGCGGGGGGATTCAGAACGGTGCTTTGGCCAGCTACGCAACTGTTGGTGGCGGCAGCCAGAACAAAGCTCGCGGGGTGCATGCCACTGTTGGCGGGGGGGCACTCAATGTGGCTTCTGGTGGTTACTCCTTTGTTGGTGGTGGAGAATCCAACATTGCCAACAACAACCACGCGGCTGTTGTCAGTGGCGCATCGAACACTTCCTCCGGCACAGCATCCTTTATTGGCACGGGGTGGAATAACAGAGCCTCCAATGCCGATGCCGCAATCGTTGCTGGGCGACACAACATTGCCAGCGGCGCGCAGTCTTTTGTTGGTGGCGGCGATTCAGATTCAGCGACGGGAGCCAGCGCAACCGTTGGCGGGGGGATTCAGAATCATGCTTCGGCCAATTACTCAACGGTTGTTGGTGGCAGCCAGAATAAAGCTCGCGGAACGTATGCCACCGTTGCTGGTGGGGTGCTAAACGTTGCTTCCGGCAGCCACTCCTTTGTTGGTAGCGGATTATCTAACATTGCTTCTGGCAGCTACTCCGTTGTTGGTGGTGGGGCAACCAACATTGCCAACAATAACCACGCGGCTGTTGTCAGTGGCGAATCGAACACTTCCTCCGGCACAGCATCCTTTGTTGGCGCGGGGTGGAATAACAGAGCCTCCAATGCCGATGCCGCAATCATTGCTGGGCGACACAACATTGCCAGCGGCGCGCAGTCTTTTGTTGGTGGCGGCGAGTCAGATTCAGCGACGGGAGCCAGCGCAACCGTTGGCGGGGGGATTCAAAATCATGCTTCGGCCAATTACTCAACGGTTGTTGGTGGCAGCCAGAACAAAGCTCGCGGAACGTATGCCACCGTTGTTGGTGGGGTGCTAAACGTTGCTTCCGGCAGCCACTCCTTTGTTGGTAGCGGGCTTGATAATCAAGCCAGCATTGACTTTTCCTCAATCACTGGCGGGCAACACAATCGTATTGCTGGTGGGAGGCAAGGGTTTATCGGAGGTGGGGCCGCTAACTCAGTGACAGGTGCGCTTGCTGCTTCCAGCAGCACCATTGTTGCGGGCGATAGCAACAGCACCGATGGCACAGAAAGCGGCATCGTAGCCGGGCTTAGCAATTATGCTGGTGGTAATCGTTCCTTTATCGGCGGTGGCTACAACAATACGATTGGCACCATTAGCAGTTCGCCTAACGACAACGCAATACTTGGCGGCAGAAGCAACACCATTAGCAATAGCTCTTCCGAAAGCAGTATTGGTGGCGGTTTGGAAAACAGCATTAGTGGCCGCGGTTCGGCAATTCCCGGCGGCACACGGCTGAAAGTAGCAAACCGCAGCTTCGGTTTTAGCGGACGCGATGCTGGAACCGCTGCATCAGGAACAGTAGATCTAAGCACCACAAACAACATTGCTGTATTTAGCGATGTACACCTGTGGCTTGGCAACACCGATAACGCAGCAAAGGAGCTTCGATTCTACGAAGCCAACACCAGCCTAACCTACAGTGGTGCAAACTATGCAGCACTGAAAGCTGCCACCACAATGGCTGCCAACACTACCTACTCACTCCCCGACGCTCTCCCCACACAGAACGGCCAGATATTAACCAGCACAACCGGGGGACAGATGTCGTGGGGTGGCAGACTGACAACATCAACGGCGACGGTGGATGTTGGCTCCGTTGGTGCCGGGGCAGCAGCAACCCAAACATTCACGGTGACGGGGATTGCAACTGGCGGAATTGCGGCAATCTCCCCGGCCAGCGCGCTACCCGATGGGCTGATCATCAGCTACATTCGCGTGTCGGCAGCAAACACGGTTGAGGTGAAGTTTTTCAACGCCACCGCTGCCGCCATTGACCCAGCCTCGATGGATTGGAATATCCTTGTGGTAGAGTAATCGCCCCAATTCCCATGCTAACGCATCACAAGAGCCAGTTGCCGACTGGCTCTTGGCCGTAGGTAGAGTACCCAGCCAATAATTCTTCCCTCTCAATCCCTACGGAATCTTCCGTAAGACCCTCCCCGCCAATTCATAAGACCGAACCGATACCTTGATTTCAGGTTCGTTGGCAGCACGCCTGCTTCAGAATCTGTTCCCGCTGGGCAGTTGGCCGGGGGACACATCACTTACTCATAACTCATTCAATGACAAGAGAGCTATGAACTACCATCATCGAATTGCCGCCCTAGCAGCCGTGGTACTGCTGCCGTTCGGCTGGGCATCGGCACAACCACCGTTAGAGGTGGAACGCGAGTTCAACATCTTCACCTCGCAAAGCGCGGCCGGATACTTCAAGCCGCTGCTGACCACGTTGCAGGAGGGCTTCGCCTCCAACATCTACCACACCGCCAACTACGCTCCAAAATGGAGCATCGGGCTGGACCTCAGCAGCCCCTGGATGGTGATCCCGGAGTCGCACAAAACCTTCTCGGCCCAGCTTCCCGATTGCTATTCCGATCCAAGGCTGGCGCAAACTGCCGACATGCGTAGCGGCACAACAACGCGCGGAATTAAAGGTACGGTTGTGCAACCCACCTACTACGGAACGATTGCAACCCCAGCCTTCAGCGTGCCGCAACAGGGGAGCGGTGAAGCGGTGTTCTGCAAAACCGTTGGCTTTGCAGAAGGGCACGATGTTGGCATCATGCCCGGTCTGCCGAACATCCAGTTGATTGTTGGCGCGCCAACCCGAACGGAGCTTCGCATCCGCGTCGTGCCGGTCCCCGAAGGGGAACGCTCCATCCTCTACTTGGGATTTGGCTTGGCACAGCAAGTCAATCAATGGATGAAGCTGTTTACTGATGATCCAACAATGGCCCTGGCCGCCAGCTTTTCGCTCCATCTGTTCGATTGGAGTTCCACCGCCAGCGCAACCGGGATCACGGCGGGGGTGCATTACAGCAAGTCGTGGGGAAGCGGACTGAGTGTGATGGGGGGAACGCAGTTCGAGACGATCAGCGGAGATTTTACCGCCGTGCGCGAGCCGCTGGATCCATCCGACGCACAGGTCAGTGCCTACGAAGAAATTCGCCGGAACGACCCGATCACCATGCCGTTCGAATCGTTGAACTCCTTCCGCGTGGTGGCTGGCGGAAGCTACCGCACCAGCGTCGTTGAGTTCCATCTGGATGCTGCCGTTGCGGCCCAGCCGGTGCTCTCGGCCGGGATCACATTCTGGCTGGCACAATGGGGAGGGGAAACAAGCGCAACACCACCAACACCATCCACCGAACCGTAAGGAGGGAACCAAGCAATGAACAAGATCATGTTTCGCGGATTGTTGGCGGCCGCTGTGGTAGCCACAACGCTTATCATCAACGCTTGCAGCGTGGTGGATTCGCTGGATACGTTCACCATGCAACTGCCGATCAATATGGAGTTCAGCTGGCGCAACCGCCAGGCCCCCGACACCACCGTTGATTTTGTGAACCTGATGGAGTACTCCGTCTATCGCGACAATATGGACGACATCCAAAGCGCGAAGCTCTACCAAGTGGCCTACTGGATGGATACGCTGGTGGGGAATCCTTCGATTGAGAACGCAGAGTTCGCGTTTGTGGAGTTCTACATCCGATTCCAGGGGGAGCAGCAGCAGCATCTGTTGGGGCGGTATGAGAATGTGGTGGTGAAGGACTACTACAAGCGGCCCCACATCATCACCGTGCCGGATGACATCGCCTTGCTGGTCTCCGAAGCGGTCCGCACCAAACCTCAGTTTGATGTGATCCAGCGGTACAGCCTTCCCAAAAACGGCACCGGCTTCTTCCCACAGTTGGAGGCACGGGTGGATTTGGCGATTCGGTTGGAAGTGAAGTTGTAGGGGGGGGTAGGGATTGAAGAAAAAAAACCACAGAGACACAGAGGACACAGAGGGAAGAGAAGAGAGAGAGGGAGTCACGGCTTCAGACCATAAAAAAAGCTGGGATCATCGAAGTAGATGATCCCAGCTTTTTCATTTCACTCCCCCACCGCTTCCGCCGCCGCTTTCCCCTTCCGCCGCCGATGTTTGATGAACTCGATAATTGGAGGAAGGATTGAGAGGAAGATTACAATGGCGATGACGAAATGGAGGTAGCGGTCAATATCCGGCACCAAACGCCCCAAGTAGAACCCAAGCAGTGTGGTGGAAAGAATCCACAGCGCGCCGCCGCTGATGTTGTAAAAAGCAAACTTCCGGTACGGCATCTGGGCCATTCCCGCCACCACCGGCGCGAACGTGCGGATAATCGGGATATACCGTGCCAGCACAATCGTTTTCCCTCCATGCTTCTCGTAAAACTCGTGCGTTTTCATCAGGTGTTCCTTCTTGAACAACCTGCTGTTGGGGCGATTCATCAGCCGCCTTCCGCCGCGCAGCCCAATGTTGTAGCCCACCGCGTCGCCGATGATTGCCGCAGGGATGAGTAAGCCAATTAGGTAGAAGATGTTCAGGTCCCCACTGCTGGCCAGCAACCCAGCAATCACCAGCAACGAATCGCCCGGCAGGAAGAAACCGACAAGCAAGCCGGTCTCAGAAAAAATGATGATGAACAGCACCACATACGCCACCACCTCACCCGACCGCACAAACTCGCGCAGCCCATCGGCAGTGGTAAAGGTGTGAAGAAAATCAGTGAGAATTTCCATATGAATCGGGAATCGGTTGCCGGGAATCGGGTTTCGGGAATCGGGAATCGGTTGCCGGGAATCGGGTTTCGGGAATCGGGTTTCGGGAATCGGGTTTCGGGAATCGGGAGTCGGGAATCGGGAGTCGGGAATCAGTTAATTCAGGGCGATTGGTACTGTCGAATAAAAGAAAGGTTCTCTCCCTCTTCTTTGCAACTGACCACTGACTAATGACCACTGACTAATGACCACTGACTAATAACTCAAATCGGCTACCGTGAATCAGCTCCCCCTTATTTCTTTTTTCTGACCACCACTTTTTCCGGGTGTTCTTGGATGAAATTTTTCCAGTTGCGTCCGCCACGTTGCGGGCGCAGTGCGCGTGTGCTGTGGCAGATGGCAACCGCCAACGCATCGGTGGCATCAAGCAGATGGGCGTTGCTCTCCATTTTCAGCATTGCCATCACCATGTACTCCACCTGCTCCTTTGTTGCCGCGCCGTTGCCGGTCACGGCTTGCTTCACCTCGCGCGGGGCATATTCTGCGGTCGGTATCTGACGCAGCACCGCCGCCAGGATTGCCACCCCACGCGCATGGCCCAGCTTCAGGGTTGATTGCACATTCTTGGAGTAAAACGCCGACTCAATCGCGAACTCATCCGGTGCTGTCTTGGCAATCACCGTCTCCAACCCGGTGTAAATCTTCTCCAGACGGCGCGGCAAGGTGTCGGCACTCCGCATTTGGATAATGCCGTAATCCACCAAGCTCAGGCGGCCATTTTCATGGTCAATAACGCCGTAGCCAGTGATCAGTGTTCCGGGATCAACGCCAAGGATTCGCATGGTGAGGCAGGGGCAATATAGAAGGATGGCGGGTGAAGGATGAATGATGAAGTGTAAAGGGTTCGCGCTCATCACGGGTGGGGATGGCTGCCCGTTGTTTCTCCTTCCTATTTTTGCCGCCAACCGCTGGCCGCAAAAAAACGCCCCCCTGCAACTTTTTCGGGGAGGAATGCCCCATTGTAGTCAAGCAAAACTTGCGGCAGAAAACTACCGGCAAGGCGATTCCCCGTGGCCGTTATCTGAAATCCGAAACCACTATTTCAGCTGCTTCATCATTCACATTTCCCAAACCCATGCGCCACTATCTTTTGCTCCTTTTTGGATTGCTCACCCTGCTTCCGCTTCGCGCCCAACAGCCGGAACCTGTGGTGATTACCGGGCGGGTGATTGATGCCGAAACCGGCCAGCCAATCTCCGGAGCCTCCATCATCACCACCGCAAACCGGAAGAAGGGGACGTACAGCTTTGGCAACGGAACCTTCCGGTTGCCGCTGGCTGCGGGGGAACACGAACTGCGCGTTAGCTCCGTTGGCTACCAGCCGCTAGCCCAAACCGTTGCCACCAGCAGCCGCAACATCATCACCTTCAAGCTGAACAGCACATCGGTGCGCGGGCGCGAGATTGTTGTCCGCGCTGACTTATCTGCCGAGCAGATTGTCCGCCGCGCCATTGCACGCCGTGACCACTACCGCGATAGCCTTCGCACATTTCAGGGGCTGATCTACTCCAAGTTGGTGGTGGAGATTGAAGGGAACGCCTTTGGCCAACTGAAAGATGAGGATCGCGGAATCGCGATGGAGACGTTCAGCCAATCCTGGTACCACCGCGAACATGGCCCACGCCTGACGGTGATCCAACGGCGGCAAACGGCAAACATTCCAGCCAGCAACAATCTTCTGGCACTTGGCAATTTCTTCAGCTTCTACGACGACGAGCTTCCGCTGCTGAACGCCCGCGTCCCCACGCCGATGAACGAATCAACCCTGGGCCGCTACAACTTTGCAGTCACCGGCAAAAGCACCTTCGGCGATGCTGGGGTGTACATCATCACCGTCACGCCAAACAGCCGCACGCTGCCGACGTTTTCCGGAACCATCAAAATTTTGGAAGGGACCTTTGACCTGTTGGAGGTGGATCTGAAGCCTTCGCAATCCACAGCGATCACCTTTGTGAAAGACCTTCGGCTTGTTCAGAAATTCGAGCGATTCAGCGATGATGTTTGGCAGCCCACCTACCTTGTGGTGTCGGGCAAAATGCAGGTGGATATTGTGCAAGGGATCGCTAGCCTTCGCCCCGATTTCAGCATCACCAGCATCGTCAGCGAAGCCACGCTGAACGGGCCGATTCCCGACTCAGTGTTTGCCGAACAACGAATCATCACCGCTGCCCCCGATGCCGATTCCGCACGAAGTGAGTTCTGGGAGAACAACGCGCTGAGTGAGCTTTCGCCGAAGGAGCGTGAGATTTACCGCCGCACCGATAGCCTTGTGGCGCTTACCACCACCGACCTTGAGAAAGCGGCCTTCAGTTGGGATATTTCGCCGTTGGTGGATTTCAACCGGGTTGCCAGCATCATGCCGCGCTTGAACGCTTCGGCGCGGTTCGGGCCGTTTACTGCCGAATCGGAAGCGGCCTACAGCTTCAAGCAAAAAAAGCCGTTCGGAAACTTGGAGTTGCAAGCCGATTTGCTTGATGGAGCCGTGACAGTGGAAGGGCGGTTGTTCAGCGAAATTGCGGCCACCACAAACGACCGTGGTTACGGCCGTGTTATCAACACCATCACCGCCGCGCTGCTGCACCGCGACTACAACGACTACATGCGCCACGACGGTTGGAGCATCGGCGCAGCCGCCAGCGCGTTTGGGCTAACGGCACGTGGCCAGTTCGGCATCAGCCAGCAATTCTTGCTATCGAACACCACCGATCAATCCCTTTTTCTGGAGCGTCCATTCCGCCCAAACCCGGCAATCGTGGAAGGGAGTTATCGGATGGTGCGTGGCTCGGTTGCTTGGGGGAATCCTGACCCGGTTATCAGCATCAGCTCATCGCCATCATCGGACTTGGATGCCCGCATCAGCGGCTTCAGCGGAACGGAAAGCCGAAGCGGAAAAGGGGTTGAGGGAGTTGAGGCGGGGATGCGGCTGGAGCTTGCAACAATCCCCACCGGCTACACGCCGATGTTTTTGCGGATAGGGGCCTACGCTGGGGTGGGAAGCGATTCCTTGCCAACGCAGTATCAGTTCAGAATGCCAACCTCCAACAGCATTATCGGAACACCGCGCGGGTTCTACTCCGCACCCGTTGGCCAGTTTGGCGGAACGGAATACTTGGAGTTGTACGCCGAGCATGATTTTGGTGATTTCTTTTGGCGGTGGGTTGGATTGCCCACCTACGAAGGGCGCGGGCTTGAGCTGATGCTGACCGGGGCCGCAGGGCGATTTCGGCAGCAGGCCAGCAGCGGCTACCGCCCCACCGGAGACCAGTGGTACACCGAGCTTGGTTTTGCTGTGGGGAAGATTCCCACCTTCATCAGCAACGTCATCTTCCTTCGGCTTGATGCGCGCTGGGGTGTGGGCCCGTTGGGGAGCGGAAAGTTTGGAGCAGTGGTTGGCATATCGTCTCCATTTTAGCAAAAGGCAAAATGGGGTGCGGGGAACTTGGCAGTGGAGATCAGCAGAGGTGATGCTGAAGCCAATCTTGCTTTGTGATCTGGTAGAACAACATCTGCAAGCCGTGCAGCGTGCGGCGTTGCTGGAAGTTCATTCCAAGCCGTTCCAGCAGGGCAAGCGATTGCTGGTTATCGGGATGCGCCGCTGCCCAAACGGTGCTGAAGTTTTTTTTGCAGAACCCAAACGCTACGGCTGCTGCGGCAGCTTCGGTTGCCAGCCCTCGCCCCCACCAATCGGGATGCAAGCCGTACAGAAGCTCGGGGGGCATCCCAGGCTCATCGTGGCGGAACCCACAGAACCCGATCAGTTGTTGGCTTGCTGCATCGCAAACGCACCACTGGCCAAAGCCGTAAATCTCCCACTCTTCCATGCTGCTGCGCACCACTTCGGCGGCGCGTTCCGGGGGGATGATGATGTTATCCCACAAGTAGCGGCGCACCGCAAGATTTGTCCAAAGCTGATGCAGGGGAGTGATGTCGGTTTCGGCGAAGGGGCGTAGCAGAAGGCGTGGGGTTTGCAAACGCATGGAAGGGGAGCCGGGTTCATCCAAGAAGCAATCTCACCGCTTGCTTTCGCGGAGTCCTTTGGTATCCTGCAAGCCATACATCCGGTAATCCACCGCAATGCAGCGGTCGCTGATCACTTCCAGGCCGGCCTCGGCGGCGCGTCGTTCGGCTTCGGGATTGACAACGCCAAGTTGGAACCAGATGGTGTGCGCCCCTGCGGCAATCGCGTCATCCACCACACGCATCAGGTAGCGCGGATTGCGGAAGACGTTCACAATATCAACTTGCTCGGGGATGCTTTGAATATCGGGATAGCTGGGGACCCCAAGCGCGGATTCGATGGTGGGATTCACGGGGTAGATGGTGTAGCCTTGCAGCTTCATGTAGGCAGCAATGCGATAGCTGTCGCGCCATGCTTGGTCACTTAGACCCACCACAGCGATCACGCGCGATTCTTGTAAAATTTCCTTGGGTGTCCGCATTGCCTGAAGAACAAAAAAACTACCGAGCAGCACCGCCGAACTCCCTGAATATACCCCCCCGCCGTTGTGCGGCTTTGCTGAATTGATGCAACAAAACGTTGAGTAGCAACCGATAACTGCTGGCAGCAAACGGGCGGCAACGCTTACCGTGACGGCTTGTCAGGTGGGCTTCCCGCAGCCGTTAAACGAGTAACGCTTCGCAAGGGTCAGGGGGCTGGCACGCCAGCGCAGAAGCTGGTTGTTGTAGGTTTGCACCATTCCACAGTTCAACGGCACATCAACAATGAAGAACTCCATCAACCGCTTTGTCTTCCCCTTTCTTCTCTGCTTATTCTGCTTGGCCGCCACCAACAGTTGGGGAAAACCACAGGAGGGAGACGTTCAACAGATCGTCAGCAAAAGCAAGGCACTCTACTCCAAAACGCAGGGTGCAAAACTCACCTTCCAGCAAACGGGTGGCGGGGGAACAATCAACGGAACGATGGTGTATGGCCGGGGAAATAAATTCAGGATTGATTTCTCCAAGCAGACATTGGTGAGCAACGGCGCAACAACGTGGACCTGGAATCCATCAGCAAACCAAGTGGTGATTTCCAAAACCGCATCGGGGGGGGGCCGCCTTACCCCGAACGACATCCTCCGCTCCTTCCCCGGCGACTACGCCACCGAGCTGAAAGGGAGCGACAAAGTGAACAAGCGCGATGTCTGGGTGGTGCGCTGCACCCCACGCGCCGGCAACACCATCGGCGATGTCACCGAGGCGATACTCTACATTGATAAAAAGACCTACCGATTCCAGCAGGTGGCCGTCACAAGCCCTTCGTTGGGGAAGGCAACCATTCGCATCATCACCGCCAACTACAACCTCCGCCCGGCGGAATCCACCTTCACCTTCCAGCCGCCACAAGGGGCCAAAGTGATTGACCTATCGAAGTAATTGGCGGGCTGCTTGTGGGAGCCGGAATGTCGAATGTCGAATGCCAAATGCCGAATTGAAGAGGGTGATGGAGGTTTTACCGGATGCCGCCCTCGGCTCATGCTGAAGCTCCGTCGAAGTATGAGCGGGGCCACCGAATCGCCCACCTGTTTCACCCCCGCCAACCCTGATGTTTTCACAAACCAATTCCGTTCCAGCATAATTGCCTTATATTTTCAACAAGGTACAGGAACCGGGAGGCACCTTGTTTTTTTGGCTTCTCATCCAATTTCTGTCACGCCTCTCTACCGACAAATAACTCCCTGTAGATGCCTTCGCAGCCAACATCAACCAAGCACCGAACTCAGCCAACTGCGCCGGCCCCACTTGTGCAACTGCAATCGCTGCCGGGAAAACGGAGCCTGAAAGGGTGGGCCGCCTGGGGGTGGGAACAAGCCTACTCCATTGGCCTCCGGACCGATGAGGATCACGTCTTCATGTTGGCGGCGGGGATTGCTTTCAACATCATCACCGCGCTGGTCCCGTTGCTGTTGTTGCTGCTGTTCGCGCTGGGCTATTTCTTGGATTCCGAATCGGTCATGCGGGAGATTACCCGCTACGTCACCCAGTACATCGTCACGGGGGAAAGCCGGCTGGAGGTTTTAGATATTCTGAAATCGCAAGTGAACGTGCTGGTGGAGAATCGTGGGGTGGCGGGATTGATCGGCGTGATCGGCTTGCTCTGGACCGCTTCGGCACTGGCGGCAGCAATGCGGCTTGGCCTAAACCGTGTGCTCCGTTGCCGCGAAGAACGGCACTTCCTGATCTACAAGATGTACGATTTTCTGGCGATCATGCTGGTTGGGTTGCTGGTGTTTATCAGCATTCTGCTGGGGCCAATGCTTCAGTTAGTGATGGCCACCGGCGACCGCATTGAAAGCACCCTGAACATCACCGGAATTGATGGCTTCCTTTCGGAGCTTATCAGCATTGCAACCTCCTTCCTCCTGTTCTTCATCATCTTCCGGTTTATGCCGTACCAGCGGCAGCAGCGGCATATCATTCTGGTTGGGGCAATCACCAGCACACTGCTGTGGGAAGTGGCACGCCAGGTGTTTGCGTTCTACTTGATGGAGTTCCGAACCTTCGGGAAAATCTACGGGACGTATGCGTTCCTTGCTGCTGCCGCCATTTGGATTTATTACAGCGCGCTGGTGTTCTTGATTGGTGCCGAGGTTGCCTACCACCTGAAGCAAAGCCGTTGGAACGCACGGCGGCAGTTCAACAGAATGACCGAACCGACCAAGCCGGGGGCAGCGGGCTAACGCAAATGGATCACCACAACAAGCCGATAATTCTTGGCGGGGGGATTGCCGGGATTGCTGCGGCAATCCGTTTGGCGCAAGCCGGGGCGCGCCCCACGCTGATTGAATCGCGCCCCTATCTTGGCGGGCGGTTGCGGTCGTTCATCCACCCAGAAACGGGGGATGAAATTGACAACGGCCAGCACCTGCTGATGGGCTGCTACCACAACACGCTGCAACTGCTGGAAACATTGGGAACGCGCCAGTTGGTGCGGCTTCAGCCCTCGCTCTCGGTGCAGTTCCGCAATGCCGATGGCACGCCGGAAACGTTTGCTCCGATTGGCTGGCTTCCGTGGCGGTTGGGGGTGGCGGCGGGGATGCTTCGGCTGCGGCAGCTATCACTTGCCGAACGTGCGGGGTTGCTGCGGGTTGCCGTTGCAATCGCCACGCAGCCGCCCGGCCCAACCGAGACCGCAGCGCAATATCTGCGGCGGCTGAAGCAATCCCCCCGCGCTTGCCAACGGCTGTGGGACCCGATCATCATTGCCACCTTGAACACCCCGTCCGAACAAGCATCAGCCGTGTTGTTTGCGCGGGTGATGCAGTTGGCATTTCTTGCGGAGCGCGCCGATTCCCAACTTGGCTTTGCCAGCGGTGGATTATCGGCACTGCACGCGCCGGCCCGCAACCTGATTGAACAACATGGCGGAAGGGTGATTGTTGGCACCCCTATCACTGGAATTGAGCTTCAGCCGACGGGGCAATGCGTGGTTCGATTGAAAGAACGGGAGGCAATCACCGCTTCCCAAGTGATCTCTGCGCTCCCACACGCAGCCCTGCGGAACATCAGTTCTCCCAGCATCGTGAGCCACATTCCTTCGCTTGCCCAGCCGATGCCGGTTTCTCCCATCGTCTCACTCTATCTCTGGTTCAATTCCCCGCTGTTGCAGCTTCCAGCTTTTGCCGCAATGATTGGGACGGGGGTGCAATGGATGTTCAACAAGCGGAAAATTGTTCCGGCCCAGAACGCGCAATTTCCCGGGTTGATTTCCTGCACCATCAGCGCCGCGGTTGCCGAATCGGCCACGCAGATCAGTGAGCTTGTTGCCACCGCTGTTCGTGAGCTTCGCGGCGCGTTTCCGGAAATGGAGGAAGCGAAATTGCTGGCGTGGCAAGCCATTAAGGAGAAGCAAGCAACGTTTGCGGCAACCCCAGCCAGCGAGCCTCAACGTCCCCCAACACACACCTCCATTCCCGGCTTCTACCTTGCCGGCGATTGGGTTGCAACGGGGCTTCCGGGAACGATTGAAGGGGCGGTGCAAAGCGGGTTTGCCGCAGCGGAAATGTTGCTGCAACAGACGCAATCAAACCAAAAGGACCACTATCCATGACGATCTACGAAGTCACCATCACCGTCCAGCCGGACGCTGCCGAACAGTACGCCAACTGGCTGCGCAATCATATCCAGCAGATTGTGCAACTGCCAATGGTTCTGCGGGCCACGTGGTCGGTGGTGGAGCAGGCTGATGGAAATGAGCACCGCGTTCAGCACTGCGTCCACTATTTCATGGAAGACCGCAAGGGGTTGGAGCAATACCTTCAGGATCACGCCCCTGCCTTGCGCCAGGAAGGGATTCAGTTATTTGGTGGGAAGTTCACCGCCACCCGCCGTGTGATGGAGGTTTGCCAGCAATTCCACAAGTAGGATATCTACAAAAACAGCGATGCCGAACATCGGGCAGAGGTTCGGCATTGGCAGGTTGGCAACGGGGAGCCAGATATTCCTTGTTGGCGATATTCTTTGTTTTCATTCATCCCAGTGAATTGCCAATTGCTTACGTCGGGGGTGCACTTTCAGTCCGTGATTGTGTTTTTCAAAATTGTCTAGAGTGAAATTGCAAACCAATGCTTCTACTACTGTTCGTCTATTCTCAATGCTGCCACCGTTATGATAGAAATGGCCTTTGGTGACTATGTTGAATTTGCTCCAGAACTTATTGATCATTTCATTTTCTCTCCAGTCATTGTGATGCCAAGTTGAAAGAATGAATTTTGCTTTTGTTTCGGAAAGCATAGTAAATAGAAGTTCTTCGTCTTGCTCTGTCCAGCCATTGTAATAGTCAACGTGCCTGCCGTAATATGGTGGATCGCAATAAATAATGTCGTTTTCATTTGCCAGTGGAATAATGTCAGCGAATGACTTGTTGAAGAAAGTCCATGTAGGTTTTGGTTGTATGATTTGTGAAACAGTTGCAACCTGGTTTGTGATTTTAGTGATGTATGCTTGGGCAAAACGGTTAGGTTTTTTACAGAACGGGATATTCCAATTCCCTTTACTTCCAAACCGCATCATCCCGTTAAAGCCTGCTCTTGAAAGAAAGATAAAATCATAGGGTGAAAAATCTCCACTGTTAAAACGCGCTCTCACTTTCAAGTAATGTTCGTAGCCATCATTCTCTGCGTTGCTCAATAGCTCGCCTTCTTTTTCGAGGTATTGTTTGATTAATGGTGCAGTGATTGTTTTATCTTGAATGCCTTTATAAAAATTGATAATGTGCGGATTAGTGTCGTTGAGAATAGCTTGTTTATAACCCGAATTAAAAGCAACCACACCAGTTCCCAGAAACGGTTCTATCCATTTGCCCGAAACTTTCGGAGCAATTTCCATAATCCAAGGGACTAACTTGGTTTTTATTCCTTGACTTTTTATGGGTGGGACGATTACTCTCATTTCGCTTTCTTGTTAGAAGATTTAGAAACGATTTTACTCCAAAGGTCTGTTCTACCTTTGAACTCTAAAAAATCTTTAAGTGTAGTGATTTTAGTCGGCTTTCCCTGTTTTACCATTGTTGCCAACCCGTGATTTATCCAATACTCGTCAAACCATTCTTCGCCTAACTGGCTGAAAACACCATTCTCATTTTTCAGGTCGGCAATGTCGAAAATTGAACCGATGTTTGCGGTGTTTCCAGAACCTTGCTTGTCGCTTGCAATTTTCCATTTCTCTGCTGCGAAAAAATCAAAGTCTTTGATTACAGATATGACGGATTTCAAATTCTCGATTGTCGTTACTGAACGCACTCCAAGTTTTTTGTTTGGCATTTCATATTCTTCCTGAAGCTCCTGAACTTGATAAATCTCTGTTTCGGTAAGGCCGTCAGAAACGGCTGTCCTTGTGTAAATAACGCCTAAGCAATAATGCCCTGTGTATTGATTGTAAGGAAACTGGATGTTCTTATCCTTATCTCTCTCTTTGAAATAGCCACCATGACTGCCAAGTGTAAAGCCAGCAGTTTTATCATTTCGCCTGAATGTAGTTTTGATATCGAGTGCAAATTTCACTTCTTCATTGCCTCTCTTAACAAAAGTCAGGTCAGGATACCAGTTTTGTTTATCGGCAAGAATTATGTTAAAACCAATACTGTCAGCAAACTGAAGGATTTGCGGGAAGATGTGAATTTCAAGGATTTTGGAAACGATTTTCGTGTCGGATGAAATCGTGTAGATATTTTTGTACACATCTATAAAGCCCTTCACCGTCCAATCGCCATCGTCGGTAGAAACGTACTCTTTAAGCTGGTTCGCGAGCTTGTCAAGCTCTCTTTTAAAGTCAGTTTTGTACTTGTTTTTATCCTTTAAATTCATCTCTCAAACACCATTAAGAAAATCATCCAATGTGCTGCCATTTCAATGGCGCACTGTGGCCAAAAAATTGTAGATGAGCCGCAACCGTTTACTCCTCTTTAATCGGCGGAAGCCCTGAGCGTTCGGCGCGGCCTTCATCTTTCAGGGCGTTAAACACCAAGTCAAGCATCGGCAGGGTGATGCCCATCGAGCTGTAGCCGCCGTCGTGGTACAAGTTCTGCATGGTGACTTTTCGGGTGAGGTCGCTTAGCACGGTTGTCACGTAGTCGGCACACTCGGCAGCGGTGGCATTTCCCAACGGGGAAATTCGCTGGGCATACTCAAACATCTTGTCGAAATGCTCGATGCCGCTTCCGGCGCGGGTTGGGGTTGGGCTTTGCGAAACGGTGTTCACCCGAATCCCACGCGCCGCCAACCGGCTGCCGTAGCTTCGGACAATCGCTTCTAACAGTGCCTTTGCATCCCCCATGTCGGAGTAGGTGGAGAAGGTCCGCTGGGCGGCGATGTAGCTCATGGCCACAATGCTTGCTCCATCGTTCAGCGCATCGTTCTTCAGCGCCATGTTGATGATGCGGTGAAGCGACAGCGCCGAAACATCCAACGTGCGCAAATACCAATCGTAGTTTAGCGATTCGTACGGCATATTCTTCCGGATATTCTGCGACATCCCGATTGAGTGGACGATAAAGTCCAACCCACCAAACTGCTCCTTCAGCTGGCGGAACGTCTCATCTAACTCCTGATTGTTTGTGGCATCGCAGGTGAACACCGGCGCATCGCCGCACTGCTTGGCAAGCTCGGCAACGGTTCCAACACGCATTGCGATTGCAACGTTGGAGATTGCAAACTGCGCCCCTTCGCGGTGGGCCGCAATCGCGATTTGCCAGCCGATACTGCTTTCATCAAGCGGGCCAAAAATGATCCCCCGTTTCCCTTTCAGCAGGCCGTACGATTTCTGGTCGGACATGGGTTGTTCTAACGTTCTCTCAAAATGATTCTGTGTGACGATCAGCATACCACTACCAAGTTGATACTGGCAACCGAATAGGAAAATAAGACTTTCGCCTACCTAAGCGGTATCGCCAAGAGAATTTTATCGGGGGCATCCCCTTTTTCCCACTTTGCTGCCGATGTTTTTGGGCAGCCCACACAAGAGTTTTAGGGCTTTCACCACCCTTTTCTTTCACCCTTGCTTCGGCCCCTGCTTATTGGTTGGTAGGATTCTATGGTTGGGCTGCAACTTGGTTTGCTTCCCCCTTCGGTTGGCCGATACATTCGCTCCGTGCATATCCCCTCTTGCTCTCGGCCATGCCCGGCGGTCGGCTGACTGAACGGAGCTGTGAATAGCGGATCGCTGGGCTAACCGAGCAAGGGGGCATCGTAATCCTTAGATCAGCCAATCAACCAACCGAACACCAATGACACGCCGACCCTACGTTCTGCTTTGCCTGCTTTTCCTGATTCCGGTTTTTTCTGCCGCTGCGGTGGCGCAATCCATCAAATGGAAATCGGTTGCGCCGCCGGGCGTTGCCGCAACGGAGTACCTGACCGATGACCTTGTTATCACCCCAAACGGGCGGCTGTATGCCGTGGCCTACTTGCTGGATTTGAACAAGAACTCCATACTGCTGACCAGCACCGACCGGGGGGCATCTTGGAGCGTCCGCCCAATCGGCGCAAACCCCAGCGGGATGTGGCTGTACGACCTTGCCTTCACCAGCGACCAAGTTGGATACGTTGCCGGTTTCAGCGATGGCTGCGGCAGTTGCCCCGTAATCCTGAAAACCACCGATGGCGGTGATTCCTGGAACCCAACAACATTTGCGGGGAACGGTGCGATCAACAGCATTGACTTTCTGGATGCCCAAAAAGGGTTTGCCGTTGGCGGTCCCGGCCTGCTGAAAACCACCGATGCCGGAGCGTCATGGAAACCGATTGAGTCGGCAGCGATTGATGCCGTTGCCCCTTCGCAAGTCACCTTTGCCACGGCGACGGTTGGCTATGTTTCGGCAATACCGCAAGGAGGCCAGGGGTGGCCAACGGTGCTGCTGAAAACCACCGACGGCGGCGCAACGTGGGCAACAATCCAAGACAACGGAACCAACGTGAACGCGCTGGCATTCCGCGAACTCCATTTTTTTGGCCCGGATACCGGCGTGGCGGTTGGCCGCATCAACAGCAAGCCAATGGTCTTCCGCACGGTTGATGGCGGCGCAACTTGGACTAACCAGTACACCCCCGATGTCACCATGTCATCCCCCTACAAGGCACTTCACGCAGTTCATTTTCTTGATAAAAAAATCGGAATTGCCACGGGTGATTACGGCCTGATCCTCCGCACAAGCGATGGCGGCATCACCTGGAAACGCGAAGCAAGCTCCATTGATGGAAGCAACGACTTCAACGCCGCGCTGGTGTTTTCCGAACAAGAAGCGGCCGTTGGCGGCGCGCACGGAATGCTGCTGAACCGCGAAGCGACCTTCCTTCCCACCGCTGTTACCAGCAGCACGGGGTTGGATTTCGGGACAGTGACAAGCGGAGCGAAGGAGATGTCGCTGACGATTTCGGCAGGGAACGAAGCGGGGGTCACCATCAACACGCTGCAAATTCAGGATGGCTCCGGCGGGCCAAAAGGCTTCACGCTGGTTGCGCCAACAACCGCCGCCCCGTACAACCTCACTCCATCCACTCCGCTCACCGTCACCGTCCGCTATACTCCAAAAAGCGGGGCCACGGGGAACATCGTCAGCACACTTCATCTAACAACCAACGATGCCGCCCGCCAGCAGATCAATCTTCCGTTGCGCGCAAAAGGCTCATCGCAAACCGCATCGGCAACGCTTAGTGCCAGCCAGCTTGAGTTTGGTGAAGTTGGCCCAGGAACACCTGCCGAACGGACCGTCAGCATCACTGCCAGCGGGGGCGCGCCGTTGCAAGTGAAAGGGATACGTGTCGAGAGCCTGACAGGGCAGGAAGGATTTACGGCCGCAGCCGAACGGACGCTGCCAACAAGCCTTGCGCCGGGGGACTCGCTGAAGATCACCGTGAAGTTTATGCCGGAAGATTTCGAGGCACCAACCCAAGCAATGCTTTCGGTGGAAACCAACGCGGCGGACACAGCCCACACGGTGTTTCTGCAGGGGCAAGGGGTTCAGCCAGCCGCATCGGTCAGCAGTAGCAGCCTTGATTTTGGGACGGTGGATCAAGGAAGGGAGCAAACGCGGTCGTTCAGCATTGCGGCCGGAAACGGCGCGGGGGTTCGGGTGGATACGCTCTACTTCCAAAGCGATGGTGGAGGCGCGGCAGCGGAGTTTAGCATCGTTGAGCCAATCAGTGGTTTCCCAATCCAGATTCAAAAAGGGACTCCGCTGAACGTCGCCGTTCGGTTCCGCCCTGGGGCGCGCAACGGCGCGATTGCGGCGGCGTTGTTTGCAAAGACCAATCTTCCTGCGGCATCGCTGCTAAAGATTTCCCTTGCAGCGGTTGCCAATCTTTCCACATCATCTGTTCAGGATTTCCCGATGGCTGCTAACTCCATTTCCATCGCTGCATCACCTTCGCCAGTGGCAAAAACTGGGATGCTGCGGTTGTCGCTTCCCGAAGCCGGCAACGTTCGTGTGGTGATCTACGATTTACTGGGCCGGCCAGCTGCCGATCTGTTCAACGGGCTAATGGAAGCCGGAACCACCCAACTTCCGATTGACCTTACTGCCCTTGCCAACGGCAGATATTTCTGCATTGCCGAGGGGGATGGAATGCGTGGAGTTGTGGAGATTCAGATAGAGCGATAGATGACGTGACACACTGGCAACGGAGCATTACGAACACGTGTGGTAAAAGAAGATTCTCTTGCCACACGTGTGTTGTATTGTGGTTCATCAACCGTTAGCGTGCAAACGATGATTTGATCTACCGAACAGCGTCCCCGCTCATGCTGAGCCCCGTCGAAGTATGAGCGGAGCCACCGAACCGAGAAGCAACCGATGCTCCACCTCCCCTTTCACAGGTTAATTCGGGATGATCTCAGATTTTTTTCAACTACCACCCGGCCGATTGCGGCAATCGCTCGCTTCCCCCCCACAATCCATACCGCTGCCGCAGTTGCTGAATGATTTCCATATCGGCAGTGAACGGGTTGGCAGGCAGCTTTGGTTCACGCAATGCGCGGCTGAATGCGAATGGAGTTTCTTCCAGTTTTAGGTTGTAGGCGGCCACCATCAGATGCTCCAAATTTATGGTATCCTGCACGTTGTAGGCCAGCAATGTTTGCAAAGCGCGTTCATCGCCAAGCGTTCGGTAGTGGTTCCAGAGCAGCACGGCGAAATATCCATCCACGCCATCAAGGTCGCCGCGATCCAGGCCAAACTGGCGTTCGCTCCCTTTCAATCCCCCTTTAATTCCCAAGCTGTGCAGCACGTAGCGCAAATCAATGTGGGCGTGGGGAATGGTGCGTCCGAAATAGCGTTCGATAAATGGGATATCGAACGACTTTCCGTTGTAGGTGACAAGAAGGTCGTACTCATCAATCTCATCGCGGAAATCGCGAAGGTTTTGGCCGTAGATATACGTGCGTATCTGGTGGCCATCCCACAGCGCGATGCTGGTGATAATCGCCTCATCTTCCCACCCCATCCCAGTCGTTTCAATATCCAGATATGCCGTGCGCTCGCGGAACTCTGGGAACATCCGCCACGCCTCGTTCGCCGGAAGCCGCCCGGCAAACCAGTTCACCTCGCGGTTCTCCAATGCCTCCACCGAAGCATAGACATCGTGGATAATTCGGTTTGCCGCCTTCCCTTTGAACTCAGCCCCTTGGCACTCAAGGCAATCTTCCCACGAGAGTACCCCTTGCTCCCACAGTTGTGCTTCGGTCTTTCGCCCAATTTTGGGGATATGGCAGAATGTGTTGGTAAGCATAATCCTAACTGCTGTTGCTGAATGGGGGATAAGCTAACACTTCATGCACAACCAAGCATACCCGAGAAAAGGAGTGAGAAGAAAAAAATATTGGGGTGATGGAAACCTTTTTTGCGCAACTGGGTTTGTTGGCCATACGCGAGAGGCAAAAGAAGCTGTTGTGGTGGCGTGAAAAAAATCAACCGATTACCGTGATAAAAAATCACGCAAAACTCACAGCAAAGAAAAAAATCATACCAGTAAAAAAAAGCCTTGACATCGCGGAACGCAGAAGCGTATTTTTGCGCACCTAAAAAATAGCCGCCAAATACAGGCAGATAAACCAATGATCAGCATACTCCCAACATATCGAACCAACCTCCTAAAGCAAGCACGCTTGTGCTTTGTGGTGGACGGGTTAGATATTTCCAACATAGGTGGGCCTCCGCTGATCGTATAGATTACTCTCTATAGTCAGTATTGAACTGGCAGCCCACCTTCAAAAAAATATGAAGGTGGGCTTTTTGTTTTTACAGCAAGCAGAAAATCTTCTTTCAGTACTTCTAAAAAAACAAACCATGATTGCCACGAAAAAAAATGGCAATAATGGGCGGGGAATTTCTTTGCCAAAAATGAATAACGTTCACACACCACACAGATAGGAGAAGATGAGAGAGGGAGGATCAGGAACCACCCCAAAACGCAAGGATTGCCTTGCTGCTGCGGGGCAATTGGTGGAAAAACCCAAACCACCAATTGCCCCTGGCAAAAGAGAAAAGAATAAAATCGCGCGAAAAGAACGGAAGAAAAGAGTGAGGTAACGGAAGAAGAGTTCATCACATATACTTGGGAGGTTCACCATGCCAGGAAGTGGATTCAACAACCGCAACGCGGCTCGCCCAAACCAAAAGGCGCAGCAACGGATTTCGTTGAAAGCAAAAAATGGAAATTGGCAAAAAGGATGGGCGAAGAACAGCCAAAAGCCAACAACCACAGCGAAGCCAGACGCAGAGCAGAAAGCGAACCAAGCAGACAAAAGCTAACGTGACGGGGTGCACACAATATCAATCACAGCATTTTTTGGAGAAGTCATCATGATCCTACAACGCAGCCTTTCGCACGCTTATTCTGGCACACATCGCCGGTGAGTAAATAAAAAATGGGCGCGCCCCGCAAGCGCGCCCTGAGTATCTTCACGCTACAACCAATAATTCGCATACATTTATCATCACAACACACATCCATGAGCATTTCAAAAACATTAATCGCTAACGGCTGGCCGCAAGGCTCAATTATTGGGGTCGCGCTAACCGTTGCGGAAAACATGGCGAACAGCGGGGCCGAAGAATCCACAATCGTGGAAATGCTGGAGCAAGTGAAAGCCGCACCAGAGTTGTACGACGTTGCTGGCGGCATATTCCAAGAGCTTGCCACCGCCTGCAAAGGCTTGCGCGTGCAGCAAACCAACACCATCCGCGACCAGCCGTTGGACGCGCCAATTTGGGGGCGCGAGATTATTGAACCCGCGGCCATTGACCAACTGCAAAACGCCATGCGGCTTCCGGTGACGGTGGCCGGCGCGCTGATGCCCGACGCACACGTTGGCTACGGAATCCCCATTGGTGGCGTTGTGGCGTTGGAGAACGCGGTGGCCCCGTACATGGTGGGCGTTGACATCGCCTGCCGAATGATGATGAGCATCTACCCGATTGACCGCGCCGACCCTTTTGCCAACGCAAGCCGCCGCCAGGAAATCAAGCGGGCCATGCGTGAGGAAACGCGGTTTGGCGTTGGTGCCGAGTTCAAAGGGAACGAACGCCGCCAGCACGGGGTGATGGACGACACCGATTGGGAAGCCACCAAAATGCTGCGCCACCTGAAGGACAAAGCCTACGCCCAGCTTGGAACCAGCGGAAGCGGCAACCACTTTGTGGACGCTGGCGTGCTGGAAATCCCAACCGACAAATCGGCACTGCTTGGCGTTGATGCCGGAACCTACCTTGCCTTCATGTCCCACTCGGGAAGCCGTGGCGTGGGGGCGCGCATTGCCGACCATTACTCACGCCTTGCCCAGCAGCTTACCAAGCTCCCCGACAAGTTGCGCCACCTTGCGTGGCTGGCAATGGAAAGCGAAGCGGGGGAGGAGTACTGGGTCAGCATGAACATGGCGGGGAAATTTGCTTCGGCCTGCCACCACACCATCCACCGTGCGTTGGCAAAACGGCTTGGGCTGAAACCGCTGATGCAGGTGGAGAACCACCACAACTTTGCGTGGCTGGAAGAGTGGAATGGGAAGCCGGTGTATGTGCACCGCAAAGGGGCAACGCCAGCCCACGCGGGGGTGCTGGGAATTATCCCCGGATCGCAGGGGCACAATTCCTACATCGTTCGCGGCTTGGGGAACGAGTTATCGTTGAACAGCGCAAGCCACGGCGCGGGCCGTGTGATGAGCCGCAAGCAAGCCCTGCAGACCATCCCGAAAAAGGAGCGGGATGCGTGGCTGAGTGAGCGCGGGATTGAACTGATGTCCGGCGGAATGGATGAATCGCCCCAAGTCTATAAGGACATCAACCAAGTGCTGGCTTTGCAAACCGACTTGATTGAGCCAATCGCCACCTTCACCCCAAAAATCGTGCTGATGTCCAGCGACGGGAAATCGGAAGATTGACCGGCAGATGGATAACCGCAGATGGAAAACCGCAAGGCCGTCCTGATTCTGATTAGGGCGGCCTTGCACAGCTTCGCCCCGTAACTTCACCAATGCTACGGTGTTGCACGGCCAGCATCAATGGCCGTATGATTGTTCTACTTTGTTGAAGGCGTACACAAACCATACCGACGAAGAACTTTTTGCACTGCTGTGCCGTGGCGAGAAGGACGCTTTTGCCGAACTCTACTCCCGCTACCGTGGCCGCATCTACGCGTATGCGTTGCGGATGCTGGGGGACAGGGAGCGGGCCAACGATATTTTCCAAGAGACCTTCCTGCGGATTTACCAGCAATGCACCAACAGCCAGCGCACGGTGGCAAACGTTTCGGCGTATATCTTCACCACCGCGCGCAACCTTTGTTTGAACGCCATCCGCGACCAGAAGCCAACAACAGCGGTGGAAGATTACCACCAAGTGGTGTATCAACCGAATCACGAAAACATTGAACTGGCCGAACTGGTGAAAACTGCGTTGGAGCTTCTTCCCACCAGCCACCGCGAAGCGTTTGTGTTGCGGGAGTATGATGGATTAAGCTATCAGGAGATTTCGGAAGTGACCGGCCAAAGTTTGGCCAGCGTGAAAATCCACATCTTCCGCGCAAAGGAAAAGCTGCGGAAAATTTTAGCCCCATACCTGGAAGAGAACACCGAAGAATCACGGCGGAAAGCAAAGTGAGATAAACCTTCGGACCTTCCACCAACTTGCCCCCCCGTTACCGGCATAGCAGAACCGCCTTGCACGGCACACGATTTCGACACACGGCATTTCAACAACAGACTATGAGCAAAAGCGAATTGATCTTGGAGTTCATTGACGGCACGCTGGACAGCGCTGTTGAGCAAGGGCTGTTCCAAGAAATGGCGCAGCATCCAGAACTTCGTTCGGAGTTACGGCAGTTTATCAATATCGCCGATGCTGTCCACTCCGACCGCGAAGCCTTTGCTCCGCCGGCACATTTAGAGCATGTGTTACTGGCCGGAATCGGGCTGATCCCCGCCGCAACCGACTCCGACAACGCTGCGGCAGGGGGAGTGGTGGTAACGCCCGGTGGGAATCGTTTCTGGTTGATGGCCAGCAGTTTTATTCTGGGCGCATTGCTTGCCGCCAGCACCGTTTGGCTGATGCTGCGGGGTGAGGATAGCGCGCTCCGCAATGAGTCGCTTGTTGCGTTGCCCTCCAATGGCGCCGTGAGTAATTCGGCCCCAAACGGTGCTTCGGGCCAAGCAACGGGTAGCACATCACGCACACCAGATGACAATCTGAACACGCTTCCTTCCGGCACAGACGGCCAGAGCAAAGCAGCAGCCCAGCAGGCAACGGAAGCATCCGCTCCAACAGCCACCATTTCCAAGCCGCAGATACGGGAACGCATCAAGTATATCTATCTGCCCTCCCCAGCCAACACAAATGGCGGCGGCCCAGCAATTCCCAATGGGGATGATGAAGCAAGAGCGATGTTCGGCGGCAAAAAAACCACTGCAGAGGTAGCGTTGAACGGTGGAGCGTTGAACGGTGGAACTTTGAACGGTGGAACTTTGAACGGTGGAACTTTGAACAATGGCTCATCCCCAAACAGCACTGCTTCGCAAGCAACCGACACAGCAGCTCGCATCACCGAAATTGCGCTGACGTTGCCATCGAAACCGCTTCCTCCTTCAGGGTTAGCCACTGCTGAACAGCAGGCGGTTGCCCAGATTCCACCAACGCTGCTGCAATCTTCTTCCCCCCTTTCCAGCAGCAACGCCAAGCAGGATGAGGGCGTGGCGATTCATGGCGAGGTGCGGTATCAGTTTGCCCGCAATGCTGTTCCAACCCAAGCGTTATCGGGCCTTTACTCCATCCCAGAAAATTTTGCGGCAGGGGCCTATGTTCAGCTTAGCGATGCCTGGCATTTGGGGGCCGAAGTTGGCGTGGAGCGGTACGCCCAAACACTGCTGATTAACCGCCACGACACCTTAGCGATTGACCAGCAACCCCGCTACACCTGGGGTGGTTTGGCCGCACGCTACGATTTTGGGGCAATCCCATCAATCCCAGCCCGGCTCTATTTCCAAGTGACGGGTGGGGCAACATCGGCTGGGCCGTTGGTGCGGTTCCGGCTTGGCGCGCCGGTGCAACTGGCCGATGGAGTTGCGCTTTCGCCGGGGTTCGAGTTCAGCTCGCTGGTGTATATGTTCAACAATCAACGCCTGTTCTCCGGACGCTGGGGCGCGACCCTGGGGACGGAGTTCAATATGTCAAAACTGATATGGTAAGCAGTGCTAAAGGCTTCGTTCTGGTTCTATCACTTGCATGGATGACCATCTGGATAGCCATGCTTGCGGGGTGCCGAGATGTCCCGGTGGATAGCGACACCGGAAAGGTCATTCATCTTCCCAACCGCGATTCGGTTACTACTCCGGCAATCACCGAGCAGCGCTGCACATCCTGCCCGGAATCTGCGGTTCGTTCCTCGCAGGGGCTATGCCAGTTGATGTTCTACTACGGCAACGATTCTTCGGCCGGAACCAACACTCCAACAAGCGATTCGCTGGGGGTTGACGTGACGTTGTGGTGGCGGCAAGCAACCCCAACGGCAAACAATAAAATGCTGCTGAGTTTGAACATGCAGGCACAACTGCCCGAGTCGGTCCGCCAGGCAAAAACACTGCATTGGCAGGGGCGGTGGCCAAAGCAATTTCAGATGAACATCCCCGAGATGCTGCTTCAGCGGGGCGCAACGATTACCCTGAAAAAAAATCCCTACGAAGGGCCAGGGCTGCGGTTGGATTATGAGGTCCCCGGCACCCCCTACTACAATGCTGAAACTGCAATCATTACTTCGTGGCCAAACAACGTTGGGACCTTTATAATCGAAGAACTGGACTCAGTGCGGCGCGTAGCCACGGGGATGCTGAAGGCGAGTTTTGTGGTGAAGGACACCACCACCCCCTCGTGCGAAACACAAATCGCCTTCCAGTTCCGGTTGCGTTTTGGTTATTAGCGATGTTCTACTTCTTGCTATTCAGCACACGCGGCGGGTGAACGATTCATCCGCCGCGTTTTGTTTGGTATGTTTGGGCACGCAATTTCTCCGCAGGAAATTTTTGCAGCATTCACCGAACATCTACTCCGCAGAACATGGAAGAGCAACCACTTCGCGACACCCTTGTGGCCGTTGTCACCAACGATTTAGACCTTCGGCGGTTTGCTGAAGATGGGTGGTATCGAATCCCCGCACGTGCCGTTGGCCGAACGATTGCTGCCGACACGCTTCCCCAGCTTACCACGATTGCCCTGTACCAAACTGGCGCAATCACTGCCGGGCTGGCCAGCGCGATTGAACTGTGGGGCCAGATCACCGAGATCACCCCGCAACTGCGCCGCCAGATTCTTCCGAACGAACCGGACCACCCCGCCGCCGATGAGTTGTACCACGTGGTGCGGGTTGCCAAAACCCAACGGCTGGAACGCCCAATCGTTTGCCGCCGCCCACGCCGCGTCACCTTCATCCGAACAAACCGCGATAGGCTGCTGAACGCCGTTGAAATCAACGACCTGGTGATCGGCTCGGATGCCGAAGAACGGCTTTGGAAATCGCTGGAAAATCTTCAGGCCGAGCGGAAGTATTTCATGCGGGTGAGCGATGTGATGATGGAGGTAGATTTCGCGCTGTTCCAACAGAATACAACCGTTGGGATTATTGTCGCGCCCGATGCCCCCGCGCCCACACCACCAGCATCCGCCCCAGCATCCGCCCTAACACCCACCGATGACACTTGGCGAATCCTGCGGTTCTCACCCAACCGATTGCAGTCCGATTTCGCTGGATGCTTGCAGGAAATTTTATCCCTGGTGGGAACCATGAAAAAAACTGGCGCAGAGTAACGCCCGGCCATGAGTTCCGATGCGGTCAGGATAGCTTCTTCCCCCCCCCTTGTGATTTTTTTGCACGGGGGGTGAGAGTTTTTGGGGAGATCGTTGTCTTTCTCGCAAAGCAGCTTCTCTCAACCAGATCAGCGGAGGATAATCCCATGCACCGTATCCCCTTGCACCTTGCCTTGCCAGTCGCCATTGTTCTTTGTTGTTGGCTACCCACTTCCGTTACCGCACAATCGTGGGTTCCGTTTGTTGATTTATCGGCCGCAACCCTTTCATCCATTGCTGGCGATGAATCCGGGAACATCTTCATTGGGGACATCAACCAGGGGTTGCTCCGCTCAACCGATCACGGCAAAACATGGCAACGCATCCTTGACGACCCCACCGCCCGCACCATTCTTGCTATTGCTCATCTTCCTGGCGGGGTGGTTGTTGCTTCCACCCCTTCGGCATTGTTCCGGAGCGCGAATAGTGGAGTTTCGTGGGAGAAGATTGATGTTGGCGGCGTTGCCGTTCGGTCCTTCGCTCGCGATTCCACAAACCGCCTTGTTGCCGGCACTGCCGATGGCGTTGTGCTCCGTTCGGATAACTACGGCAAAAGCTGGAAACGGGCCGTTATCGGGGCACGCCAGCCGCGCATTCTCTGCTTTGCGTTCACCCCCACCGGGCGTTTGCTTGCTGGGTTGGAATACCAAAGCGATGGCCGCAACACCGGGGGCGGGCTGGGTATTTCCGATGACAACGGAGCGACGTGGCGTGAGATTGAACCGTTTATGGTGAACACACGGGTTCCTTCCATTGCCGTTCATCCTTCCGGCTACATCATCTTGGGCGTGACCGATGCCAACTCCCAGCGGGGATGCAGCCTGTTCGGCAGCCGTGATAATGGTGCAACATGGAGCATCATCCCCATGCAGCACACTTCGGTTGTTTCGTTCAATGGGCTGGTGGTTAATGGGAGCGGGAATGTTATCACCAACTACCACGGCTCCATCTATCGCTCGCCAGATACATGCGCGTCGTGGCTGCAAGCATCGGAGAACGGGAAGGAGAATCCTTCGATATTTTACCGGGCAACGGGTGGGTGGATGTATGCGATGTCCAGCAGCAAAATCTACTTCTCAACCGATGATGGAGTAACCTGGGGGGTTGCATCGCCCGATTTATCGCGGATTATTCCGGGGCAGCTATCCAACGCCCAGATCAGCGCAATCACCCCCGACCCGCGCGCCAACACCCAAGCGGTTTATATCGGCACGAACGGGCTGGGATTGTGGGTCTCATCGCCAGCTGGCGCGTTCTGCCGCAAGCTCACCTCATTGCAAGGGGATACCGTCCGCTCCATTTTCTGCGACCAACAAGGCACGGTGATGGTGGCAACGGAAGTCGCCTCGTTCCGCTCAGTTGATGGCGGAGCCACGTGGGCTCCGTTTGGGCCGAACACCGTTCCTGTTTTGGGATTTGCTGCCGATAAGCGGGGGAACATCTGGGCCACCGCTGCCAACAACGGAGCCTACTACTCCACCAACAGCGGACTAACATGGCGGCCACCCGGAAGCGAGCTGCAAGGCCAGACGCTGCGCACGCTTCGGTTCGACAATTATGGCAGGGCAATCTGCGCAACGCGGGGGGCGGTTCTGATTTCCGAAGATGAGGGGAAGCACTGGTTCAACGTCACCAGCACAATCGGGAACCACACGATTCTTGCGCTGGAAATTTTAAACAGCGGAGCCATCGTCATCGGCACTGAGGTCGGGGTCTTTGTGATGGATGAATACCTCACCGGCTGGAAGCATATCACCAACGCGCTCCCCGCCGACACCATCTTCTCCCTTGCGCGCGACCCATTCGGAAGATTGTACGCAGGAACCCGGCAAGGCATCTGGTACAGCGACAACGTGGGGCTAACTTGGCGGCGTGGCGGGATGATGCTGGGCGGCTGGGCCGTCACCACAGTGGCGGCGCACCCAACCGGGGAGAAAGTCTATTTGGGGACTAACGGCAACGGAGCCTTCTGGGGCATTGCCGACACAAGCGATCCGGGGGATATCATTCAGAATCCGACCTCACCAGCCCTCACCGATCAATCAGCGATTGCGGTTAGCAGTGTGGTGGCGGCCCCAAATCCTTGCAGAAATTACTCCACATTCCAGCTTCACATCAGCCGCCCAGTCCACGTAACGATTGAGCTATGCAGCCTAACCGGGGCCAACCTGCAAACCATTCTGGATGACGACTTGGCGGCTGGCAAATACTGGCAACACCTGGACCTGACTTCGCTTGCAACGGGGGCATACCTGTACCGCATCCATGCCGGCGCAGAAGTGATCCACGGGAGAATAGTGAAGCTGCCGTAAGCCTCACGCGATTGAGTAACGATAGTGAGTATACTCGGCGCAAATTGGTTTGCGAAACACTACTCAGCTATGTGTGCTATGGATTCCCGCTTTCGCGGGAATGACAGTGATTAAGTTTTTCGCAAACCACTCTGTTTGGAGTATAATCATGCGGTGGGTGCTGGCCCGGATAGGCCCGCATCCACCGTTTGCCATTCAACGGTTGCTGGTTACTCAGTTTCTGCTGGGTTGCTTTGCTGCCGCCAGTACTTGGCTCCGTTGCGGGTGCGTTCAATCAGTTTTGCGTCGTACAGTTCGCGGCGCAGCAGTGCGTGGTCGCCAAAGGTGTGCCATGTTTTTAGCAGATCGTTCACCTCACGTTCGGTGTACTCCTTCCCCGGCTCAAATTTTGTGGCAAGGTACCGAATCGCAGCGTTGCGTTTTGCGGGGCGTGCGGGCCACACCCACAGGCGATCCTGCTCATCAAGAAACGTATAGAGTTCTTGGCGAAGGCGTTGAAGTTCGTCGGGCTTGTTTGCTTCCATGTTCGATTCCATAACCGGCAAATATCGGCAAACGGAAGTTGTATCCCCCGCCTTCCTATCAACTTCCCCGCCAACCGCTGTGCCAGGCATCTGCGTATCCCGCCGCTTGGCCGCGCTACTCCATCAAAACTCCCTACATTTGCCCGGCACGCCAGAACGTGCGGTAGCATCAGCAAACAATGGCAAAAAGCACACGTGGGCGGCGCGCCGTTGCCCAGCAACTTGGGCTGATTGACCAGCCCACGCCAACGGCCACATCAGGGAAGCGGGGCGCACGCCCCACTCGGCAGAAACTTCCCACCGACCGGGCAATTTTTTGGACAATGATCAAACGGATTTTCAAATGGGTCTTCCGGCTGGTTGCGGCGTTCTTCATCGTCTCAATTCTGCTGGTGGTGATTTACCGCTTCATTGATCCCCCCATCACCCCGCTGATGCTGATCCGCCCGCTGGAAGGGGCCACCAGTGGCAACGTTGTTGGGGTGACAAAGGCGTGGGTTTCCATTGACGACGTAAGCCCCGCACTCCTCCGCTCGCTGATCGCTGCCGAAGATGGGAAGTTCTTCACCCACGGCGGCGTTGATATGAAAGCTCTGGAACGGGCCAAAGCCTACAACGAACGGATGAAAGGGAAAAAACTGCGGGGCGCAAGCACCATCACCATGCAGTGTGCGCGCAACGTTTTTTTGTGGCAAGGGCGCAACTACATCCGCAAAGGGCTGGAAATTTACTTCACCTACTTGATGGAGTTCGTCTGGGGGAAGAAGCGGATTTTGGAGGTGTATATCAACGTGATTGAGTGGGGCGATGGAGTGTATGGTGTGGAGGCTGCGTCGCAGAAATACTTCGGCATTTCTGCCCGTGACTTGAATGCCCGGCAAGCCGCACTGCTGGCATCGGTTCTGCCGAACCCGCGCCGCTGGAGCCCGGCGGCCCCAACGGGCTACATCAACAAACGGGCATCGGCAATCCAGGGGCGTGCGCGCGGAGTTAGCTTGGCACCAATCACCACAACCAACAAAACCACCCCCGCCGAACCAAAACGGAAAAAGAAGTGAGCAGAACAGCCCGGCAACCAGCTACGTTGCTTTGCTTGTTGCTTGGATATTTTCTGCCTCGGCATCATCATCGCACATCGGAACCCAGTTTGGGCGCGCAATGATGTGGGAATAAAAGGAGGAAGGGATTGTTCGCGCATGGTCGGCATTGGTGGCCGGAAGGCAGGGAAGGATTTCGTCGCAGCGACCTTCCAACACCTTTTGCGGCCACTCGGGGTCCACAACTAACTGGCGGCCAAGTGCCAGCAAATTGGCCCCTTGTTCAAGCGCTTGGGTCGCCAAATCTGGGCTGGTGATCGCGCCGCTCCCGATAATCACCGTGCGGTTGCGGACCTTCTCGGCAATCAGCGCAACGCGGGGGCGCGTATCGCGTGAGCGGCGGATGCTTCCGGCAAAAAAATTCCCGGTGGAAACGTGAATCCAATCGGGGCGGCACGCGGCGATTCCCTCCACCAACTCCAACGTCTCCTCCATCGTGATCCCGGGAACTTCAAGCTCTTCCGGCGATAGCCGATAACCGATTCCAAAAGGGAAGTATGCGTTCCGGCGGACTACTTCCTGCACCTCCTCCAACACCGCAATTGGGAACGCTGCGCGATTTTCCACTCCCCCCCCCCAAAGGTCTTGGCGGCGGTTGGAGTGTGGCGAGAAGAATTGCTGAAGCAGATAGCCGTTTGCGCCGTGGATTTCCACCCCATTGAACCCCGCACGGATTGCCCGTTTGGTGGCCGCGCCAAACGCCTCAATTGTCTCCTCAATTTCCTGCTCGGTCATGGCGCGTGGTGTTTCGGCGCCGGGGCGTTCGGCGGGGACCGCGCTGGCGGAAACCGGCTGGCCGCCAATCAATCGCGAAGGGGAAATCCGCCCGCCATGATGAAGCTGCAACACCGCCACCGCCCCCTGCGACTTGATCGCTTCGGCAGCAGCGCGAAGGCTTGGGATCATCTCATCAGTTGCGCAACTCCATTGCCCGTCGAACGCTTTCCCTTCCGGCTGAACGTAGCAGGCAGCAGTCATTGCCATTCCAACACCCCGGGCGCGGCGGCGCAAAAACTCTAATTCATCGGGGGTGATGGTTCCGTCATCATCTGATGACCATGTGGTCATTGGCGCAAGCACCAAACGATTCCGAAGGGTGATATCCCCAGCATAAAACGTTAGCGGCGTGAACAGTTGGGCGTGGTTGCGGACAATGGGTGTGGCTGGTTTGCCAGGGTGGTGTGCGGATGATGACATTCGTTTCTTCTGCCGAATTGGTGCTGCAATTACGGAAAGCGGCGCCCCCCCATGACGAACCGGAGGAGAACCGCGTGTAAACTACAAGAATTGGTGTTCATGGAGCGACCATTTTCCCCAATCGCCCTGATTTCTTTCTGTGGATTCCCATTTCGGGCTTCATGGTTCACCCCGCTCTCCCTATTTTCGACCCCGATTCCAGCAACAACAGAAGGAGTACCGGCCACCAGAGGGTGAGCAGACGCAGCCCAATCGGCAGCATCAGCCCAAGCCATCTATCCAGGGGAAGCGTGAGGTACGGCCTTTCTCTACTTTCCATCTTTACAGCAACTGTGTCCCTATTTGAAGCAATCGTGCTTGGCCTTGTTCAGGGGTTAAGCGAGTTCCTACCGATCAGTTCCACCGCCCATTTAACGTTAGCCGGACGCGCGTTCGGTTTGATTGATCCCAACGCCCCGGAGCAGTGGACGGCGTTTATTGCCGTGACGCAGCTGGGGACGCTGGCGGCGGTGCTACTCTATTTCCGCAACGATATTCTGCAGATCACCAACGCGTTCATCCGGGAAAATTTCCGCCGGACACCGCTGCGGCAGCAATCGGGGGCGGCCCGAAGCGGGTGGTATATCATCATCGGGACCGTGCCGATTGTGGTGATTGGATTGCTGGCAAAGGACCTGATTGAAGGGGCACTGACCAAGAACTTGGTGGTGATCGGAACCAGCCTGATCGTGCTGGCAATCGTGCTAGAGATTGCCGAACGGACAGCCACCTTCCGCCGAACAATGGCCGATGTGAAAGGGCGCGACGCACTGATTGTTGGGCTGGCCCAAGCGCTGGCACTGATCCCCGGCTCCTCACGCTCCGGCACAACCATCACCGCCGGATTGTTCTGCGGGCTTACCCGCGAAGCGGCTGCGCGGTTCAGTTTTCTTCTTTCCATCCCGGCGGTTGCCGCAAGCGGGTTGCTGGAGTTTGTGAAGGTGATCCGCACGGTTCCGTCGTCGCAGATTAACATGTATGCGGTGGCCACCCTGGTTGCGGCAGTCAGCGGCTACGCGGCAATCGCGCTGCTGCTGCGGTTCCTCCGGACCCGCTCCACACGGGTGTTTATTTTTTACCGCCTACTGCTTGGCGCGGCATTGCTGGTGGCCATCGCGCTCGGCTGGATCAGCGCGTAATCGCCCTCGCTTTCTCAATCAATTCTCAACTCTCAACAACCAACTCAGCAATGCCACAGCGATTCCTTCTCTCCCTTGCCCTTGTTCTTCTGGTTGCCGGGTGCGGCAAAAAAGATTCGCCAGCATCCGACCCCGGCACAGCGCGCAATGCTTCCGACACCGCCCAGCTTGCTCCGCCAGCCACGCCGCCAGCAGCTTCCCCGGCTGATACGGCTACACAAGCCGGGCCGGTGGCAACTCACACTGTGGTGATCTACACCGGGCTTGGGGCGATTGAGCTTGAGCTGTACGGGAATGATGCCCCAAAAACCGTCGAGAATTTTGTCGGGTTATCGAAGAAGAATTTCTACAACGGGCTTGGGTTCCACCGTGTGGTTCCCGGGTTTGTGATCCAGGCTGGGGACCCACTTTCCAAGGACCCAAAGCAGTACGAAAAGTGGGGAACCGGAAGCGAAAGCATCTACGGAGGTGAGTTTGCCGACGAACTGAACCCGGCTTCGCCCAGCGGCCAGCGCGGATACGTTACCGGTGCGGTGGCAATGGCCAACCACGGCCCGAACACCAACGGCAGCCAGTTCTTCATCGTGCTGGATGGGCGCGGCGGAAGCGGGCTGACCTTCAGCTACACGATCTTTGGATTGGTCCGCAAGGGGATGGAGGTTGCCAACAAAATTGTGGAAGCCGCCAACAACGTGGAGGTCCCCAAAAACCCAGTCCGGATTGACAGCGTCAGCGTGACGGACTTGCAGCCAACCGCGCCCGCTGCTGCCGCGCCGCCAGCCACCGGGGGAAGCGTGAAATAGCTATCAGTGCTTCCCCTTCCCGTGCAGAAATTTCACGAGCGATCAGCCAGACAAACAGAAGCCTTGTTCGGCAACCAAAAAACAACGCATATTCCACAACCAGATTACGCAACCAACAACCATGACCAAACTCACCGTTCTTTTCTCCGCTGCTGCAATCGCAACCCTGGTGCTTGCCGGGTGCAGCGGGGGAAGCTCATCAACATCAACAAGCACAACAACAGGCGCGCAGCCGGAAGTGACCCACACCGCGGTGATGAAAACCTCCATGGGGGAAATGGAGATTGAACTGTACGGAAAGGATGCCCCCAAAGCGGTGGAGAATTTTGTGAAGCTGGCCAACCAGGGATTCTACAAGGACATCCTGTTCCACCGTGTGGTTCCCGGCTTCGTGATCCAAGCGGGCGACCCCAAAACCAAGGACCCCGCATTGGTTGCCGATTGGGGCACCGGGGGGAACTCCATCTACCCAGGCATCTTGTTCCAAGATGAGCTAAACCCCAAAGCCCCCAGCTATCCACTGGGCTACCGCGAAGGATGCCTTGCAATGGCGAACTCCGGCCCAAACACCAACACCAGCCAATTCTTTGTTGTGCTGGATAACAACGTCAAGGAGCGGCTTCCGCACAACTACACCATCTTTGGGTTTGTCCGAAGCGGCATGGATGTTGCTCACAAGATTGAAAGGGTGAAACTTGGCGGCGCAACCGGCCAAATGCCGATGCAGCCGGTGAAGATTCTAAGCATTGAAGCAGAAGCGAAGTAGCAATCCGACTTGCCAAGCCACGCAGTGCTGTGGTGGCTTGGCGCAAGCGATACCAACAACCGGGGAAGATGATGAACAAGCAACCTGCGGTAACGAACATGGTGATGGTGGCGGCGATGCTGCTGGCATTGCAGTCAATCGGGCAACCCACCGCTTGGGCGCAGCAATCGCCGCTGCAAACGCCGGAGGTTACTCACACGGCGGTCATCACCACCTCACTGGGAACAGTGACGGTGGAGCTGTACGGCAAGGATGCGCCAAAAACCGTGCGGAATTTTGTTGAGTTAGCCAACCGTGGATTCTACAACGGGCAGCTTGTGCATCGGGTGATCCCGGGCGCGATTGTGCAGATGGGGGACCCAAAAACCAAGGATAGCACATTGCGCCGCCAGTGGGGAAGCGGCGGCGAATCAATCTACGGCGGGTACTTTGAGGACGAGCTGAACACCATGACCCCAAGCTACCGGCGTGGATATGTTGAAGGGGCCCTGGCAATGGCCAACCGCTGGCCCACACCAAACTCCAACACCAGCCAGTTTTTTGTGATGCTTACCGACAACACCAAGCTGCCAAAACCAATGAAGCCAGTCTTCACCATCTTCGGCAAAGTCACCGCAGGAATGGATGTGCTGCACGCTATTGGGAAGATGGAGCTTGTGCAAGGTGTCCCCCACCTTCCGGTTCGGCTGGTTGAAGTAAAAGCAACGCCAACCCAGAAATAGAGTACCGCAGCACACAACAGCAATCAACACTTGCAATCAACAACAGAACGGGTTCCATTTCCGCGTTGGAAATGGAACCCGTTCTACTTATTTACGGTGAGCGTGCAAAAGCTACCGAATCGCGTCCCCGCTCATGCTGAGCCACGTCGAAGTATGTGCAAGGCCACCGAACCAATGCCCTACGGCTTCCGCGGCTTGGTGCTTAAAATTTTATTCAGCGAATCAAGGCTAATGCCCAGCTTGGTGGCCATTCCCGCACGCACGTTGGAGTCCTGGCGGTTCATGTAGCCTTCCAGAATTTTGTTGATCTTCTGGGGGTCCTTCAGTGCCATCGCGCTATCCATCACCTGCTTGGGGATTCGCACTTTTTCGGTGGAGTAGATGTTCCGCACTTTGTCCTGGTAGCTCATCGAATCCAGCCGCTGGGGCGATAGCAACTGCGATTCCCGCCCCGCTGCCGAATCGCCCGCCGGCTGCGTGGCCGCGCTGCTATCCCCCTGGGTGGTCGTGTCGCCGGTGCCGGTCTGCTCGGCCGATTGGTGCGCTCCGTTCCGGCAGCCAACAAGAAGCAGCGTTGCAAGAAGCATTGTGGATAGTTGATTCTTCATGGTTGTCAGGAAGTCAAGTGTGATGTTGGGAAGAAGTGGGCTACTGATTGTTGTGCAATTGCTGATGCCGCTCGGCATACGTCCGCTCGGTTTCATGCAGGCGGACGGTTAGGCCGGTGATGTTGGGAAGGTGCTGAAGCTCGGCAGCAATGGACTCCATCAGCCACCCAGCAACATTTTCGGCAGTGGTGTTGAACGGAACCACCACGTGCTTCAGCGGGGCTTGGCCAAAAAAATCCACCATCAGATTGTCCTGATGATCGCACAAAAAGCTGTGGTCAATGCGGGCGATAATCGGCTCGATCATCTGCTTCAAATCGAAGTAATCAACCACCATTCCATGCTGGTCGGCAACGCCTTCAACTTCCACCCACAACCGGTACGAGTGGCCGTGGATATTTTGGCATCCGCCAGTGTGAAACGGCAACCGATGCCCCATCTCCCAGTGAAATTCTTTGGCAACCCGCACGGTTGGCTTGGCTTGTTTGTTCATCGCTTTGCCCCTTTCTTCTTGGCCGCTGCGGTGATTCCTTTCGCCCCTTTGCTTCTGGGGGCCGCGCTTGCTTGCGCTGGTTGTTTGTGCTCGCAGACAACGGTGGAGTGAAGCCCGCCGCGAGTGGTAAATGCCCCCGTCACCCGCATCCATCGCGGATTCATTGCTTCCACAAGATCATCCAAAATTTGATTGGTCGCAGCTTCGTAGAAAATCCCCCGGTTGCGGTAGTCCAAGTAGTAGTATTTCAGCGACTTCAACTCAACACACAGCTTGTCGGGGATATACTCCACCGTGATTGTCCCAAAATCGGGAAGCCCGGTCATCGGGCAAACCGAGGTGAACTCCGGGTTGGTATGCACAATCGTGTACTCCCGGTCGGGGCGCGGATTGTTGAATGTTTCTACGGCCATCGCGCTATCGGTAAAAAATGTGGATTGCTTTGCTGGTTGCGTCCCCCCGCTGCTGGTGGTAGCCAACAGCCATCAATAACGGCGGGAAGGGATGCTGATTCTGCTGTAAGTTGCACCAACGGTAACTTTCACGACGTAAAGAGAAGAAAACCAGATACCCGAATGCCAATTCTTTCCGAAGCCCTTGCCACAACCTTGCTTGATTGCGCTGTTTCGGTTGTCACCCATGTTCCCGGTTACGGGGCAACCGAGACGTTCGCGGCGTGGAATCGCATCGCCCCAACTCCATCCCCCATCAGCTTTCACGAGGAACCGGCGTTCACCATTGCGCACGGCGCGGCGGTGTGTGGTGCGCGTTCGGCAACGTTGCTGAAATCGCACGGGCTGGCCAAAGCCGCCAACAGCGCGGTTGATGCCCTGTTTGCAGGAACCGTTGCCGGATTCGTTTCGGTGATTTTCGACGACGCAACCGGGGCGCACTCCGATTGCATTTTTGATGTTGATGCGCTCCTTCGCGGAATTGGAATCCCCTTCCAACGGTGCAACCCGGGCTCGGCAACCCAGGCCTTGCGCGCTGCGTTTGCCACCTCGGAACGGCTTCAACTTCCGGTGGCCATCATTCTGGATGCAGCCGATGTTCACCAGGAAGTCCCCGCTCCCATATCTGTGGCGAACTCGCAACCTCACCACCATCTCCGCTGGGCGCGCTCCATTGCTCACCACCTTGTTTCGCCGCTGTTTGCTTCCCACCAGCGCGACCGGCTTCAGGCGAAACTGCGCGGGGAAACGTTGGAGGCGATTGCCGAAACCATCACCCCGCCAGCAATCCCCACCACCCCCGATGATCTTCCCGAAACTTGGCGGCGGGCAGCACTTCCGTTGGTTCCATTTTTTCAGGAGTTCCGGACGATCCGTGGCCAGGTTGTTGCTGGCGATACCGGCCTTACCAGCCTGTTCGCCTTCCCGCCGTTCGATTGCGTGGACATCACTACCTACATGGGGGGAAGCGTGCCGCTGGCAATCGGAGCAATGCTTGCCGGGAGGAAGAACGTGTGGGGCGGAACCGGGGATTTCTCGTTTATCGCCGCCGGGCATCTGGGGCTGATAGAAGCCACAACCCGCCAGCTTCCACTGAAGCTGTTCATCCTTGATAACGGCGCGGCAGTGGTCACCGGGGGGCAGCCGATTGGGCCGGGGATGCTGGATTGCGTGCTTGCTGGCTATGCTGATTCAGTCCGGCGGATTGTGCTTCCGGCAGAGCGCGACCAGATTCGTGCGGTGTTGGAAGAAGCCGCCGCCGCAACCGAAATGCGAATTGTGGTGGTGGAGTGTCGGTAGGCCAGCTCACTCCACAGAACGCTTCCGCGGCTACGGCGACAACCGCTCAGTGGCCCACTCCCCTTCGTGCAGCCGGTACCGCAACCGGTCGTGCAGCCGGCTGGGGCGGCCTTGCCAGAACTCAATCGTTGTTGGGCGCAGCCGGTAGCCTCCCCAAAATGAGGGGCGTGGGATTTCGCCATCGGCAAAACGGGACTCTATTTCGCGCACCTGCGCTTCCAATTCCTCGCGTCCGCTAATCACCCTGCTTTGTTCGGAAGCCCACGCGCCGATTCGGCTTCCGAACGGTCGGCTTGCAAAGTATTCATCCGACTCAGCGTCGGCCACTTTCTCCACGGTTCCCTCAATCCTGACTTGGCGTTGCAGTTGGCTCCACCAAAAACTGATCGCTGCTTGCGGATTGGCTGCAAGGTCGTTCGCTTTTCTCCCTTCGTAGTTGGTGAAGAAAACAAACCCACGTTCATCGAACCCTTTCAGCAGCACCACCCGGGCACTGGGCTGGCCGGCACTGTTGGCGGTGGCAAGGGTCATTCCGGTTGGTTCCGGGACCTCCGATTCCACCGCTTGTTGGAACCACCGTGCGAACTGAGTAAAGGGGTTCGGATCAAGCTCCGTTTCGGTCAATCCAGCGGCGGTGTATTCTTGGCGGATGTCAGCAAGTGAAGGCATAGGAGAGTGAGAGAACGATGATTGAGTAATGATGTTTTTTTGACGGTGTTCAGCGTGGCGCAAAGCCTTTTTTCCGCTATCGTTGTGCATGGCTTTCCGATAGCCCTCAGCTTCATGCAACTCAGCTTCCAATGCCGATGCGAACTCTTCTTTTCACGCTTACCGCTCTGCTGCTTTCTGGCCTTGCCGCACACGCCCAGGAGGCTTCTGTTCCTGTTGATGCCGATGGCCGATTGGAGCGGATTGATGCTGAGTTGGAGGCAAAATTAGGGTTGTTCCCGGAGATTCCAACATTCCGCGAAGCACGGGTGTTCCAAAGCGACTCGGCCACGTTCATCTTGCAGGTCACGTATCGCTCGGGAAGCCAGCTGATGCAACGTCGCACAACCTTTACTCCATCCCAACTGCAAGCCTTCCGCCAGCGCGTTGCCGATAGCATTGCCGCCCGCGCCACCGAACTGACGTTGGATCAAGAAGGGCGTGCCGGACTGCTGGTAGCCACCACTGCAATTTCGCTGGGATACTACGGCACGGCAATCACCGTTGCTGCCGAGATAGACGACGGGCGCGCCATTGTTGGGACCTACATGCTGGCCGGGGCCACCGGTTTTTTCCTCCCGTACCTTCTGACAAGCAACCGCCCGGTGCGCGAAGCCGATGGAAGCCTGGCAACAAGCGGGATGGCGCTGGGGGTGGGCCATGGCATCGCGGCAAGTCTTCTGGTGAACGGCCAGGAGAACTCCCCCGAAGCAGTACTGGGATGGAGTGTCCCGTTCAGCATTGCCGAAGGGTTCGCGGGATACATGCTCTCCGACGGCTACCAACTAAGCCACGGAAAAGCCTCGATGCTGTTCAACGGAGGAACGCTTGGGTTTGGCGTGGGGGCCGGAACGGCGTTCCTGGCCGACCTGTACGACCCCGGAAACGAACGCGCCGTTGGCGCGCTGATGCTTGGCGGGTCGGTTGGCGGGTTTCTGCTTGGGAACGCGATGGCCAACGCCCAGCCATACACTGCGGGGGATGCAAACGTGGTTGGCGCAACGGCCTTGCTTGGCGGGTTCGCCCCACTCTTCTTTGCCGAACTTATTGACCCCGACGCAGACAACAGCCATGGCAAAATTCACGTTGCCGGGGTGATGCTGGGGGCGACCGGCGGGATGCTGTTGGGAGGCCAGCTTGTCAGGGGGAAAGATTTCACCAACAGCCAGGCAACGTACATCGGGCTTGGGGAGGTAGCTGGCGGGTTGCTGGGGTTTGGGCTATCCTATCTGCTGGCACCGGAAAACGGGTCGGATAATATCGCCACCTATTTGGGCGCAGGCACCGCCGGGGCGGTTGGCGGCTACGCACTGCTCTACAACCTGATGTCCCAACAAGCACGCGCCACCGCCGATGAAGAAGCCGATGACAAAGAGGGCTTCCTCTACGATTTCCAGGTCTCTCCATCTGGCCTTGCAACGCTGTTCAGTGGGGCCGATATTCCAGAAAAAACTGTGGTTCCGTTGGTTGGTTTTTCGTGCAGGTGGTAAGCCCAAATAGAGTTCGCCAGCAACGATACTCCAACTCACTTCCCCCCTCTCTTCTCCCCCCTCTGTGCTCTCTGTGCCTCTGTGGTTCTTTCACTTCTTGCCCCGTTGCTCACCAATTTTCGATGATCCCAGATATTCTCTTCCCCCTTTCTACATTTTGAAAGGTTGTCCCCCCTTGCGCTGGCGTGGCCTGTTGCCATATCTTTGGCACAACTCATCAAGAACGACCGAGGGATCAGGCCCTGTGACGTCGTAGCAACCGGTTCACCGAAAGGATGGAACGACAAGGTGCTAAATCCTGCCTGGCAGCAAACCCAGGGACGATGAGGGCAGATCACTACTCAACTGTCGGCAACACGTTTCCGCGCACCTGTGCGGAACTTTTCGGCAGCAGAAGAATGAAGCCCTCCAACGTCAAACGGAGGGTTTGCTGTTTTCAGGGGAGATGAGAGAGGAGCACGCGCCGTTTCTTCTGTTGCCACAAGGCTTTCCCCTATCCCGTGGGGAAACAGCTGGCCGCAACGCAATCCGCAGCCTCTTCTCCACACACACTCTCTCTCCCTCCGATTCCACGGCAGAAGTTGAGAAGAAGGCGTTGTTGTTTCCGGCAAAGCCCGCTTCCCTCGCAACCTTCCTTCGATTCCTGATGAGTTCGTAGCAACGATTATCAGGAGTCATCATGTCCGCTCTCTCGCATCACCATTCCGCCATTGCAACGCTCCCCGCTCCGTTCGTTTTGGAGTGCGGGCGCAGCCTTGCCGAGCTTCGGATTGCCTACCAATCCTGGGGCAAACTGTCGGCCAGCCGCGACAACGTCATCCTACTCTGCCACGCATTAACCGGAAGCGCGGCCGCCGCCGGGATTGGCCCCGACGGACGCGCTGGCTGGTGGGATGACCTCATCGGCCCCGGGCGCGCGCTGGACACCAACCGCTACCAGATCATCTGCTCGAACATCATCGGAAGCTGCTACGGAAGCACCGGGCCGGGGAGCATCAATCCCGACACTGGCGTTCCGTACGGCAACGATTTTCCGCAACTCACCATCCGCGACATGGTGCGGGCGCAGCGGCTGTTGCTGAACCACGTGGGGATTCGGCGGGTGCATTGCGTGGTTGGCGGCTCCATGGGGGGAATGCAGATTCTGGAATGGGGCTTGCTCTTCCCCGATGATGTTGATCTTTTGATCCCAATCGCCACCGCTGCGCAGCACTCACCCTGGGCCGTCGGGTTCAACGCCATCGCGCGTGAAGCAATCGCGCTGGGGGCTGCTGCGGGCGACGTTTCAGCCGGGCTGCGCCTTGCCCGCAAAGTAGCCATGATGACCTACCGGGGCAGCCAAGAATTTGCCGAACGGTTCGGCAGAAAACGGAGCAGCAACCACCCGCTTCATCTGGATGAAACATTCGCCGTGGAGTCGTGGCTGGAACACCACGGCCAACAGTTGGCCCAGCGGTTCACGCCGGAATCGTTCAACGTCATCACCCGCGCAATGGATCAGCACGACGTTGCGTTGGGGCGCGGCACGCTACGGGGCGCGCTTGGCTTGATTAGCCAGCCCACACTCTGCATCGGCATCAGCAGCGACGTACTCTATCCGCCGCACGAGCAGCAGCAGATTGCACAACTGATCCCGAACGCCAGATATGCCGAACTGGGATCCCCCTTCGGCCACGATGCCTTCTTGATTGAGTTCGCTCAGCTTCAGAACATCATCGAAGATTTTCTGCGGCTGAACTCAGCCAACGTTTGCCAATCGCACACAACAACTCTATCAACAACAACAACTCTACCAGCATAACCCGATGAAAACTTTGAACATTGCCTTGTTTGGATGCGGAACCGTGGGAAGCGGTGTCTATTCACTGCTGAGTGAGGTTGCCCAAAAAATCACGTGGCGCACCGGAGCAACCTTCCGGGTAGCGAAAGTTTGCGTGTGCGACCTTCAGAAAGAACGCCCGGTACAAATCCCGCCCGAGCTGCTAACCACCGACGGCACAGCGTTGTTGGATGATCCTGCAATCAATGTGGTGGTGGAGGTAATCGGTGGCGAGGCCCAGGCGTTGGGGATTATCACCCGCGCACTGGTGAACGGCAAGCAGGTGGTGACGGCCAACAAATTGGTGGTGGCGAAATATCTGCCACTGCTGCGGCGATTGGAGGAATTGCACGGCGGGCGATTGCTGTACGGAGCATCGGTCTGCGGCTCGGTTCCCATCCTGAAATTGATTGATGAAACGCTTCCGTTCGACCACGTAAACAAAGTGCGTGGCATCCTGAACGGCTCCACCAATTTTATTCTTTCCCGCTTGGCCGATGGAGTTAGCCGCACCGACGCGCTGGCGATTGCCGAGCGTGAGGGGTTTCTGGAGGCGGACCCCACCGCCGATATTTCCGGGGCAGATGCAGCGCAGAAACTCTCCATTTTGATTTATCACGCTTTTGGCGTTCACCTTTCCCCCGATGCAATTCCCACAACGGGAATTGAGTACATCACCGAGCGGGATTTGGAACACGCGCACGCTGGCGGAAGCACCATAAAATTGGTGGCCGAGGCCTGGCGCGAGCATGGCATCGTGAAAGCATCGGTGGCCCCGCGATTACTTCCGCTGGGCGACCCACTGGCGGCCGTTCGCGACGAAGTAAACATTGTGGAAGTAACCTGCGAAGGCGTTGGTGTGCAGCATTTTACCGGACGCGGGGCCGGCTCCATCCCAACAGCCAACGCCGTTGTGACGGATTTGCTGGACATCGTGAAAGATCGGCGGTATCGCCCGCACCAACCCACCGCACCACCACCAATTCATGCGTTGCTGAATCGGGTAGCGGCATAGATATACTCCGAACAAAGTGGTTTGCAAAAAACTTAATCACTGTCATTCCCGCGAAAGCGGGAATCCATGCGGTTTGGCACCTCACCCGGTTACTTAGGATTTCGCAAACCAATTCCACTGGAGCATATACTGCAAGAAAAGTGATTTGCGAGTATTCAACGATGGAGTTTTCGCAAACCCCTTTGGCGCATCCCAAATCAACACACAAAGGGGCGGGAAGCCGCACAATAACGCAGGGTGGGCGTTCCGATCACAGGGTTTGATGACCCAAAATTCTTTGCGAACGCTCCTCCCCCGTTCTTGAATCACCTTTTACAAAAGAATCCTTCCGTTTGCTTGGCTGAAGCAATCTCCTTGTTTACCTTTGCTCCCTTGAAAAACAGCACAGAAACCCAAGTATCAGATTCATAAGCAACTATGCCAAAAGTCATTCTGTTGGTGAACGTTGAACTGAAGCCTGGCAAGCGTGATTCCTACCTTGCCACCACCAATCGGTTGCGTGAGCACTTCAAAACGGTGGAAGCCTTGAAGTACACCGTGTATGAGAACGAAAGCCGCGACGGCGATTCGTTCACCGAAACGTTCACCTTCCCATCATACGTGGAGTACGAAGCCTTCGACGACCGCGACGACGATTCTGCCAACGATCTGTTTGCCGAGATTATCAGCATGGCAAAACACTCGCCACGCTACACCACGTTGGTGGAGGTGGAGTAACCCGCCGCACGGGCTGCTTCCAACTTCAACCGCTTTTGTTCTCAACGACCGCCCGATGCTTCTGATAGTTCGGGCGGTCGTCGTTTTTCTGTCTGTGGCTATCTTGCTGTGGCTATCTTGCCGCGCGCCGCTGCGCACACGTGAACTTACTTTCCTTACCTACCATGAAAATTTTTTGGGATGTTCTGCACCGCAGTGCAACGGTTTTGCTGGCGTTCTGCTGCTGCGCACCGGCCGCCGTATCCCAGGATCGCTTGGATGTTGCCGGAATGGGGATGGGGCGCGCCTCGGTTTCCATCACCCGTGGCTTGAACAGCATCTACTCCAACCCCGGGTTGCTGGATGCCGCGCCGTTGCTGCCAACCCAAATGGATCAGCCACTGACGTTTTCCATCTACACCGGCGGCGGAACGATTGGAGCCACCTACCTCAGCGGCGATGAGTTCCGCCTGATCTTCGCCCAGAAACCGGAAGGCTACACCAAAGAAGACCGCGAGCGGGTTGGGCAACTGCTTCAGGCCGAACGGCTGTACGCCAACGCCGCCATCAATCTGATTGCCCTCCGCTACCGCACTCAATCTGGCGGAACTTGGGCATTTCACCACGGCCACCGGGTGTTTGCGCGGGTAAATTTCCCGGAGTCATTTTCTGAGATTGTGGCCACCAGCAACATTACCGGGCGCGATTACACCTTCATCAACCGAGGAATTGGGGGGGATTGGCTGACGGAGTTCGGGCTGTCGTACGGCACCACCTTCCGCGGGGATGGTGCTTGGTTCCCCAGCATCGGCGTGGGCGCAACCGCAAAGCTGATCCAGGGGGTGGCGCATTTCGAGGTGGCCGAGAACAGTATCATCACCATCCAGCAAGTGGTGAGCGGCGGCGGCGGCGGGTACAACATCAAAGGCGGATACCAGTTCCGCTCGGCCAGCCCCAAAGGGTTCAACCCTGCCGAAGCAATCGGCACACTCTTCACCGGCTTGTTCCCCACCACTGCTGGCACGGGGTTCGGCTTGGATGTTGGAGTTGGCGGCACACTCTACTCCGTTGCCGGAACCGGGCAATCGAACCCCGGGCAAGCGACCCAACGCCGCGATGCCGTTTTTTTTGGAATGACCCTGCAAGATGCCGGCTTCGTGAACTGGAACACCGAGACACTGGTGCGCTCGGCAGTTGGAATCAACGACACACTGGGAAGCGGAAGCCTTGACAACGCCCAGTTCCGCCGCTACGAAGGGAAGCTATCGGCAGTGCCGGCGTACTCCACCTCCTTCCCAACGGTGTTCCGTGCCGGTATCGGCGTGGATGTGCAAGCCTTCATGCCAGACCTGAGCAACCGGATGGTGCTGAATATCGAAGGGGAAGCCCCGCTGAACGATCCCCCCGGCAGCGCAACACGCGGGCGGTTTGCGGTGGGTGGCGAGTGGGGCTTAAACGATTGGCTGACCGTCCGCACCGGGTTCAGCGGGTTTGGGATCAACGGCTTTGGATGGGGGCTTGGCGCAACCGTTCGCCCCACCGAATGGCTGACGTTCGAGGCGGGAAGCAGTGAGTTCGAAGGGCTGTTCGGCAACGAACGTGTGGATGCTGCCGCACGGCTATCCATCGGGTGGGCCTGGTAAAAAAACTCAACGATGAGTTCGCGAGCGGCAATACTCCAACTCTCTTTTCTTCCCTCTGTGCTCTCTGTGCCTCTGTGGTCCTTTCTCTTCCTCCCTTCTGAAGAAAGGGCTGAAAAAACTGAGCCACACCGAACAAACCTCCCAATCTCCAACTCATGCTTCGCCACTACCTCACTGTTGCTCGGCAGGCCGAACTGCTGGGCGTGGCAATCGGCAACTGGGTGCTTGCCGAATGTTGGTCCCAGGAAAAAAATCGGCTGATGCTCCGGTTCATCCGTGGCGGGGTCAGCCGGTTTGTCGAGCTTTCGCTGGACCTCCATTTTGGCTACGCACTGCTGCACGATGACTTCCACCGCGCACGCCGCAACACGCTGGATTTTTTCCCGGGAATGATCGGCGTGCAGCTTGCCGACGTTGCCATGCACGAAGGGGAGCGGGTGATTGAGTTCCACTTTGCCGACGGCGCGATTCTGATGGCCTGCTTTTTTGGCAAGGGTGCGGGGAACGTTCTGCTGACCCGCGACGGAGCGGTTGTGGAGTCATTCCAGCATGAAGAGGGTGAGTATCATCGCCTGATTCAGCCCGGCGATGATGGCATGTTGGATGACCAATTCCCGACCCGCGCCCAGATTATCCAGCAGCTACGCGCCAGCACGTTTCCGGCAGCAAAAGCGTTGCAGACGGTACTCCCCTCGCTGGGCCGACGGCTTGCTGCTGAAGCTGTCCACCGCGCTGGTGTGGGGCCGATTCCGGAAGCAAGCGACCAGCAACTGAACCAACTGTTGGATGCGGTTGATACGCTGTACAACGATTGCCAAATATCCAGCACGTTCTATCTCTATCATCTTCCCGATGAAGCAGTGTTTGCCCTTGCCGAACTGCACCACCTGCGCCAAGTAGCCACCACCGTTGAAACGTTCACCGATCTCCCGAACGCAATTCGTGCCAGCCGCGCCACCAACTTCCGGTTGCGCCGATTTCTGGAGCTACGAACCCGCATGACCCGCCGGCTGGAATCGGAGCGGACCCGATTGCAACGCGCACTGGCCAAAGGCCGCGACGACCACGAACATGAAGCCCGCGCCGCCGAGTGGGAGCAGATGGCGAATGCGTTGGTGGCAAACTTGCACCACCTGACCAAAGGGATGGAGCAGGCCGAGCTGACCGACTGGGAAGGGAACGCGCTGGTGATCCCGCTGAACGTGAAGTTGGCACCCCACCAAAATGCCGAACGCTACTTCCGCCGCGCACGCGGGGTGCGCCAAGCCGCTGGCCGCGCCGCCGAACGCCTTGCGGCAACCGCCCAAGCCGGGGCTGCGGTTGCCACGTTGCTGACCCAGGTGCAGCAGGCAACCCAAGCCGAAGAATTGGAGAAGTTGATGCAATCGAACCAACAACTGTTTGCGATGACAGGAGCACCAAAAGAAGAAGGAACCGCCGGACGATTCCGCCGATTTGAAATCGTGGGGGGCCATGAAGTCTATGCTGGAAAAAGCGCGGCCAACAACGACGAGCTGACCGTTCGGTTTGCCCGCCCAAACGACTACTGGTTCCATGCGCGCGGCTCCAGCGGATCGCACGTGGTGCTACGCTGGAACGATGCAAAAACCAAACCGCCAAAGGAGGTTCTGCGCCAAGCTGCCTCGATAGCCGCCTTCTACAGCGGCGCAAAAAATGCCAAGATGGTACCGGTTGCCTACACCCTGAAAAAGCACGTCCGCAAACCACGCGGCGCGGCGGTTGGTGCGGTGGTGATGGAGCGTGAGGAGGTGATATTAGTGGAACCAAAATTGCCGGAGGAGAAGGAGTAGCATCTTCATGGCCTGGCTTCGTTCGGTTCTTGCATTTCCTGTTGCGGCATTCTATGCCAGCGTTGCTGCCGTTGTGGGGTGGGCGCGGCGGCGGCGGCGTGTGCGTTCGGGGTTGCCGGTAATCTCGGTCGGGAATTTATCGGTTGGTGGGTCGGGCAAAACGCCGGTGGCGATGCACATCGCACAGATGCTGCAACCGCACCACCCCTGCATTGTGCTGAGCCGTGGCTACGGGCGTGATGATGGAGGTGATGAGCAGCTGGTGTGGTGGAGCGGCCAGCTTCCCCCACCCACTCCTGAGCGGTATGGTGATGAGCCTTCGCTGATCGCCCGGAAGCTCTACAACGGAGCGGTTGGCGTTGCTAACCGCCGCGCCACGCTTCTGCCGATATTCGCCGCTGCCCGCCCCGATGGTGTGATCCTGCTGGATGATGGATTCCAACATCAATCGGTTGCCCGCGACCTTGATTTGGTGATCGTTGACGACGCAACCGCCAACGCTCCGCTCCCAATTCCAGCGGGCCGATTGCGTGAGTGGCCGGGGGCACTGCGCCGCGCAGATGTTATCCTTGCCACCAGCCACCGGGCCGCAACGTGGGCCAAACGCCACTGCGCCAACACCACCCTTCTGCTGATGATGAACACTCGGTTCGATGGAGTAACGCGCTGGGGCGACCATGCCCAGATTGAGGCGGCAGGCAGCGCGGCAATCCTTGTCACCGGAATTGCCAACCCCCAGCGCGTTGCAACAATGGCAACGGAGCAAGGGGTGCGGATTATCGAATGGCTGCAATTCCGCGACCACCACCGATACACCCAGGACCACGCCAACCAGATTGCGAACCTGATGAAACAACACCCAACGGCACTGCTGCTCACCACCGAAAAAGATGCTGTAAAACTTGAGCAATTTCCGGAGTTACGCGGGCAGGTAGCGGTGATGAAGATCAGCGTTGAGATTGAGGGAGAGGAGAAGCTCACGGAGCTGATCCGAACAATAGCAAGCCGCAGAGCCACCACACCAGGCAGCTTCCACTAAGCGATTGCGCGGCGGAGTTGCTGGGCAGCGGCGGTTACGTCTGCGGCGGCGCAAACCGAGCCGATCACAGCAATGCCCCATGCGCCTGCTTCCATCACACTGCGGGCGTTGCTGGCCGTGATTCCGGCGATTCCAATCACCGGGATGGACGCACTGCTGGCCACGCGCCGCACCATTTCCAGCCCGATGGGGGGAATCGCCAGTTGCTTCGAGCGGGTGGCAAACAGGGGGCCTAAGCCAACGTAATCGGCACCGTCGCGCTGGGCGTGTGCAAGCTGTTCGGGGTTGCGGATGGTCCCGCCAATCACCTTCGCGCTCCCCACGATTTTCCGCGCAATGTTCACCGGCATATCGTTCAATCCCAGATGCACCCCATTGGCATTGACCGCAAGGCAAAGGTCCACACGGTCGTTCACCAAAAACAGCACGTTCGCACTCCGGCAGACCTCCGCCACGGCCCCGGCCTGTTTCATCAACAGCAAAAAATCCGATTCCTTGCTTCGATACTGAATCGTGTCGGCTCCGCCGCGAATGGCAAGCTCGGCAAGCTCGGCATGGCCGTAGCGGCCTTGCACCGTTGTGTCGGTGATAACGTGAAGGCGGCCAATGGAGGTTGTTGTTGGCATTTGCTGGGAAGGAGAAGGAATCATCCAAAGTTAGTGCGCGAAGGGGTCATTAGTCATTAGTCATTAGTGAGTTCCTGGCTTTGTCTTCATTTCACCTTTCACTCTTCACTCTTCACTCTTCACTTTGGCTCACCCTCATACTTCGACGGGGCTTCAGCATGAGCGGAGGGTGAGGTTCGCGGTGCTGATTTTCTGGCGGAGCAATTTCTCCAAAAAATTCCTCTGTTTGGTTTGATTTTTCTACTGCTTCGCCGTTTTTTTGCAGGTCATCGTTTACGTTCGCGGAGTTCATACATGCGGGGGTTCTTGGTTGGGCGTTGGTTTGTTGTGGCCACAGCGTTGGCTTGGGTGGTTGGCGTTGCTGTTGCCAGCTGGTGGCGTTGCTCCTTTTTCAGCCGAACCTCACAACGGCTGAATCAGGGGAAGGCACCGGGTGGTTACGGTAAGCCGCTGCGCAGTGCTTTGCTTCTGGCCTTGTGGCTGCTACCCTGTCACCAGTTGCTGGTGTCCCAGCCGATGAGCCAGGACGCAACGGTGTTTGGCCGGCGCTACCTGCTTGCATTCCCAGGCATTGTTGAGAACAGCTACGATCCCCGATTTCCGCCGCAGCTTGGCTACGATTACTTGGTGTTTGCCTACTCACGCAGCAGCGGAACGGTGGTGAAAATCACCCCAACACAGGGGGATACGGCAATCTCGGCCACGCTGGCCGCCGGGGTGTTTAGCACAATCCCGCTGCCAGCTTCGGCACCCATTGCAAACTACCGTGAAGTAAGCTCCAGAACCTTTCTTGTGGAAGCCACCAACCCGGTGGTGCTCTACTGCTACATCTCAACCCCATTTGGCGGGGAAGCCTGGACTCCAATTCCAACTGAGCGTTGGGGGATGGAGTACCGTGCGGCCATGCTCCCTTCTTCCCTGCTGACCAACGTCTATTCGGGAACTGCCGAGCAGCCGATTCCGAAAAACAGCGGCGCGCCGGGCATCGCGCTGATACTGGCCACCCAGGATAGCACACGGGTGATTATCACCCCCGGCGACACTCTGGTAAAAGCCGACACCATCACGCTGCAAGCGAAGCAGGCGTACCAGTACGGGACCCCGATTGATACGCAGGAGGTGGATGGGAAAGTGCCGCAGCGTGATCTGGGGGGAGCGGTGATCCGTGCGACGCGCCCCATTGGGGTGCTAAGCGGAAGCACCCGCCAATCGGTGGATCAAACCCTGGGCGGGATCACACGGAACACCTACCGCAACTTGCTGGTGGAGTGGCTTCCCCCCACCGAGCAGTACGGGCATCAGTTCGTCTATCTGCCAACCCAGGATCAGCTTTCCATTCCCGAAGATTCCATCACCGGCCCCAAACCGGTTCGCCTTGCCGAGTATGCACGCGCCTTCAGCCGCCAGCCGGGGGATGTTGTCTGGCGCAATCGCCTGCTGAACCACCCCGACACCTTGCCGATTGCCGAAGCCAGTTTCCGTGAGGTCCGCATTGACACTTTTGCGCAGGCCATCCGATTTGCAACCAGCGAACCGGCACAGATGATCATGCACTCCTCCGCTGCCGCATTCTACCACGACACCATTCTTGTTGAAGAAGAGAAAAAACAGATTTCCTACGACACTTGGTCGCCGTACATGGTGGAGATGACCCCCCGCGAGCAATGGCCAACGTTTGCCCCACTGATTGCGCCAACCACCCCGCCATCGCTGGAACATTACGTGAGTGTTGCCACCGATTCGGGAAGCGTGGGAAGGGTGTTCTATCGGCAGGGAGCCAATGGGCGGGAATATCCGTTCAGCTTCAACCGGGGGGCGGTGCCGGAAAGCGATTTGGTGTGGGGAACGATGCAGATTCTTCCGGGACAAAGCTACACCCTGCGTGGGGCCGATTCGTCGGCGCGGTTTTACGGTGTGGTCTATGGCGTGCGCGGGGGGAAGGAGGTGAAGCGGGTTCATCGGCTACTGCCAGCCGAATATCAGGAACAGATGGCAATCAGCTACGGCTATCCGCTTGCGCCAATGCGCCGCGTGGCCATGCCCGGCGACACGTTGGAAATCAACACCGAGGCGATTGGCTGCTACGATCTGGCGTGCCGCGTTCGGTTGGCCAATGTTCGGGCATCCGGTTTTCACAGCATCCAGCTTGCGCCGGGGGCCACCAACACCCGTTTGCTGTTTTCGCAGCCGAACAAAACGGGGGATGTGCTTCGCGAATCTTATTCAGAGTTCACCGTCACCGTTGCCGACACCGCACGCCCGGCGCAAGCCACCGTGGTGGTGACCGACCGCACCGGGCAGTACTGGACTATCCCCTACTCCTTCACCCCAACCACCGCTGACTTCACCCCGGTTGATGGAGTTCATTTTGGAAACAGCAGAGTTGGATTTCCGACCGAGCGGGTTGCGGTTATCAAGGCCCCGGCCGGGCAAGATATTCGGGTTCGGGGAGTGTGGCTGAATCAGAACAGCACGTTTAGAATAGCAGGAAGCAGCACCGCGTTGCCCGCACAACTGAAGGGGGGGGATTCGTTGGTGATCCGGATTAAAGCCACACTTACCGAAGAAGGGAACATTGGCGACACCCTGAACATTCTGCTGCAATGCGCACGCTACACGCTGCCGATTACCGCCAACGGAACGCGCCCCTGCGTCCAGCTGAACAACCTCACGTTCGACACTCTGTTCCCCGGCGATTTTAGCGAACGTGAGCTACGGATATGCAACACCGGAAACGCACCATTTACCCTAACCGACCCCACCGGAAACGGAGTGCTGACGTGGCAAGCTCCCAGCTTTACGATTCCCGTTGCCACGTTGCAGGGATTGCGCGGGCGAACAATTCTGCCCGGGGAATGCCTGCCGGTGATGGTGCGATTTAGCGGTGGCGACACCGCAACGTATGCCGCCACGGCACAGCTTTGGAGCGACTCCTGGGGGTGCGATAGCCTAACCCGGTGGCAGGGAACAGTGACCGCCGCACCGATTATCACCGCCGCCCCACAGACGACCTGGCCCGCAGCCGAGGCCCCCCGTTGCCAGCTAATTTCTCTCACTCCAAATCCAACCCGCGGGGTTCTGCAAACCCGCTTCCGGCTGCGCGCACCCGGCGTTGCCAGCCTTAGCATCACCGACCCGATTGGGCGCGTGGTTGCCCCGCTCTGCCAACGCCACTTTGATGCTGGCGAACATCAACTCACCTCCAACATCGGCGAGCTTGCGCCGGGCCTTTACTTCCTGACGCTTCAGGAGGAAACGGAGCAGCAGACACGGATGCTGTTGCTGGTGGGCGATTGAGTTTGGTGGGCTTACGCAAAACCTTGGCCCACACTTCGCCAAGCATATCTCAGCGTTTTTTTTCACACCTTCATCCAGCACCTTCATGCACTCATTGGATCAACCTACCTCTGCCGACCCAACGCCATCAAGCCAGCTTCAAGTTCACCACCGTTTGCTCCGCTGGGGGATTGTGGTGGGGTGTGGCCTGGGCATTGCGCTGATCCCCGCCCCGGAAGGGATCACCCAGCAATCGTGGGGGCTGTTCGCAATTTTTGTGGCCACGATTGTTGGCTCCATCGTCCGCCCGATTGCCAGCGGAGCGGTGGTGTTGCTTGGGGTTGTGGCAACAATGTTTGCTGGGGTGATGCCTGGGGGAACCGATGGAGCCGCACAAATTACCAGCGCGCTGAAAGGCTATGCCGACCCGATTGTGTGGTTAGTGTTGGCCGCATTTTTCATCTCATCGGGGATGGTGAAAACGGGGCTGGGGCGGCGGATTGCACTGCTGTTTATTCGGATGCTTGGCCGCCGCTCAATCGGGCTTGGCTACTCGCTGATTGCCACCGATATGCTGCTTGCTTCGGTGATCCCTTCCAACACCGCCCGCAGCGGCGGCATCATTTTCCCGATTGCCCGCAGCATCTGCCACGCCTACGATTCCTACCCGGGGCCAACTGCGGGCCGGCTTGGCGCGTTTCTGATGCCGCTACTCTATCAGTGCGATGTCATCATCTGCGCAATCTTCCTCACCGGCCAAGCAAGCAACGCGCTGATTGCCAAGTTTGCCAAAGGGGAAACCGGGCTGGAGCTTGGATATGCCCAATGGCTGATTGCCGCAATCGTTCCCGGGGTGATTGCCTTGCTGGTGATCCCCTTCCTTCTGTACCGCATCAACCCGCCCGAAGTGAAAGCCACCCCCGACGCAGCCGCCTTTGCCGACGGCGAGCTGAAAACAATGGGGAAGATGAGCCGCTCGGAGTGGATCATGCTTGCCGTGTTCCTGCTGATTGGAACCCTTTGGATGACCAAAGAATTTCACAGCATCCACTACTCCGCCGTTGCACTGCTTGGCATTGTGGCGTTGCTGCTGACGCGGGTGTTGGAGTGGGAAGAGCTGATGGCCGAGCGGGAGGCGTGGGATGTGTTCATCTGGTACGGCGGGCTGGTGCGAATGGCCGAGGCACTGAGCGAAAGTGGTATCACACGCAAGTTCGCCCAAGCAACGGCGGCGTTCACCCAGGGGTGGGAACCGTGGGCGGCGTTGCTGCTGTTGGTGGCAATCTACTTCTACGCCCACTATGCTTTTGCCAGCATCACCGCGCACGCCACCGCCATGTTTATCCCCTTTCTTGTGGTGGTAATCGGTGCCGGCGCGCCGCCGTGGATTGCGGTGCTGTTGCTGGCCGCGGCAAGCAACCTGAGCGCAGGGCTTACCCATTACGGAACAACCCCCGCGCCCATCTACTTCGGTGCCGGCTACGTCACGCAGCGGAAGTGGTGGCGGCTGGGGTTTGCGGCATCGGCCCCAGCGCTGATAATCTGGGCCACCATCGGCGTGCTGTGGTGGAAGCTGTTGGGGTTGTGGTGATGGGTTGGATTGTTTCCAACATCCCCGCCCCCTTCCATTTTTACTCACGCACCCGGGACATCTGGCCACGCGCCCAGAAGTAGAGAACAAATCGCTCGTTGGTGGAGAGGCGCGCGCTTGGGTGAGCAAGTTTATGCAGTGTTGGGGGCATCCGGTCGTGGCGAACAACGGTGGAAATTTCATCCAGCAATTTTTTCTGCTGTTTGGGGGTGTAGCTTCCCCAACGGGAAAAATTCAGATGCTCGCGTCCTTCATCTACGTTGTGTGCCGCAATCCAAGAAATTGGAGCGATATGTGCAAACCAGGGCCACTCCGTTGTGTGGCTGTGGCAGTCCATACAGGCAGTGTGAAGAACGTGCCGGGCATCGGTGGGAAGCTGTAAGCTGGCTTCGTTAGCAAGCAGTGGGTCAACCGCGGGGTTCTCCAGTGTTGGACCAAAAAATTGCAACAGAATCAGCACCGCAGCTGCGCTGCCAATAATCCACCATCGTTTCCGGCTGGCAGGTTTGTTTTTTGCTGGCGAATCAGTGCTGGCACGCGCTACCGGAATGAACTGGAAAGAGGATTGGTTTGTCATGGCCGCTCAAGGTTTGGTGGATAGACATTTTCGTTTCGAGTATATCTCCCCAAAAATTATCCCCAGAAAAAGCAGAACCGCTTCGGAAGCTCGATTCTTCCGGTTCCACATTTCACGGCTGGACCTAAATTGATTTTATAATCTTTGGTGAGTTGGAAGGTTTGCACAGTGCTGGATTTCATATTTGTGAAAACATACCATCCTGGTTTGCCCGGCCACGCAAGCACTGCGCTTGGCATAGCCACCTCTTCGGTACGGAATACCAATTTCCCACTGTTGGCATTGATAACATCCAGCGCGCTTAACCCTTCGAACGTTGCAAGCACAATGCTGTCGTTCACGGCTTCAAATCCGTGGTAGGTATTTTCCAGAACATCGGTTGCATTTCCAGGCAATGGAGTTTGAATAAACCGCACAAATTTCCCGGTCTCGGTCTCGTACATAAACATCCCCGAAACCCAATTTGCGCCGCAGTAGAAATAGCGGTCGGAAGAGCTTCCAGCAAGCCCGCGCGGGATGTACTTGGTGGACACGAACTGCACCACTTTGCGGGTTTGCAGATCAATCACCGAAACACCGGGGTTGGTTTTGCTGGTGGCATAGACGTAGCGTTCAGTTCCGCCAAGCCGGATATTGTGCGGTGAAGAGACATCGGGAATCCGCTCCTCGATCTGCATGGATTCATAACCAACAATCAGAAGAGCATGGCCGTAGCGGTTGGCCATGATAAATCGTTTGCCGTCGGGGAATTCCATCATGTGTTCGGCGAACATTTTTCCTACCGTTAATTCCCCTTTTAATTGGAAGGTTTTGGTGTCGTAGAACTTCACCTTCTGGTCGCCTTCCACCGTTACCGCTAGCGTTGTCTGGTCGCCGGAAACGCTGGCGAAATAGGGGCTAGCACCAACATGAATAACATGAAGTTCCTTCATGGTGGTTAAATCCACCAGCGAAACTGTAGAATCCGCTTGGTTCACCACAAAGACTTTTGTGGCGGGTTCCTTTGCAGTTGCAGTAAACGCCAGCAACAAGGCAAACAGGGACGGCAGTGCAACACTGCGGAGTAATTTGTACATGGCAAACGGTTGTTTAGTTATTGGGGATAGCGGTCGCGTTTTTTTCATTGGAGCATATTTTTAGTAACACCACCGGCCTCCTTTGACAATCGCGTGCTGTCTGAGCAATTGTCGGTAGGAAACCATTTCCTGAAAAACCTACAGGAGGCCGATGGTGTTGTGCAGTATTGTTATTTACTGTTTTGCGGTAAAGGCTTTTGCCATCACAACTTCATGTTCGGTTCTGTAGGTCTGCTTCGACTCTTGAATCAGCTTCCATGCAACATTGTCCTTCAGGGCTGCACGCACTTTTTGTTTGACCATTTCGCGATTTCCCAGCGCGGCTGCATCCTTGTACTCGAACAACAGGTAGGCATCCCACGGCGCACCAGTAGCGTGATGATTCAAGAAAATTCCGTAGCTGTTCAGCACGCCTTCTTTTAACCAACCATCAAATTGTGGCACTCCATACGTGGCGATATAAGCAGTGTAGCCGCTACGATCCACCCATTGATACGGGATCATTACGTAAATCGCGTTTTTCTGATCGCCACGTTTTCCTTGGAACCATTTGCGGTCGGAAAAATAGGTTGTTGCTGGAGTGATAGTTTTCAACAGCTCGGCGGATAATCCACCAGGATTGGTTCGCTCAAGCTCGCGCCAGCGGTCGGTCTGTTCGTAGGTGTCAAACTGAAGAATCGCGCTCATATCCCAAGTATTTTCATCACAGATGGAATTATAGACTAATAGGTAGTCAGCAATAATTCCATTTTTTTTGTATTCCTCAAATTTTTTCACCCCTTCTTTTTCCATTCCTGCAATCATTGCTGGGCGATCAGCAGGCTTACAGCGGTAGGTGATAAACACGTGAGTCATCCCTAGTTTGTTTTCTTGTGAATTTGCTGGCATAGCCCACAACAGTGCAACTGCTGCTGCAAGAAATAGGTGTCGCATGTTGAAAAACATGTTGGTTATGATTGTTGAGGTATTGATGTAAAGTTTAGAACCGCATTTGCACTGTTGTCCGGATCGTGCGTGGCGCGCCGGGGACAATACGTGCAGTTCCGCCGCTAACGAAATATTGTTCGTCGCTTAGATTGTTGATATTTACGGCAAGGGTTGCACGGCTGAAGTCGTAACTGGCAAAAGCATCCATGCGGGTGTAGCTGGGAAGGGAGAAAATCGCGCCGGTGCTGGTGCGAAATTCCGTTGGTCGAGCATCCATTCCGGTTATTCCAACGCCAATTTTTATCCCTTGCAACATGCCGTCGAATTGGTAGGTAGCGCGCACATTTCCGGCGTTGTAGGGGACGTACGGCAAACGTTGGCCAACACGTGCAGCATTTTCATCGGCCACAACGCGGGCATCGGTGTAGCCGTAGCCTGCCGATAGATACAACCCATCAAACGGCATTACTGCAAGATCAAGTTCAACCCCTTTGCTCCGCGATTCCCCAGTTTGCACCCACACAGTATTTCCGTTCGGATTTTTATCTCCGGTTTGGCTTAGCGCGTTGGTATATGCAAGATTATAGACGGCTGCGGTTAGCCCAATGCGTCCATCCAATAATTCGGTTTTTATTCCCGCTTCAATCTGCTTGCCAAGCTCTGGCTTAAAATCAATGTTCCCTTCGGCGTTCTCACGTTCAGCATTGGTGGGCGAAAAGGAGCTGCTGTACGAAGCATAAATCGAGAAATTTTCAATGGGCATCACCACCAAACCAGCACGCGGGGATATCCCACTATTTTTCTTGTTGAATAACAGCTCACCACGTCGCTCTTCATGGGTGATTAATCCTTGCGTGAACTGGGCCCCCAACAGAACCTGAAGCCCTTCGATGATGGTAATTTGATCTTGCAGATATGCGCCAATGTAATCGTTATCAAAATAGCGATCGAACCCTGGCTTCGGAGGAAGCAGTTGGCGCGCACCGTGCAGAGGATTGTAGATATCAATATCCAGCGTGGAATCCCCTTGCAGGTTGCGGCGGTCGAAATGAATATCCTCGATGCCAAGCGTGGCCCCGCCAAGAATTGTGTGCGATAATGACCCTGTGGCCAATTTCCCTTCAATAGTGGCATCCGCGTACGTGTAGTATCGCTCGTTGAATTGGTCGCGCCAGTTGCGCTTCATTGTTTTTCCATCGGATTTTAATCCGGCGAACTCGAACAACTGCCGACCATCAATCCGCGCAGTACGGCGCGCCACCGAACGAATAGTCCAATTTTCGTTCAATGTATGGCGCAGCATGTAGCCAATTCCCCAACCGTAATCCCAATAGTAATCTGCTGGCTCGTTAATGCGTGTGCGGATGTCGGGAATTTTGCTAAGGTCACGGTTTGGCACTGGCAGATATTCATCCCAGCGTCCTTTATCAACGTTGATATTCAGCGAGAATGTGATTTGCGTTGCTTCGCTAACATTCCATGCCACCGAAGGGAACAGATCAAAGCTCGATTCTTCCACATCTTGGCGGAAGGTTGTAGTGTTGTTGTGGTTGCCGATTACACGGTATAAAAGCCCGCCATCATCGGTTAATGGGCCGGTCATATCAGCTGTCATGCTAACGCTATTTTTTGCGCCCAGTGGCGAAAATTGGCTGGCGTACGTGCTGTGGCGAACTTCGATGCTGGCTTCGTTTATTGCTTTCGGTTTTTTGGTGATGTAATTCAGCACCCCACCAAGCTGAGTAGCGCCGTAGAGGGTTGTGGCTGGGCCTTTCAGATATTCAATTCGGTCAATAATTGCGGCTGGTGGCTCGTGCTGCCGCCACACTCCACCGCTGATTCCATCAATCTGATAGGGGATAAAACGATCATCCACCGCAAACCCACGAAGCAGGTAGGCTTGCGCACGGGTTCCCCCTCCTTGTGTCACCCCGGTCATGTAGTCGAACGCATCGTTCACACGGTCGGCGCGTTGGTCGCTCAACTGTTCGGCAGTAATCACTTGGACGCTGGCCGGAGTTTCAATCAGCCGTGTGGAGGTTTTTGTTGCCGTGCTGGATGTTGGCACACGATACGCCGAACGTGGTGCAGTAACCACCACTGTTCCCGATGGCCGTTCATCCAAAATAATCTGCAGGCGTGCAATGCTTCCGCCAGCAACATCAATTGAAGTGCTGTACGGCGAATGCCCCACGTAAGTCACCGTAAGTGTGTAGTTACCAACGGGGATATTGGTAAGGGTAAAAGCTCCATCGCGGTCGGCAATCGCTCCGGTGGAAGTTTTTTCCAACCGAATTGTTGCCGCGCCCAATGCAGCCCCCTCGCGTGATGTTACCCGCCCTTGAATCGTTCCAGTTGCAGGCGCTTGCTGAGCTTGGCTTGCCGAGGCAACCCCCAACAGCAATAATGCCGAAGCCATGCTCTTTTTTGCCCAAGAGCAATAATTACTGGTAGAACGTAGATGATTGTTCATTGAAACTCCTTTGGGTTTTCTGGGTTAATTCCAGCGGTTTTATTTCGATGCTACCAACTACAAGCACTCCTTTGCTTTTCACGAATAATTTCCGTCCAAATTCCCGATGCAAAAAATTGGCAAATAGCGTTTGCTGGGGCATGTGAGTATGTCCCGTTTTTGCACTCTTCTGGCGCGGTTTTGTTTACGCAGAGAAAAAAAATCCCCCGCCATTTTTTCAGCAATTGAAAAAATGGATATGCAGAAATTTTATCTGCCGCAGTAAACGTTCAGTTATGGCAAAGCAATCCCTTTCCTGTTGGGCACGTGGCCACTATCAGGAAGCCCGTGCGGGCATTCGTACAACGTGAATTGTAGGTTTGTGATGGGCAGCAACACCAGCAGACAACAGCAGCGCAGAGAGCAGGGGAGGAAGTTGTCTCAAGTGGTCTGTACGGCGAGTGGCCCAGTTAGCAGGTGCACCGTCCCCTAACGGCATCCTGCGTTTGCAGATGTGGCGATATAGACCCCACCAAACTGGAAAGTGTCACACGGCAGGTAGAAGCAATGGAGCTAATCAGAGGGCGCAGGCATCACCTTTGCCGTCGCCGTCGCTGTCGGTTGGGTCGGGGTTTGCTATGCTGGGACAGTTCAATTGATGATGCCAACACCGTGTTGGCTCTTCCCCCACCCTGTAACGTTTCAGTTTCTCACCCTACCATTCCGTAACCCCGATTCACCGTGCCGATGAACTTTTGCTATTTTTGCCGCCCAGAAAACTTCGGTTCTTGATTAGGCCGGGGGGGCGCGGCAGATAGGTGGCGGGGGATGATCGGGGTGAGGTTCCAGAACCAGCCGGAGTATGTTCCGGCACTCCATTTTTTTACTGGCAAAGCAACAAGCAAACTCATAGACACACAGCTTTTGTAACGCATGAATCTTCACGAACATCAGGCCAAGGAACTGCTTGGCAAGTATGGCGTTCCGGTGCAAACTGGGCGCGTTTCCTACTCACCCGAACAAGCGGTTGAGAACGCCTACTACGCGCTTCAGGATGGGGCAGAACTGCTGATCCTGAAAGCACAAATCCATGCCGGCGGGCGTGGCAAAGGGATTATCCATAACCCGCAGACCAACGAACCAGTGACCTACAACCTGAAGGAGCTTCGCGGCGTGAAAGTGCTGCCAGCAACCGAAGGGAACCCGCTGCATGAGGTCTATGAAATCTCGCGCCGGATGCTGGGCAACAAATTGGTGACGCTGCAAACCGGACCGCAAGGGAAGATTATTAACCGGATGCTGATTGCCAACGGCGTGGATATCGCCAAGGAGTTCTACTGCTCCATCCTGATGGATCGGGGAACCGGCAAAAACATCATCATGGTATCCACCGAAGGTGGCGTTGAAATTGAGAAAGTGGCCGAGGAAACTCCGGAAAAAATCATCAAGGAGTACGTTGAGCCAGGCCAGGGGGTGCAAGGGTTCCAAGCACGCCGCCTTGCGTTTGGGTTGGGGCTAAGCGGTGCGGCACAGAAGAACTTCATCAGCTTCATCACTGCACTCTACAATGCTTATCTCAGCATTGATGCCGCGATGGTGGAAGTCAACCCGATGGTGCTAACCCCCGACGACAAAATCATTGCCGTGGACGCAAAAGTGAGCATTGACGACAACGCGCTGTACCGCCACAAGGAAATTGCCGCCATGCGCGACGAGTCTGAAGAAGACCCGCTGGAGGTGGAAGCCGGGAAGTATGAGCTGAACTACATCAAGTTGGACGGCAACGTTGGCTGCATGGTGAACGGCGCGGGGCTGGCAATGGCCACCATGGATATCATCAAGCTGGCCGGCGGCGAACCTGCAAACTTCCTGGATGTTGGCGGCGGCGCAAGCGTGGATCGCGTGGCCAATGCTTTCCGGGTGATGATGAGCGACCCGAACGTGAAAGCCGTGCTGATTAACATCTTCGGCGGAATCGTCCGCTGCGACCGCGTGGCCAACGGCATCATCCAAGCAATGGAAACGGTGCAAGTGACCGTCCCCGTCATCGTCCGGCTGGACGGAACTAACGCCGAGGAAGCACGCCAAATTTTGATGAACTCACCGCTCAATTTCTCGGTTGCCGGAACGCTGCTGGAAGCTGCCCAAAAAGTGACCGAGGCATTGGAAGGTATCGCAACCACAACCGCAACAATCAAGAAGGGATCAACCGTTATGAGCGCAGCAATGGCATCGGCATCTGTCATCCGCCGCTTGGATGATGATGACGATATGGACTTCAATGACAAAGACGACAACAACGAAGAGGAGGAAGAGGATAGCTACACACGCTCGATGGATGAAGTTGATGTCGAAGAAATCGAAGACCCAGACGCAATGAACTTTGCCGACTTCGATGAAGAAGAACTGGATGACGACGTTGACGACATTGACTCGCTGCTAAGCGACGACGACGACAACTTCTAATCCCCCCCCCTCCCCCCCCCGCCAGCCAGCCCGATTTTCTTCGGGCCACGCGCAACGTGCAGGGAAGCAACAGAACAGGTGAGATGGTGTACGGCCATCTCACCTGTTGTTTTTTGGGGGGTGAGTAAGGAATGGAGAGTACCTCACCCGTTCAATCCAAGAAAAAAGAAACTCCGTACCGGAGCTACAAACAGCACACACAGTTTGCACACGGAGCACTCAATGGGACGATTCGATATTCTTCGCCGGATTGAGGCGATGGACCCGGAACGGGATCACCAGCAGATTTACCACCTCACCACCGGCTACGAATTTTCGTGGGACACCACGCGCGCGTTGGAGGTGGCGTTGTACCGCACCTACTGCGTCCCCACCATCTCCGGCTTGCTGGCCAAAACAGGGAATTTCCTTCGCGCCCCACAGAAACGCTACGACGACACCGCAATCATCGTGGCCGAAATCAGCGAACATGGCTACGAAAGCGGGCGCGGGCTGGAAGCACTGAAACGGATGAACCGCATCCACGGCCATTTCAACATCAGCAACGATGATTACCTGTACGTCCTCTCCACCTTTATCTACGAGCCGATCCGGTGGATGCGCCGTTTTGGGTGGCGCGCCATGAGCCGCACCGAAGAATTGGCCAGCTACTATTTCTGGCGTGAAGTCGGGAAACGGATGGGGATGAAAGAGATACCGGAGAGCTACGAAGCGTTCGAGCAGTTCAGCCGGGACTATGAGCAGAAGCATTTTCGGTTCGATGAAACCAACCGAAAGATCGGGGAAGCAACCCGCGACCTGTTTGCAGCATGGTTCCCACGGTTCACCAAACCAATGGTTCACCGGGGAATTTATGCCATGCTGGATGATGCAATGTTGGAAGCCTTCGGGTTCCCAAAACCTGCCCCGCTGATGCGGCGGATTGCCTCGTTCAGCCTGTGGCTGCGCGGGCGAATTGTCCGCTACCTGCTTCCGGCACGGAAGAAACCGCTCTTCTTTCACCACCGCCGCAACCGCACCTACCGCACCGGCTACACTATCCCCCAGTTAGGCCCCGATAATCTGGATCAGTACCGGAAACAGAAGATGGGGGAAGTATGAGCGGAGCCACCGGAATGTCGAATAGGAGAGAGAACAGTGTTGGATCTCTCACCGAACGCGGCCCTCCGCTCATGCTCAACCCAGGATATTCCTTTCGTCATCGCCTGAGTTTCGCCAACCACTTTGCTGAGTATATCTGCTTGCTGCCGTACCTTTGCCGCATGAGAACTCCCCTTTTCTATGCGGCTCTACTCTGCTGTTTGCTGCTCCCACCCAGATCAGCAATGGCTCAAACCTCCATTTCCCAACCCGCAGCGGATGCCCCCTGCGGCGGCGGCGCGCACGACCCACACGGCCTAACCGAACAATACTCACAAGCACTGCTTGCCACACTGGGAAGCAACTGGGGCTACGGCTACTCCGATCTGCTGAACGACCTTGCGGCCTGGCGCGGCAGCCCCTACGTGCGCGTGGATTCAATCGGGCGAAGCGTGCAGGGGCGGGCGTTGTGGCAACTCACCATCACCTCGGCAACACTCCCCACCGCCCCGCGCCAAACGGTGTTTATCCATGCCAGAACACACCCGGGTGAGGTGCAAAGTTGGTGGGTGGCAAACCAGATGATCCGCTACCTGATTTCCGACGACGAACGCGCCGCCGCACTGCGCGAACGGCTGGTTTTTCACATCGTCCCGATGTACAACCCCGATGGAGTTGAGCTTCAGTATCCCCGCGAAAACGCCAACCAGATTGACCTTGAACGGGAATGGGACAAACCGAATCCACAGCCGGAACCAGCCGCGCTGAAAGCCCGATTCACCGAACTGATGAACAGCCCCGCACCAATCAAACTGGCGCTGAACCTTCACAGTGCTTATCTGTGCGAACGCTACTTCGTTTATCACGACCAGAACGGGACTTCGCGCGAGTTTGCCCGAAGCCAGCAGTTGTTTATCGGCAAGGTTCGCAGCTTCTGGCCGGAAGGGATTCAGCCCTGGGACTACTACCGTAGCTGGGACACCGGAACGCCACGGGTCTTCCCCGAAAGCTGGCACTGGCTGAACTACGGCCCGGCGGTGATGGCGATGACCTACGAGGATATGAACTGCGACCAAGCCGGAAGCTACGACCAAACCGCACGTGCCATTTTGCAGGGGGTTGGTGAGTATCTGGGCGTTCCGGTGGTGAGCGGTGCGGAGCCGGACGGAAGCGATGGAGTAGGGCTGACGGTGCAGCAATCTTCGGATGGAACCATTCACTATCACCTTCCCAAAATGGAACAGACGCGGTTGCTGCTGTTCGACCTGCTGGGGCGGGAAGTGGCGCAGTTGGTTGATGGTGAACTCCCCGCCGGAAACCATATCGCTCAACTTCCCGGCAATCTCCCTTCGGGCCGCTACCGTTGCCAGCTTCGCAGCGGAAACTTGGCGCGCTCAGCGTGGGTGGTGGTGGTGCGGTGATGGAGGTTTTTACTCATGTAGAGTGAGCGTGCAACGTATGTTCCAAGCGGCCGAACATCGTCCCCGCTCTGGGCTGAGCCCCGTCGAAGTATGAGCGGAGCCAGCGGAATGTCGAATGCCAAATGCCAAATGTCGAATAGGAGAGAGAAGAGTGTTGGAGTTCTCACCGAACGCAGCCCTCCGCTCATGCTGAGCCCCGTCGAAGTATGAGCGGAGCCACCGAACCGATTTTTTTCGGCAACACTATTCCTCCCCAACAACAACACACACACCACCATGCGGATTGAGTGTTCTTCCACAACTGGCTTGATTGAAGCTGTTCTTCCAAGCAATCGCCCCCAACTTTTTCTTGATGGGACTGAGTATCCATTGCCAACTGGCGCGTTGGTTCTTCCCGGCTTCACCGACTCCCACGCGCACCTGATTGGGCTGGGTGAAATGGAATCGAAGGTTGATTTGGTGGATGCACGCTCGGCCCAGGAATGCGCCCAGCGGATTGCCGAACACGCACGAACTCTTCCGGCGGGAACATGGGTTCAAGGGTTTGGGTGGAACCAAGAACGGTGGGATTCCCCTGCCCTTCCCACACGCGAATTGCTGGACAGCCTGATCCCCCACCACCCTGTGATCTTGCTCCGGATTGATACTCACGCGGCGTGGGTCAACAGCGCGGCAATCCACGCTGCCAACATCACCCCGCGTTGGGTGGAAGGTGGCCAAGTTCTGCTGGACGACACTGGCCAGCCGAACGGATTGCTGATTGACAACGCCATGATGTTGGCATTCCAGCAGATGCCCCCCATTACCACCGAACAAAAAATGGAGTGGCTTGATTACGGGGTGGGGCAATGCCTGCGCTACGGCATCACCAGCCTGCACGATATGAACGTGGAGCCTGAACGGTTGGAAGCGATGACGCGCCTTGCCGAACGTGGCGGGATGAAGATTCGATGCAGCGTATTTCTGAAGGCGCAAGGGGAAGAGTGGCGCGCCGTTCCGCAGCCCGGGCCGTTGGCCAAGAACGTAGATATTGTTGGGGTGAAATACTTTGCCGATGGCGCGCTTGGCTCGCGCGGGGCGTTGCTGTTGCAGCCGTACAGCGATGCCCCGGCCACCTGCGGAATCCAGCTACTTTCTGCCGACCAGTTGGCCGGCTTGGCCGATGAACCGGCGCGGCGCGGGTTTGCCGTGGCAACCCATGCCATTGGCGACGGAGCAAACCGGCTGGTGTTGGATGCTTATCAACAGCTTCGGAATCGCTATCCAGACGCGCTGCTGCGGGTTGAGCACGCCCAGATTGTTCACCCGGATGACGTGCCACGGTTTGCCGAACTTGGAGTGCTTCCTTCGATGCAGCCAACACACTGCACCAGCGATGCAGCAATGGCCCGGCAACGGCTTGGCGCGGTGCGGTGCGGCTACGCTTACGGCTGGCAGAACTTGCGGCGCACTGGCGTTCCAATCCTTGCCGGAAGTGACTTCCCGATTGAAAGCCCCGACCCGATTGCTGGAATCCGGGCGTTTGTGGAACGGCTTGATAACTCCACCCAAAAACCCTGGCACCCGGAGCAACGAATCACGGAGCAAGAAGCAATCGCGGCCTTCACCGAATGGCCCGCAGCGGGAATTCCCGGGAACCCGTGGCGCGGGCGCATTGCCGAAGGCTACGCGGCTGATCTTGTGGTGCTTGCGGGCAACCCCTGCGCGGCTGCCGAGGCCACAACAATCGCCACCACACTTGCAACGATTGTGGCCGGTAACGTGGTTTGGCGGTGGGCGTAATCGTTGAAGCTGGCAGCAACACGAAAAGAATGCAGTGCCGTTGTTACAAGCTGAGGAGAACGGGGGATTGCCCAAAGTGTGATATTCGCAGCGTCAATACCTTCATCGCAAGGTCTCCTCTTCCTCCTCCTACCGTTCAGCAGCGCTGTGAACAAACACTCACTTCTGGAACTTGCCATTAACGAGTTCAACAACGGACGTTTTTTTGAAAGCCACGACTCCTTTGAAATAGTGTGGGAATCGCTGCATGGCGACGACCGCCGATTTATGCAGGGGATGATTCATGTGGCGATTGGTTCGTTCTATGCCGTGCGGAAAAACCATGCCGGGGCCACAACGCAGATTGAGCGGGCTATCGAGCGATTATCCGAACATCGCCCCGAAAAATTTGGCATTGATGTAAACGGCCTGCTTCCGCAATTGGTGGCCCTACGCGAGGCGGTGAAAACCAGCAGTGCTCTTCCTTCCCTGCAAATCAACTTTGAACGTCCCCCGGCCAACGCGGCTGTTGGGGAAGCAGGCTTGCGGAACGGGCGTTCACATAACGACAATCACTCATAATCTGGAGCAAGAAATACATGGCAATCCATATCACCGAAGATTGTATCAACTGCGGCGCGTGCGAGCCTGAGTGCCCAAACACCGCCATCTACGAAGGGGGCGCAAATTGGGCGTTGGCAGGTGTCACCTACGGCGCGGGGGAAGCCGCACCAAGCGGTTCGGACAGCTTCTGGTCCGGTGATTATTTCTACATCGTCCCCGATAAATGCACCGAGTGTGTTGGATTTTTTGATGAACCACAGTGCGCAGCAGTCTGCCCGGTGGATGTCTGCCTGCCGGACCCCAACCTTGTGGAATCAAAAGAAGAACTGCTGCAAAAAGTGGAAACGCTGAACGCCCTGGACACCGACCGGCTACGTAACTAAGCACGCACACACGCACGCTCTTTCTCAGCAACCCAAGTGCAACGAGGAAGGCCACCCACGCGGTAGCCTCCCTCGTTCCGTTTTCTCCCCTACTCTGCTCTTCCTCCTGCTGGCAAGCCAAGTGCACAGGAAGCCTTTTGTTTTTGAGAGCAAGCTTCCTGCGATGCCTTCTCCTGACTAACATCCCCCTTGCGTAGCCTCCTATCAACTGTTGTTCAAGATCGTCACAGCGGCGCGGTCTGGTTTGGTGGCCTACAACCAAACAAATAATTTCGGCGCAACTACTTGAACCAACCTACACGGAGCAATCGCATGACCGAGGCACTTTCCGATTCCGCCGGCACACGCACCAGCAGCCGCACCATCCGCGCACCACGCGGAACCACGCTTACCTGCCGCAACTGGCAGATTGAAGCGGCCTACCGAATGATCCAAAACAACCTTGATCCCGAGGTTGCCGAACGCCCCGCCGAACTGATTGTGTACGGCGGGTTGGGGAAAGCCGCACGAAATTGGGAATGCTTCGATGCCATCCTGGAATCGCTGCGGAAGCTGGAGCCGGATCAGACGTTGTTGGTGCAATCGGGGAAGCCGGTTGGTGTTGTCCGGTCCCACACCGACGCGCCCCGCGTGCTGATTGCCAACAGCAATCTTGTCCCCCACTGGGCAACCTGGGATCAGTTCCGCCAGCTTGATGAAATGGGGCTGATGATGTACGGCCAGATGACCGCCGGAAGCTGGATTTACATTGGCACGCAGGGGATACTGCAAGGAACCTACGAGACGTTCGCCGCCTGCGCCGAACGCCACTTTGGCGGGTCGCTTCGCGGAACCCTGACCGTCACCGCTGGGCTTGGCGGAATGGGGGGGGCGCAACCCCTTGCCGTCACCATGAACGAAGGGACGGTGCTGGCGGTGGAGATTGACGAATGGCGAATTGACAAACGGATTCACGACCGCTACTGCGACCGCAAAGCCACCAACTTGGACGAAGCGTTGGCAATGTTGCAGGAAGCCCGCCAGCGTGGCGAAGCACTTTCCGTTGGCCTGCTGGGGAACGCTGCCGAGGTTCTGCCGGAGATGGTTCGGCGCGGCATCATCCCCGATGCTGTCACCGACCAAACTTCGGCCCACGACCTGTTGAACGGCTACTACCCAGCTGGGCTTTCCAAGCAGGAAGCCGACGCGCTTCGCGCTGCCGACCCCGCTGAATATCTGCGCCGCGCTGCCGAATCGGTGCGGGTTCATGTGGAGGCAATCGTGGCCATGAAAGATGCCGGAGCGGTGGCGTTCGATTACGGAAATAATATCCGTGCCGAGGCGCAGAAAGCGGGGTTCGGCCGTGCGTTTGAGTTTAAGGGGTTTGTGCCGGAGTACATCCGCCCGCTGTTTTGCGATGGGAAAGGGCCGTTCCGTTGGGTCGCGCTTTCGGGCGATCCAGAAGACATCTACGCCACCGACCGGGCAATCATGGAGTTGTTCCCCGATAACGCCCCGCTGCACCGCTGGCTGGCAATGGCACAGGAGCGAATTGCGTGGCAGGGATTGCCGGCGCGTATCTGCTGGTTAGGCTACGGCGAGCGTGAGAAAGCGGGATTGCTGTTCAACCAGATGGTCCGCGACGGCCGCGTTTCGGCACCGATAGTTATTGGCCGCGATCATCTGGACTGCGGCTCGGTTGCCAGCCCCAACCGCGAGACCGAGGGGATGCTGGATGGATCGGATGCCATCAGCGACTGGCCATTGCTGAACTTTGCGATGCACGCAATGGGGGGGGCAACGTGGACCTCGTTTCATCATGGTGGCGGGGTTGGGATGGGATACTCGCAGCACTCCGGCATGGTGGTCGTGGCCGACGGCACCCCGGAAGCCGATGCACGGTTATCGCGGGTGCTAACCTACGACCCCGCAATGGGAATCTTCCGCCACACCGACGCCGGCTACCAACGCGCCGCCAACAATGCAGAAAAATTTGGGGTGATTGTTCCGATGGAGAAGCAGGGGTGAGGGGGATTGTTGATTGTTTGAACCCGCTCTAGAAACAAACAATGGCCGCAAGAAGCATTGAGCTTCATGCGGCCATTGTTTGTTTCTACCCATTTATCAGTACAGGGGAATCATCGTGCTTTTTCGCACCCCAGCACAGTCGGCAACGGCAACGTATGTCCCCGATGGCAACGATTCCAGCGAAATCCAACCCGTGCCACCAGCAACACTACCCTGCCACACAAGCCGCCCCAACATATCCACCAAACTCACTCTCACCTCTTCTCCCAAAATCCCCTCAACCCGCAGTGTTCGGCTGTTGCCGAGTACCTCCAGCCGTAGCCGTGAACTCACTTCCTTCTCAGCCTCCACGCTGGTGGGAATATCAGCGATGCTGGCCACGTACAAATGCGGGAAGCGTAGCCCAACAACTCCATAACTGCCATCGCGCAAGCGATGCACCGCGTTGAGCTGGCCAGTGTCGGAACCCGACCACGATTTGCGCCAAAGGATATTTCCCGCTGCATCCAAACGAAGCATCAGCGGATACATGGTGCTGGGGTCAATAGCCCGGGTTTTGGGATAAAATTCAGCGGTGTATCCAACGGCCATAAAACCGTTATCGGAGAGTAGCTCAATCATGGTAAGTTCGGCATGGCCGGTCTCGAACAAAAGTTCTTTTTTCCAGAGAGTGTTACCCAGGGAATCGAGCCGAAAGAGCAAGGGGGTAGATTTCCATTGTTTATCGGTTTTCACGAAGGGGTTCACGCTCAGGATCATTCCGCCGTCGCCAGTGGGGGCAAGCCCACGGCAGTAGGTGTAGGCGATTGCGGTATCAGCTGGGATTTGTTCCCAGAGGATATTGCCGGCGCTATCGAAGCAGGCAAGGAATGGGCGGCGGAATTGCCTATTATCATCGGTACGATCTCCTCGGAGGATAAATCGGTTGTGAGCAACCGGTGTTAATCCCACAGCTTCGTAATATGGGTAAACGTCTTTGTGATGTTGCTTCAGTTGTAGTCGATAACCATCATCGGTAATTCGCTTGAACCAAGTGTCGATATTTTCGGAAGTAGAAATAGCAATAAATTCATTGGGGTTTGGAGCTTGGCAAAGATGAGAGTTGTTATTCAACGCATACGATTTCCCAGGAGTTTGAAATTGCCTGCTGACAAAGGAATCAAGCACAACAGCATCGCGGGAAAGAACAATTTTTAAGTAATCTCCAAACTCTAGTGAGAACGAAGGAGCAAACGAGGCAGAGACTTGAAGGGTAGTATCAATGATTTTAATTCTGCGGATATTACAACGAGTAGAATCCGGGTTTCCAAATTGCCTACTCCAAAATAATTTTCCATGTTCATCAATTCTACTAACAGCGGAAGTATATCCTGCCCCAGTAACACCCCAACTATAAATATCGCCGTTCGTGTCCTGTACAAACTCCATACCGTTGTAGTACAACCCTGAAACCTTTGGATGTGGGTCGGGTTCAATATAGGTTTTTTCCCACCGTATTTCTTGGCTTTGTGCGCTTGCAAACCCAATCGCTATTCCTACATTCACAACGATAAATAGACGAAATATATTCCCCGTTTTTTTGTACTCACTGCCAAACCCTCTGTTGATTGCTTTACTGCATTGATGCTTTTTCATGGTGATGCTCCGGTTTATAAAAATAATACTGCCCGTAGGGAATTGTTGTTCCCTACGGGCAGATAGATGATTATTTTTTACTGATATCAGGAGTGGGATGCTCTTCCGTCTCAATCATCGGTGGAGTGTATTCACCAGCATCACAGTACGGCAAGCATCGCCCTACTTGAAACCCAGGATTCGATTGCCGGATAACATCAACATCTGGTGGATCCATTGGGCATACATCTGCATTGGCTGGTGGAGTAGTGCTCGAATAGGTACGCGTGAATTGTGTTGCTTCGTTGTAGCAGATTCTGAATTCTCGTACACAGCACACCGCATCAGCATTGCATGGATAGTACTTGATCTGGATTTGCATCGGCTGGGCAACATCGTTTGGGTCATTTGGATCGGTAGAATTAAATGATCCGCTCCCTTTTGTAGCGGTAGTATCGGTTCTGTACCCACCTTGAAGTGGAAATTCTCCGTGAACAGCCGACATACAGGTTGCATACGTTGCCCTGAAAATCTTCTGCCCGTTTGGGCAGAGAAAACTCTGATACTCCGCTTGGCGTTCTGGATCGTTTGGATCTTGAGCAAGGTCATTTTGTGCCAGAACAAGTTTCTGGTCAAATGTCTGGCGAGCATATTTCTTCAGAGCTGCGTGAAAAAGCGATTGCAGGAATTGATCTCGGTTCATGGGGCCTACCCCAGAGGCTGATTCCAAATAAGCGTTATGAAGCTCGTAACATGGATTTGATGGATCATCGAGGTTCTCAAGGTCAGGGATTTGCCAATCAATACTAAAGAGTTGAAAGTGGTAGGTGTTAGGGCCACACGGCTTTGAACGGTAGTTAATGGTCATTGGGCAGGAGGGGAACTCAGGGATATTGATGACCATGTAGGAGTAATACCATTTTTCATTACAACCGAGTTCCAAATCAAGGCAATCGCTACTGCCACTTTGCGGTTGGGCTATGGCGCAGAAACTGATCGCCGCAAAAAATGCAAGGGTTAGCAGTAACCTCCATTGCCCTTGCCGTGTTCGTGTGCTGTGTGCTGTGTGCTGTGTGCTGTGTGCTGTGTGCTGTGTGCTGTGTGCTGTGTGCTGTGTGCTGTGTGCTGTGTGCTGTGTGCTGTGTGCTGTGTGCTGTGCGCTGTGTGCTGTGCGCTGTGTGCTGTGTGCGAGTCATAGCAAACTCCTTATTGAGGAAAAATAAGTGGATGTAGTGGGAGCAGACGGGGAGCAAAATAAGGGATTAGTGGTGGTGAAAACAAGGCAAAACCCACGTTGTGCCAATAAAAAAAAAGCCGCCGCCCCGTTAGGCGAACGGGGCAGCGGCGGGTCTGAACCGTTACAACGGATTCAGGAAGCCTTGCTCATATAGACAATCTTGCGGATCGTGTCGTACTGAAGGTATGAGTACATCTCTTGCAGTTTATCCAGCGCGTCGCTGGCGGTCATTTTTTTGCGCATCTCGCGGTAGGTTTTCCGGATTTGGAAATCGCGAAGGGATTTGGCATCGAACAAGCGATACTGCTGTAATTGCGCAAAGGTCTGGTCATCCATAAAATCCCCCAACGGGTTCACCCGCACCTCGGTGGGGCTGGTGGTGAAACCATCATCGGCGCGAATCTCCTCTGGTGGTGCTTCTTTCTGTTCTTTGAGTGCCATTTGTGCCATCCGAATTCGTGAACGAACTGTTGTTGCTGACATGGATTGTTCCTCCTGTTCAATCTTTGCTGTTGAGTGATTGCTCCACACGTTTGTGTGTTGCCAGGGTAGCGGTTTGCCTATGCACGTTCTCCTATGTTTTTCGTCGGTTCGCTGGTCGTTGTTGTGTGAAGCGGGGAGTCCATTTCCTTCCTTTCTCCTGCTGTTTATTTTCTTGCCTGTGTGTGAGTTTGAAGCATCATCGGCTGCCGTCGTTCAGCCACCGTTGTTTGGCGGCGGTCATGAAAAAAGCCGAATGGATTGCATTCGGCTGAGACATCGCACACAAGGCGTTCCGAATGCTGATCTGCTGGTTACGTGCTGCACCCTCTGCTTCCGCAGAAATGCCGCCATTGGGACGGATTGACCGAAATGTTGTAACCGAGTAGTCAGGATTCGATAGCTTCTGATTCCTTGTGTTGAAACTGGATTGTTTTTTTGGAGAGGTACTGCGTGGCATAAAGACACAGCCGCGACCCCGTTTGTTACATCACTGGCTAAAAACCTTGCCCCACACTACTGCTAACACAGGAATTGGCGAAAATGTTAGCAGATTTTTTTTGCCATGCTAATTTGCCCCCCTCGCTTACTCCACTTGATGATGCCACGCATTGCCTTCATCCTCTCCGGCTTCAGTGCCGACGACCACGACCCTTGCATTCCAGCAATTCACAATGTTGTGCGGGCGATTGCAGAACGCGCCGAGGTGGTGGTGTACTCCCTCCAATATCCTTTCCGCCGTGGGGTTTGGCGGGCGGCGGGGGCAACCGTCCATGGGCTGAGTAACCGGAAACAGTATGGCATTGGGCGGCTGATGTTGTGGCAACGACTGCGCCGCCAAATTGCCGCCGACCACGCAATCCGCCCCTTCCAGCTTCTTCATGGATTTTGGGCCACCGAGCCTGGGTTTCTTGCAGGCAGAATTGCCCGCCAGCTTGGGATTCCTTCAGTTGTCTCGGTTGCTGGCGGTGAGTTTGCAGCGTTCCCGCAGTTTGGCTACGGCACGCAGCGGACGGGGCGCGGCAGGCTGATTGTTGCCGAAACCCTGCGCCGGGCAACCGCCGTTACCGCAGGCTCGCGCTGGGTTGCCGCGCTTGCCCCGCCGCCACACCGGGATCGCATCCGCCCAATGCCATTGGGGATTGATGCCGATGACTTCCCCCCAGCATCGCTCCGCCACGGGAAACGGGTGTTGATTGCCTCCTCGATGATCCCCCTGAAAGATTATCCAACAATGCTCCGCGCCGTTGCCATTGCACGCACACGAATGCCAGAGATTCAGCTGGAAATTGCCGGAGCCGGAACCGAGATGGAGCGAATCCGGAAACTGGCGTTTGAGTTGGGGATCGCTGACTTCACCAATTTTTTAGGCTTCGTCCCCTACGATCTTATGCCGAATGTCTTCCGGCGGTGCGACCTTCTGCTGCATGGCTCACACTACGAAGCCCAGGGGATGGTGGTGCTGGAATCGCTGGCCACCGGAATGCCAGTGATAGCAACCTCCGTTGGGATCGCTGCCGAGCTTCCCGCCGAACTTGTCTATCAGGTTCCCCCGGGGAACCCAGAAGCGATGGCAGCGGCATTGCTCCGCTCACTTTCTTCGGCCACGCACGCTGGCCAGGCATTGGAAACTGGCCCCGCATTGATCCGAAACCAGTTTGCAGCCCAGCAGGGGGGTGCCAATTTTTTGGATCTGTACAAAGAAGTCACCACGATGCCGTAAGCTGTTTTCTTTCCCTATGTTTGTGCCGGTTCGCCCCCCCCTTTTGCTATCCCCGTTCACAACTGTGTTCACATCTTCATGGGTTCATCAATGCCATCGTCACCGCTCCCCGAAATCGAACAACTATGGAACTACAGCCGCCCCGCTGAAACCGAGCAACGGTTCCGCAAACTGCTGCCCGATGCCGAAGCTGCCGGAAACCAGCCATACCGGTTGGAACTGCTTACCCAAATCGCCCGCTGCGAAGGGCTGCAACGCCGGTTTGCCGATGCCCACGATACGTTAGATACCGTCGAGCCGCTCCTTGCCGATGCTTCCCCCCGGCCCCGGCTCCGCTATTTCTTGGAGCGCGGGCGGGTGTGGAATTCATCGGGCAATCCCGCCGAAGCACGCCCCCTGTTTACGCAAGCCTGGGAGGAAGGGAACTCTGCAGGCGAGGACGACCTTGCCGTGGATGCCGCCCACATGGTGGCGATTGTTGAGCAAGGGGAAGCCGCGTTGGAGTGGAACGAAAAAGCCTATCAGCTGGCACAGCAAAGCAGCAACCCCACCGCCCGCCGCTGGATTGGCTCGCTTACCAACAACATCGGCTGGACCTGGCACACCCTGGGGGACTACGACCAAGCATTGCGCTACTTCCAGCGAAACGTGGAGTGGCACACCGAAATGGGAAGCAGCGAAGGGTTGATGATTGCCCAATGGTGCGTTGCCCGCACGCTCCGCTCGCTGGGAAGAACCGAAGAAGCCCTTGCCATGCAGCAACAGCTTCAGCACGACCGAACAGAGCGAGGTTTGGCTCCCGATGGCTACGTCTTCGAGGAACTTGGCGAGTGCTTGCTGGCGTTAGATCGTGGCGATGAAGCACGCGAGTATTTTGCCGGAGCCTACCAACTGCTATCGGAAGACAGTTGGATGCTGGCCAACGAGGGGGCGCGATTGCAACGATTGCAGCAGTTGGGGGAAGGGAAATAACGTCGGCCAACAAACGGAAGCCAAACCACACACACGTTGAACATCACATCAATCAATACCAGCATGAATCCGCAATCCGACACCGCTACTCCGCTTATTCCACGAAAGCTACTGTTTGGCAATCCCCAAAAACGGGGGCCGCAGATTTCCCCCGATGGCCAATGGCTTGCGTGGGTGGCCCCGGTGGAAGGGGTGATGAATCTTTGGATTGGGAAATTAGGGGAAGAGATGCGCCCACTCACCCACGACACCGGGCGTGGGATCACCACGTTCCTGTGGGCGCAAAACAGTCAGTACCTGATCTACATGCAGGACAACGACGGCGATGAAAACTGGCACCTTTTTGCGGTGGATATTCACAGCGGCGATACCCGCGATCTTACTCCATTCGATGGGGCCCAGGCGCGGCCCAGCGGCAAAAACAAGCTGTTCCCCGACCGGCTGCTGATATCCATGAATCGCGACAACCCCCAGCTTCACGATGTCTGGTACGTGGATGTCCGGACTGGTGAGTTAGAGCTTGCCGCACGCAATCCTGGCAGTGTGATGGATTGGCAAAGTGATAACAATTTTGTGGTGCGCGCCGCCCTTGCCGCCACCCACGAAGGTGGGCAAGACCTGCTGGTGCGCGACACGCCAAACGACCCGTGGCGCACGCTGCTGACATGGACCATGGAGGAAGCCTGGTCATCCGGGATTGTTGGCTTCACTGCCGATAACGCATCCCTGTATTTGAACGATCCCCGCGACGCGAACACCTCACGGTTAGTCTCCATCAACCTATCAACAGGAGAGCGGAGCGTAATCGCCGAAGACCCCGAATATGATATCAGCACGGAGTTCATCAACCGTGACACCCAGGTTGTTGAAGCGGTGGCTTTTTTGCGCGAGCGGCTGGAATGGGAAATTCTGGATGAGGCTGTTCGGGAAGATTTTGCAACACTGCAAGCGCAGCACCGGGGCGATTTCGCCATCATGGCCCGCGACGATGCCAACCAGAAGTGGATCGTCGCATACGATGCCGACAACGAACTGGAGGGATACTACCTGTACGACCGCGCCGCCCGCAGCACCACGTTACTGTTTCATCCGCGCCCTGAGTTAAGCCAATATCCACTGGCAATAATGGAGCCATTCCATTTCACCGCCCGCGATGGCATGGTGATTCACGGCTACATCAGTTTCCCCGCTGGCCAAGAACGGAAGAACTTGCCGTTGGTGCTGAACGTCCACGGTGGCCCCTGGGTGCGCGATTCTTGGGGCTTTCACCCAGAAGCGCAGTGGATGGCAAACCGTGGCTACATCTGTCTGCAGGTGAACTACCGTGGCTCGAACGGTTTTGGCAAAGCCTATCTGAACGCGGGGAACAAGGAGTGGGGCGGGAAGATGCACGATGACCTGATTGATGCCGTGAACTGGGCCGCCGATCAAGGCTGGGTTGACCGCTCGCGGCTGGCAATTTATGGTGGTTCGTACGGTGGCTATGCTTCGCTGGTGGGGGCAACCTTCACCCCCGATTTCTTCCACTGCGCAGTGGCGATTGTTGGCCCGTCGAATCTGATCTCCTTCATCGAATCCACCCCACCCTACTGGCAACCGATGATTAAGCAACTGCACGAACGGGTTGGCGACCCAGAAACCGAGGCCGATTTCCTCCGTTCCCGCTCGCCGCTGTATCGCGTGGATCAAATCCGCATCCCGATGCTGATTGCCCACGGTGCCAACGACCCACGGGTGAAGCAAGCCGAATCGGAGCAGATTGTGGCGGCCATGAAGGAAAACGGAATCCCTCACCAATACATGCTCTTCCCCGACGAAGGACACGGCTTTGCACGCCCGGAAAACCGCCTGAAATTTTACGCCGCTGCCGAGAAATTTCTGGCCGAACACTTGGGGGGAAGGTTCGAGGAGTAAGCGGGGGGAACAACCGCTCGGCTCCATTTTTCAACGAAGCGAGAGGAATATCTGGCAACAGATATTCCTCTCGCTTTTTCGTTCTCGCCAAAAGAACAGGGCCACCGGAATGTTGGAATGCCGAATGCCAAATGTCGAATGAAGAATCTTGGAGTTGTCTCCGAAGGTCGCCCTCCGCTCATGCTGAAGCTCCGTCGAAGTATGAGCGTGAGCCACCGAACGGCGCGGCTCTCTCTTCTTCGTCATCGCCCCGACGGGTCGGGGTCTGCGACAAGGAGCGTTGAGCGACGTGGCACCGCGAAGCAGCGGCGAAGCCCATCTCGCGTGTGGCAGCGTGTCCGATGCCATCCCAGAAACGCGCGGGATCGCTTCGTCGAAGACTCCTCGCGATGACGGGGCTTGAGTTCCGAAAAAAAACTTGCGTCCACCACCGAATCCCGCCCTTCGCTCATGCTGAGCCCCGTCGAAGTATGAGCGTGAGCCACCGAACGGCGAAGTCAACAACAGCCCCGAATGGGGCGACAGCCAGCGTAGCCCAATGGCGTAAGCCTTGGGGGATTGCGGAAAGGTTTGGATTGAGTAGCCCCGTAGCGGGCGGAAGAATTGATGGTGCGGATGAACTCTGTCGCCCCATCCGGGGCTGTGGGGTGTTGGTGTGCGCGATGTTCCCAGGGCTTGCGCCGCTGGGCTATGGGACTACCGCCCCATTCGGGGCTAAGAATGGGCCCCCCCCGTATCGTCCAACCTGCCACCACCGCGAACCCAGCCCTCCGCTCATGCTGAAGCTCCGTTGAAGTATGAGCGTGAGCCACCGAACGGCGCGGCTCTCTCTTCTTCGTCATCGCCCCGACGGGTCGCAGGGCTGTTAAGTGTTCAAAGAAGGAGTAAATTGCAGGCCAAAAACAGATGGAACAAACACTGGTAGCATATCTGCGAACCGTCCCGGACTTCCGTTCAGCGTATGGGAAGCGCTATCAACTCGATCACCTGCTGCTGATGATCATCTTCGGTATGATGAGCGGATGCTATGGCTATCGCGAACTCGGAACCTTTGTCAAAGCCAACCGCTCCGAACTCGTCGCCTTGTTTGGACTCAACGGCA
>JAEUSP010000057.1 GCA_016788565.1 Chlorobiota bacterium | reverse complement strand
AACCTACACCGCGCAACGAATAGATTACTCCTCGCAAGGAACCGGCCCGGTAATCACTTTATACGGCCTTTACACGGACGTGTACGGGACTGACGATTCAGCAATCGGGATGCACGTGATTGCCCGTGGCGGGAACAACGTGGCGGGTCGGTTTGTGGCAACTGGTGGCGGCTTAGGCATTCATGTTGCCCAGGGGAATGTGTTGCTCTCGAACGCAGGAACGGCCAGCGAGCTACGGATGGCCGAGCCAAGCGGAAGCGGGACTGAGTACACCGCGTTCAAAGCGCAAGCGCAAGGTAGCAACATCACCTACACCCTTCCGGCAGTAGGGCCAACCTCCGATGACCGGGTGCTTATCAGCAATGGAACGGGGACCTTGAGCTGGGGGCGCAAAATCACCAAAGCAACCGTGGCCAAAGACCTTGCCAGTGTTGCCGCAAACAGCAACAGTACTGAAACTTTCACGGTGACTGGTGCTGCTGTGGGTGGCTCGGTTGTGGTTTCTCCTTCGGCAAATCTTACCGCAGGGTTAATCATCGGCTACGCACGGGTTTCGGCCAGCGGAACCGTCACCGTCGCCTTCCAAAACGTGACCGGCTCGGCCATTGATGAGGGGAGCTTGAACTGGGATATCACAGTCATTGAGTAGGAAGTCGGGGATGCTGCTTTCGGCATCCTGTTTCCTAACTTTGTCATCCTGCGCTTGCCGAAGGATGACAACGTGAAAGGGCCGCCATCAGAGCGGCGGCAAGAGGGGATGATTACGCAACAATCACGATACACCAGGAAATAGAGGTCCTGGTGTATCGTTCAACAGCAGCTATTGGCATTGAGGAATGTCATCCACGTGGCTGCTTATCAACGGAAAAAAGCTTGCAGCCTGCTTTGGGCTGCAAGCTACACTCAAGGTACAATCAAATCCCTCGCCATGATGAAGTTCCCAACCCTTCTCTGGAGTGGTGTCTGCGCCACATTCTTGCTTCTTGCCACCGCGCTCCCCGTAGCCGCCCAGTACACACCAAACCCGCGCGATTACGCCGCCCACCGCTTCCTGATGGATGATGGAACTGGCAACGGATTCTACGGCATCATCCGCCTAAGCGGAGTACTCACCAGCCATATCTACTACGACTTCCCAACTAACGCCAGCGGCAGCTTCATCTTCTCCAACTCCAGCGGTGGGCAAACCATCACCGGCGGGCTGACGGTTGATGACCTGACGCTCACCACGCCGCTTGAGGCCACCAGTGGTGGAACCGGCTTCAGCAGCTACGCGATTGGGGATATGCTC
>JAEUSP010000056.1 GCA_016788565.1 Chlorobiota bacterium | reverse complement strand
AACCTACACCGCGCAACGAATAGATTACTCCTCGCAAGGAACCGGCCCGGTAATCACTTTATACGGCCTTTACACGGACGTGTACGGGACTGACGATTCAGCAATCGGGATGCACGTGATTGCCCGTGGCGGGAACAACGTAGCGGGCCGGTTTGTGGCAACCGGTGGTGGTTTGGGCATCCATGTTGCCCAGGGGAACGTGTTGCTCTCGAACGCAGGAACGGCCAGCGAGCTACGGATGGCCGAGCCAAGCGGAAGCGGGACTGAGTACACCGCGTTCAAAGCGCAAGCGCAAGCCAACAACATCACCTACACACTCCCAGCCGCCAACGGAACTGATGGGCAAGTGCTGCGGCTTGCAACCGGAGCCACCGCCACCGCTGGTACGCTGGAGTGGGCTGCCGCAAGCGGGCTAACGCTTCCGTTCAGCAGCACCACCAGCAGCGCAAGCACGTTGTTCGATATCACCAACAGCGGTGCGGGGCAGGCGGCAAACTTCAATATCAGCGGAGCCAAAACCGCCAGCACAACAACCGCAGTGGTGGATAACGATGCCACCAACACCACCACCGATGCAATCAACAAAACGGTGCTATCGGTTGCAAGCAGCGGCGACTTCAGCGGCGCGGGCGGTGGCAGCACAACGGCCATCGGCCTTGATGTGAATATGACCGGAACCGGCGGTGACTTGAACCGGGGTGTGAAAATTGCGGTTGCAGGAAACGATGCTGTGGGGCTGCAAATTTCCAGCGGAAGAGTGCAGCTATCGGTTGCCACCATCACATACGCCACCACCATGACCGCGCCAAACAATGCAGCAATTATTCGGGTGCTTGATAGCGGCGGAAACACAGGCAACAGCACGCTAACACTTTCAACCACCGACATTGCCGAAGGGCAAATCTGCTGGGTTTATAACAGCGATACGAACGACAACGTTGTTGTGCAAAGCACCCCCACACGCACCATCAGCAGCGGTGCTACCAACCGCGATTTATGGCAGTTTATCTACATTGATGGTGCTTGGCGGCCGCTGCGGTAAGCCACAGCGGAGCAATACGCAATTCCATTGGCCATTGGGAGTAGAGGCTCTTTGGCCAATGGTAACTCAAACAAGGTACAGCCACCAGCACAGCCCCATTCCCATTGGGGTATCTGTGCGGTGCACGGAAAACAACCCATGAACCAGACTCCACTTCCCAGCATACGCATCATCGCCGTTTCTGCCGCGCTCCTTTTTTCTCCGTTCCTTGCTCATGCCCAGTACACGCCAAACCCGCGCGATTACGCCGCCCACCGATTCTTAATGGATGATGGAACTGGCGACGGTTTCTACGGCATCATCCGCCTAAGCGGGACACTCACCAGCCACATCTACTACGATTTCCCGACCAACGCTTCAGGCAGCTTCATCTTCTCCAACTCCAGCGGTGGGCAAACCATCACCGGCGGGCTGACGGTTGATGACCTGACGCTCACCACGCCGCTTGAGGCCACCAGTGGTGGAACCGGCTTCAGCAGCTACGCGATTGGGGATATGCTC
>JAEUSP010000037.1 GCA_016788565.1 Chlorobiota bacterium | reverse complement strand
AAAGCATTTTCGAGTACATTGAGGTCTTTTACAATCAACGGCGGCGGCATTCCACCCTTGGCTACAAAACACCAGCCGAGTTCGAGCGTCTGCACGCCACACCCGCTTAACTCCCTATTGACTTTTTCGGGGGAATATCATGGGGGTGTCGGGAAGCGTGATCTGCGCTTGCCCCACCGCGCCGTCCACCACCCCTTCAATGCAGCGGACTTCGTCGGCAGCACGCTCTTCAATCGGGATTTGCATTACTCCATCGCTGATTTCCCAATCGAACGTGGAGCTTGGAAGCGCGGCGTAGAAGGGGATGCCGTTATCGTGGGCAGCAAGCGCTTTCAGGTAGGTCCCAATTTTATTGCAAACATCGCCGCTGCGTGTGGTGCGGTCGCTTCCCACCAGGACGATATCTACCAACCCATGCTGCATCAGATGCCCGCCAGCGTTATCCACAATCAGGGTGTGAGGGATTCCGGCTTCGGCAAGCTCCCACGTTGTCAGGCGTGCGCCCTGGTTGCGGGGGCGGGTTTCATCCACCCAAACGTGAACGGCGATTCCGGCTTGGTGGGCGTGGTAGATTGGCGCGGTGGCGGTCCCCCAAGCAACGCACGCCAGCCGACCTGCGTTGCAGTGAGTGAGGATGTTCACCACTCCCCCATTTTTCCGTTTGGAAATTTCTTGAATCAACGGCAGCCCATGCAGGCCGATACTGTTGCAGGTAGCGGCATCTTCATCGGCGATTGCATCGGCCAACAGCCAAGCGGTTGCAACCACTTGGTTGATGTCGGCATGGCCAGCGTTGGCGGAATGCTGGCGCAATTCTTTCATCATCCGTTCCACCCCCCAAGCAAGGTTGATGGCGGTTGGGCGGGCGTTGGTTAGTTGTTCGGCACGTTCGGTTAGGTAGCCCCAAAAGTGTTGATCGTTGGGGGCTTCTTGGGCGGCAAGCGCAATCCCGTAGGCTCCGGCAACGCCAATCAGCGGGGCACCACGGACGATCATTTGCTGGAGGGCAGCAATCGCATCGCCCGAGCTTTGCAGCGTCACGGTCTGGATTACAAACGGGAGCAGCCGCTGATCCACCACAGCAACGGCTGCGGGAGTTCCGCTGATTCGTTGGATGGAACGGGTTCGCCAGAATTCTGGGATCATGGATGATGGAGTGAGTGAGTAGAACTGTTGAGAAGAGAACGTGAGGACCGCACGCGGCGGAACCGACTTCGTTTCAATATACTTCCCCCGATTGCAAACATCCCTTGCTTCCGTAAGTTTGCCAGCCTATTGAGTGGGTACCCTTCCCCTGTTCCCCTTTTCGGGTTCCCTTTCGTGCCCCCAAGTACCGTTCGTTTCCAAGCAAAACATCAGCAATAGAAATCACTTTTTCGCACAAGGCCAAAGCATGAACGAAGGCAAGATTGTTCAAATCATCGGCGCGGTGATTGACGTTGAATTCCCCGGCGGCAAACTGCCGGAAATTTTGAACGCACTGCACATCCACCGCACCCTTCCCGACGGATCCACAAGCACGCTGGTGTGCGAGGTGCAGCAACACCTGGGCCAGGACCGTGTTCGCTCGGTCGCCATGGACACCACCGACGGCCTTAGCCGCGGAACAACGGTGCTTGATACTGGCGGCCCAATCATGGTCCCCGTTGGCCCGGAAACGTTGGGCCGCATGATGAACGTCACCGGCGACCCGATTGATAATCAAAGCGCGCCACAAACCAGCGTCCGATTCCCAATCCACCGCTCGGCCCCGCCGTTTGAATCGCTGACAACGAAAAAGGAGATGTTCGAGACTGGCATCAAGGTGATTGACCTTCTGGAGCCATACACCAGGGGCGGAAAAACCGGGTTGTTCGGCGGCGCAGGGGTTGGCAAGACGGTGATTATCCAGGAGCTTATCAACAACATTGCCAAGCAGCACGGTGGCTACTCAGTGTTCGGTGGCGTTGGCGAACGCTCGCGCGAGGGGAAGGACTTGTACATTGAAATGACCGAATCGGGGGTGTTGGATAAAACCGTGTTGGTGTTCGGCCAGATGAACGAACCGCCAGGCGCGCGCGCACGGGTGGCACTGACCGCACTCACCATGGCGGAATACTTCCGCGACGAAGAAGGGCGCGACGTGCTGTTGTTCGTTGATAATATCTTCCGCTTTACTCAGGCGGGTTCGGAGGTGTCGGCACTGTTGGGCCGTATGCCATCGGCGGTGGGATACCAGCCAACGCTGGCCACCGAGATGGGCACGTTGCAGGAGCGCATTGCCTCCACAACTCGCGGCTCCATCACCTCAGTCCAAGCCGTCTATGTCCCTGCCGACGACCTTACCGACCCGGCACCGGCCAACACCTTTGCCCACCTTGACGCAACCACCGTGTTGTCGCGCGCAATCTCCGAGCTGGGCTTGTACCCCGCCGTTGATCCGCTTGGCTCAACCTCCACAATCCTTGATCCCAACGTTCTTGGCCAACGCCACTACGACGTTGCCGCCCGCGTGAAGCAGGTGCTGCAATCCTACAAGGATCTTCAGGACATCATCAACATTCTTGGGATGGATGAGCTATCGGACGATGACAAGCTGACGGTGCAGCGTGCCCGCAAAATTCAGCGGTTCTTGTCGCAGCCGTTCTTTGTGGCCGAACAGTTCACCGGCCAGCCTGGCCGCTACGTGAAGGTCGAAGACAGCATCAGCGGGTTCGAGGCAATCCTGAACGGGCAGGGGGATGAGATGCCGGAGGAAGCCTTCCGCTACGTTGGCACATTCGACGAAGCAGTGGAGAAAGCCAAGAAAATGGCCGCAGCATAAAAAAGCAAAAAGAACAACAGGGCGGCACACAATCACAGCCGCCCTGTTTGGCTCTCTCTCTCTCCCTCCCGTTTTTTTTCGCTAAACCGACTCCCGACAACCGACTCCCGACAACCGATCCCCGACAACCGATTCCCGATTCCCAATGGCAGAAAAGATTTTCAATGTTGAGATTGTCACGCCGCGCCGCACCGTGTTCCAGGGCCAGGCAACGCTGATCGCGCTTCCGGGCGTTGTTGGCCCGTTCCAAGTGCTGATAAACCACGCCCCACTGCTTACCGCGTTGGAGGTTGGTGACATCCGCATTGCCAGCCCCGAAGGGAAGGAGACGCATTTTGCGACCTCGGGCGGTTTTGTGGAAGTGCGCAACAACGTGGTGACGGTGATTGCCGAAACGGTTGAGCCGGTGGCCGAGATTGATATTGATCGCGCCCGCCGCGCCCGCGACCGCGCCGAACAACGGATTGTGCAAGCCCGCACAACCCCCGGCTCCGGCATTGACGTAGCCCGCGCCCACGCCGCGCTGGCGCGTTCAATCAACCGCTTGAAGATTTCAGGAGTGTGAGATACTCTGCAGAGTAAGCAGCAACCAAGAACTGCCGGATGAAGTGATTCATCCGGCAGTTTCTGTTATGGGGGTTTATCCAAACGGATGTTGACATCGCGCCAAAGCGTACTATTTTTAGCCACACACACGCATTCCCTATCCGCTATCCTATGCTCCGGTACTTCTTCTTCCTTTTGCCATTGCTGTGCGTTGCCACAGCCAACAGCCAACCCATCTTCCGCTGGCCGATGGAAGGGACGTTGGGGAAAGATTTTTTTGTGGTCAATTATGTTGACCATGATAGTGCGGTTGGCCTTCTGCGGGATCATCACTGCGGCGTGCAGACCTACGACGGGCATCAAGGAACCGACATCGCTTTGCCAAGTTTTCGGCAGATGGATAGTGGAGTAACGATTGTTGCAGCCGCCCCGGGCCGGGTGTTCGGCGTGGTGGATACGGCCTTCGACCGGAACAAAGTCAGCGTGATTTCGCGCGGGTTCGGCAACTGGATTGGGATTGCCCACCCGGGCGGAATCTACAGCTACTACGCCCATATCCGGCGTGGCTCGGCAACCGTGAACGTGGGGGATAGCGTGCAGCCCGGAACGCCAATCGCGCTGGTGGGAAGCGCGGGAAACTCCACCGACCCTCACCTCCATTTTGAAGTCTGGAACGACTCGGCATTGATTGACCCATTTGCTGGGCCATGCAATTCAACTGGCTCGCGCTGGATTGCCCAACCGGAATACGACACCACGTTTGGCGTTATCCATCACGGGCTTCTTGGCTGGGTTCCCACGCTTGACACGTTGCGGGAATATCCACCCCGCCCCAACGCCCCCTTCAGCCCCCTGGCCGATACCGTCATCACATTCTGGATTCACGAGTACGGGGTGCGGGCTGGCGACACTTCACGAATTGAGTGGAGAAGAAGCACAGGGGAACTTTGGTACGAATGGACCTTTGCGCACGACGCTGGCTACCGATACTACTACTGGTGGTCCTACATTGCAACTCCACCAGCGGGCGATTGGCACGTGCGGTACTTTCTGAACAATCGGCTGGCCGCCAGTGATAGTTTTTCGGTGCAAGGAGTCTCCGCAGTTGCGCAACCATCGGTGGCCGGGATCAGCGTGAGGTACAACGCCAGCAGCCATCGCGTCGCCGTGCAGTTGCCAGAAGCAGTTGGGATTTCCGTGCGGTTGCAGTTGTTTGATGTGGCGGGGAACCATATCGGCACAGCAAACGCCGAAACTGACGCAGCTGGCATTGCCCAGATAGAGCTTGGGAGTTGGGATATTCCGCATGGCCTGTATGCTCTTCAGGTGGTGGCTGGCGGCAAGCAGTTTGGTTGCATTATCAACTATTAGCTTGCATTCTTCTTCGGGCTGATCGAGTAAGTGGTCGGGAATCGGTAGTCGGTAGGCGGAGATTGGATGCATCTCACTGTTTTCTCTCATCCTTCTTCGGCGTTGGCTCCCTCTCCCACACGACGAATGTGAGGCAACCAGAACTATCACACATTTGGGAGAGGGCGGGGGGTGAAGGCAGGCAGCGAAGGCGGCTCGGTTCGGTGGCTCCGCTCATACTTCGACGTGGCTCAGCATGAGCGGAGGGCGTGATTCGCGGGTGGAGGCTTTGAACCTTGCTTGTTCGGTGGCTCCGATATTCCCCACTTCCTCACTCTTTCTCATTCGACATTTGGCATTCCCCATTTCGGTGGCTTGGATCATATTTCTGCACACTCACTCGATGGTGAACCGAAGCTGCTACATCCCCCGCCACAACGGGCGGTATGCCCAGGGTGAAAATGGCCACGGAATCAGCAGCAGAATCAGCAGCAGCGCAATGCTCCAGTACAGCGCGACAGCACGGAATTTTTGCTGCTGGCCTATTGCCCGTTTCGACAGCACCGCCCCAATGCTCATCATCATCATCGCAATCATCATCCCCACCACGTGGATCACGCTAAAAAACAGAAACTGAATGTTGGAATCACTGACGGATGGGTCCAGCCAGAAATACTCCACAAACGGGCTGTGGAAGTAGAGGATCATCCCCACCAGCAACTGCAAGTGCCCAGCCGAGGCAGCACTAACATGAAGCCAGCGATCCATTTTCTGAAAGGCCACGCCACGCAACACCCCCCAGTAGGTTCGCCCCAGCGTCACCACAAGCAACACCACAAACACCCAGCGCAAAGCAGAATGGAGAAAAAGAAGAGTTGAGTACATGCAGAGATTTTTTTCAGCCGCGATGGAGAACACGACGGGGGGAAACGCCATGCTACGCGCTTCCCCCCGGCCCGAAATTTACGATTGTTCTGCTTACGGCCTTCCAAACACCTGCAACGCAAACCGCCGGCTTAGTTGCTCACCCTGGGCAGTTCGGATCAGCACAACAATCACATTGGTCTCCACGCCAGTGCCACCGGACTTTGGTTTGAAGGACCACGAAGCAATCGTCGGCTGCGATTCCCCTTGCTGCGCCTCGATGGAAATAGCCACCGACATTGCCGGAACCACGCCTCCCTTCACGGAAACGGTGCTGACGGAGTTGTTGAGCGTCACCTCATAAATGCCCGCCCCAGCAGCGTTCACCCGAAGGATGCCGAAATCGCTGAGGATTGCTCCATCGTTATCAATCAACCCCCAAGCGATGGGGGCGTTGTCGCGGTAGTAGCCGCCAACGGCAGGCGCGCTGGCAGCGGCGTTCCCACCGGCAACGTAATGCTCGCGGGTGCTATCAACCCCAGCGCTAATGATTGCGTAACGGTCGCCACCAGCAACCAATCCCACCCCAGTTTTTGCTTCCAAACTGGCAACGGTTAGCACCGGCTCGCTATCCTTTGGCGTTGCGGAAATTGTGGTTGGTGCAATCAATATTTTGGCAGAATCGGCTGTGCCAGCAACGCGCGCACTGTCGGCATTTTTTGCGCTGTTGGCTTGTGTGGCCACATCTGCTTGCTTAGCAACATCGGCACTGTCGGCTTTGATGGCTTTGGCGGCTTGCTGGGCGTTCACTGCGGTGGCAGCGCGGTTGGCGGAATCGGCAACGATGGCCCTGATGCTGGAAGCTGCCGAGTGGAACTGCAAGCGTGGCGCGATTTCCTGGCCGCTGTTGAAGCCTTCAATCGCCACCCCCAGCCAGTAGGTTTTTCCGAAATCAACTGCGGCGGGAATGCCGCCGGGCGTTGCCCCACCAATCACCACTGTGTAAATGCCGTTGGAGAAATTGACCGGCTGCGTTTCGGTGAACAAGGCCCCGCCGCCAGCCGGTTGATCGTAGATTTTCAGGGTGATCTGTTTTGAGCCGTTCAAGTATCCAGCTTGATCCTTTGCCCGCCCCTGGTAGTTGATGGTGCGTGGTGTCTGCGCTTGCATGGCCACGGTAAGTGCCAGCAGCAGAAGGGCGCAACATCCAAAAAGTCGTTGAGTGGTGTTCATTGGTATAGTTCGGTTAATCATGTTTCGGTTGCTGGTGGATAGCCTTCGGTGTGTTCGGTTTAGCTATCCATTTTCTGTACTTGCTGCACCCCCGCTTGCACTCCATCAAGCTCTAACCTGATAAAATATACCCCCGCGCTAACCTGTTCGGGACTCCATTCCGCACGAATCGTTCCGGCAGCGCGCCGGCCAGAAATGAGCGATCCCACCAAGCTCCCCTGTTCATTATAGACAGCCAAGCGGACGTTGGCCGCACGCTTCAGCGTCACGGTGATGTTCAGTTGCGAGCGGAAGGGGAGCGGAGATGCAGCGATTGGCTGGGCCAGCTCCATCCCCCCAACGGTGAACTCCTCGCGGATGCCGGCGGTTCCACCGTCGGAGCTGATATGCCAGAAGCCAGTCCATGCGGTCTCGTCAGGGGTAACGCCAACGCTATCACCCGACAACGGCTCGCCGATAGATGATTGAAGTTGCCCGAAGGTTCCTGATTGATCGCCACCGCCGTTGTTCACGGTTTCCCCCTGGACTGATTGCCCCCGGCAGAGCATCCCCCCGGCGACAAACAGGAGAGTTCCCATTATCCCGCCGCGCAGAATGAATCGTTGAAATCGTCTATCGTGCTTGCTCTTCATATTGGTGTTCCCTTTTGGACAGATTGATGAACTGACACTATGCTACTGCTGATTCTTAGAAGGTGCTTAAAACGGGAAATGAGCGGTCGGGATTTTTCGGGTTCAAGAATCGCCCGCACGCACTTTGTTCATCAGCTCGGTGATTCGGCGGGTGGGGCCTGCGCCGTAGGTGTCCAACGCGGCCTCGTAGCGTTGGAAGTAGCTGAAGGCTTCGCGGCGGGCACCACGCGCAGCCGCCGAACGGATCAAGGCTTCGTAGGCTCCATCGTGAAGGTCATCCAGCGTTAGCAGCCGTTCGGCAAGCGGTGGCACTGCCGCAAAATTTTCCCGTTCGAGTTCGATGGCAATCAACCGTTCCAGCGCGGTTGCAAGTTCGCCGCGCAATGTTTCGCGCATGGTGTCAATCCACTCGGCATACATCCCCTCCAGAAAATCTGCCGAAGCAAAATCAATCGCCCGGCGGTAGGCCACTGCGGCCCCAAAGTACACCCCTTCGGCATACAATCGGTTCCCTTTCAGAATGCACTCCCGAAATTCTACGGCATCAATCAACACATCGTCGCCAAGCAGATAGACCCCATCGTTCTGCAAAATCGTGGAGGCCGCGCCCAGAAATCGCCGTGCATAGCTGAGGGTGACGTGCAGGTTGTTCACCGCACGATCCAGCGACATATCTGGCCAAAGCAGATCGGCCAATCGGTCGCGGGTAAGCTCGCCGATGGAGCGGGTTCCCCCCATTCTGGCCGTCACCAGAACAGCCACCATCGTGCGGGTTTTGGATTCAATTTTCGCGGAAGTCTCACCCGCCCCCTCAATTCGTAATGCCCCAAAAGTCCGAAGAATCGGCCCCGCGAACTCACCTGTGATTGCTGCCTCGTGGGGTCGTTCGGTTTCTTCCTGCTGTGCCGCTGGTGTGGTGCGTGGGTCGGGGCCAATAAGCTGGCGGAATTTGGCAAGCCGGGTTTTGGGAAGAAGCCCCGCCAAGCGGTCAAGCTGGTAATGAGCCAGCCCGGTTGCTTGTTCGGTTTTTGCGCGTGCGGCGGCAAGCTCAATCGCGTGGTAGCCTGCGTCGTTGAACTCACGTTTCCGTTCCGGAACTTGTTCGGCGGCCTTCAGCAACATCAGTGCCGTTCGGAAGGCATCTCCATCTTCAATCTGTTGTGCCTCCATTCCGGTAATCATCTCGCGCAGCCGCTCTGGCTGGTGTTGGCCAATCGCTTCGGCCAGCACCCGCAGCGTTTGCAGCCGCTGGTAGGAAGTGGTGTTTGGGGAAGCATAATCGCCACCAACTTGTTCGGCCAAATCGTTCAGAAGCGTGGCGGTTTGGGTTGCCGCCTCAACGTTGCCGGCATCAATATGCGCCCGCATCACTTTTTCGGCCACTTGCAACTGCTGCAATGGCGAGAGCAACGGAAGCTGAAGTTCTCCGGCAGCCGAAAGCGCACGGTCGGCCATTCCCAGAAGACTCCAAGCGTCCAAAAATTTGATTTGTGCAATGGCGGTCTGCACCACCGATGACCGCGCCGGAGGCGGGGTAGCGGTAAACGCCAGATGCAACCGCTCCAAATCTTCCAGATCACCGCTTGCGGCGGCAACGTACGGGAGGTGGAAGTAGTTGGTGCTGAGGTTGCGATAGGCGGGGAAGCGATCCACCAGTGCGCGCAGTTCGGTGGCGTAGTGCCGCACCTTCTGAAGCTGGCCAACGCGCTGCCAGTAGTTGGCGGCGTGCAGCAGCAACTCATACTCAGTGAACAGGTCAGCCTCGCGGCGGAGCCGTAGCCCTGCTTCCACCATCTGCCCTGCTTCCTCCATCCGGCGTCCCCCCATCATGGCATAGAGTAGCACCTTCATCAGCGCGTTCAATGTGTCGGGGCGGACGCGGTCAAGCTCGGCAATGTAGGGGGCGGTGATGGCCGACATCTCCGCGAACTCACCCCGGGAAAAGGAGTAGCTGGCCAGCAATCGGATAGCCTCGGCAGCCCCCCGAAGCTCACGGTCGGTTTGTTGGGAAGGGGGGGGAAGGATCGTGAGTAATTCATCCAAAAAGCCTTTTGCGCGCCCGGGGTCGCCGGCAAGGGTGGCATCGCGCCAGACAACAACGGCGGCGTCCAACCGGACAATCCGCTCGGGGGCAGTGGCGGGGGGATGCGATTTCATCCGCTCCAACATTCCCGCAATCTGGCCGGCGATTCCCTGCAACGGCTCGCGGGAACCGGTGACGTACAGCCGCTCGCCGTAGGCAGAAAGTGCCGCCAGATATTCCTCCGGCATAGCCTGCTCCAACTGTTGGGCAACGGCTTCCAACCGGCATGGTTCCAGCACCGAGCGGCAAAGCGCGACGTAGGCTTCGGCGTAGATTGGTGAAAGTCTGCGCCCGACAGCCACCAGCCAGTGAAATAATCTGCGCAACTCATCCATGGTGAATTCCCCTGGCTGCGCCCCCTCCAGCGGCAACACAGAGTACAACTCCCCCACCCCGGTTGTCAGGATGGAGAGTGTAGAGGTTGCCAAAGCGTCAGGAGGAGGAAGCTCGGGGGGATGCAGCGCGGCTGCTGCTTTCCAAAGAAGTGTGTGCTGGAACGCGTAGCAAACGCGCCCTTCGGTTTCTTGCGCGCCGATGCGGATGGAGGGGGTTGCCACGGCAATAAATCCTCCCAGAATCAACCGCTCGAAGTCGTGGTCATCCCAACCAACGGTGCGCTCGGCAAGCTGGCGCAGCAGGTCGCGGTTGAATTGCTCGCCCAAGGAAGCCGCCAGCACCAGCATGGCCCGCTCGTGCGGGGGAAGCGAAGCAAGCCTGCCAGAAAAGCCATGAACACGGTCGCCGATTTGCCGCAGTTCTTCATCGGGAAGGAGGTGTGTGTGCCAGTTCCAGCCATCGCCGTCGGAAGATTGCACGATGTGGTTGGCAGCCATCAGCTCCCGAAATACTTCGCGCAAGGCAAGGGGTAATCCGCCGGAAAGATCAGCAAGCTGGCCAAGCATTTCCGCCGGCGGAGCTTGGCCAAACAGCGCGACCGAGGCTTCAGCAATTCCAGCACCATCCAGCGAACCGATCTCAAGCTCCAACGGTGGCAACGCCCCAGCCAACGCCAAACGGAATGCACGAAGTGCGGGATTTTCCACAGGGCGAGTGGTCACCACCAGCAGCAGTGGGATTTCCTCCAAGGCTCCAACAAAACGGGTGAGTTCGGAAGAACCGCTCAGGTAGTGGAGGTCGTCCAGAATCATCACAACGGGGTATCGGCGCGAGGCAATCTGGACGGCTTCGACGGCGGCATCCACGGTTGCGATTGCTCCATCGCGGTAAATGCGGGCGGCAAGCGGAGCAGCGATTGCGGGGCGAAGCACCTCCAAGGCATTGCTCAGAGGGCCAAGTTCGACGGCTTCCCCTTCGTACCATTTTGCGTGAACAACCAGCGCACGTGCGGCATGGTCGCGGGCGTGGTGTTTCAGTTCATCCAGCAATCGGCTTTTTCCAACGCCAGCAATTCCGGTCATCCAGATTGCCCGCGACTCCCCCTCCAGCAGCATAGCGAAGGCATCAAGCAGGGTTCGCTGCTCGCGCTCGCGCCCCACCAGCGGCATAATGCCCCGGTTGATAAACTCACGAATTTTAGGCGACATCATCACCCTGAAAGAAACGAGAAAAAAATGAATTGGAGAAGGAAGAAGTCATCCCTGGAAGATGAGATTTCGGTCATCAGGCCACTGGCCACGATTGAAAGCGAAGGCCACCACAGCTTCAGTATCTGGAACGGAACCCTGAACGGAACATCATCTCCGCTTTTATACTCAGAGCAAATTGGTTTGCGAAATTCTACGCAGCCAGGTGTGGTATGGATTCCCGCTTTCGCGGGAATGACAGTGATTAAGTTTTTCGCAAACCACTCTGTTTGGAGTATACTCACCGCTCCCTTGCCGAAGCCGATAAGTTCTGGGGGCGGCGCAAGCAGATAGAGCGAGCGTAGGCCATGCCGCAGGAGGGACAGATTGTGTGTAATGGGTTATCTAATGGGGCATCGCACAGAGGGCAGGTTGTTAGCAGTGAGGTGCTTCCACAAAGGTAGCAGAGAGGGGAGTTGGCATCGTTGACAGATCCGCAGCCGACGCAGCGGGAGAAGCGTTTCATGGTGGTCATCGGTTCGTGTACGGTTAACATCGTTGGGAAGGAATCAGCTACTTCATCATTGCATCGGCAGTTGGGATTTAGGTAACGGGCTGTTGGGCGTATCCGTTAGCACGACTCCACAACTAAGCTGATGATTCTGTTATTTTCAGGCACTGATTCTCAGTTTTTATTCAAGATTTGTTCGCTTCCTAAAAGGTTCTTAAAACCCAAAAGCGGCTATCAGGATTACTCCTGATAGCCGCTTTGGTTTTTGCTTACTTCACCGGTGATCGCTCAGATGATTGCTCACCGGTGAGGTGCTTCTGGCTTCCTCTACTTCTGGATCACCACCGTTTTCACAACGGCTGGCTGACCCTTTACTTCTACCCGAACGGTGTAGCTGCCGCTTGGTAGCTCGCTGACTGGTAACGAGTATTCCGTTACTCCGTTGCTCAAGCTGCCGGCATACACTACGCTCACTTCCTTCCCGCTCACGTCGTACAAGGCGATCCGA
>JAEUSP010000128.1 GCA_016788565.1 Chlorobiota bacterium | reverse complement strand
CACGCGCACCACCACCGAATCCTCCGCCCGGCAGCCAAGCGAGTCGGTGATCGTCACCCGGTAGGTGGTGGTTGCGGTTGGCCGCGCCGTCGGGTTCTGGCAATCGTCGCACGACAAACCGGACGACGGACTCCACAGAATCGAAGCCGGCTGGCGGCCACCAATCACCGGCGAGAGCACCACGCTGGAATCGGCGCAGACGGCAAGCTCGGCCCCAGCATCCACGGTTGGTTGCGGGGCCACTGTCAGCGTAACGGTGTCGCGCCAGATGCAGCCGTTGGAGCTTTTCACCATCAGCACATATCTGGTGGTGCTGTCGGGGGTTGCCGTTGGGGTTCGCGCGGCGGTGTCGCTCAAGCCGCGGCCGGGGCTCCAGTGGTAGGTGATGGGCGGGACACCTTGCTCCAGCAGGCCGCCCAGCATCAGGCTGGTTCCTCGGCAGATCGTTGTGTCGCGTCCGGCCTCCATTTTTGGGGGGGAGAGCATGATCACATTCAGCGTGTCGCGCACGATGCACCCCTCCTTGTCGGTGACGGTAAGGATGAACTGCGTGGAGCGATCAATCTTGATTTTCTGCAGAAGCTGGTTGCGGTTGGCGATCAGCGGATGGGGGTTCCACTGGTAGCCGTAAGGGGGCGAACCATCGGTAGCGTTGGCACCGAAGGTGAGCGAATCGCCAGCACACACATACTGCCCCGCCCCCAGCTCCACCTTCGGCTGCCTGCGGACGGTGATGCGGATGGAGTCAAGTGTCTGAACCGTATCGCGGCACGGCTCGGCCCCGGCGATTTTTAGGGCTTTGACCACGTACGTGGTGCTTTGTTCTGGGGTGACCGTTGGGAACATGGAGGTAGCTCCTTGCAGCCCTGGCGTGGGGTTCCAAGCGACTTGTGTTGGGTTGCCGAGCAGGGAGAGTTGGACGGTTTTGCCGGGGCAGATGACGGTATCGGAAGCAGAGATTGCGAGGTTGAGAACGTTGGGTTGCACGGCAGTTGGCCACCCGTTCTGGCGGTAGAGCGTTGCAACCTGGGCAGCGGTGAGCATGGTGTCGTAGAGCTTGATGTCATCAACCGCACCTTTGAAGTAGTAGCCAGGAACAGCATTTGAACGACCAATCCATAAGTCACGAGTGTTGGTGTAGATAGGTGTTATGAAATCCCTTGATGATGTTCTATCTAAAACCCCATCAAGGTAGATAGAGTAGTAGTCTCGGGTGGGGCTACGTGTCTTTGCCTCATAGACAGCGACGACATGATGCCAGCGGCCATCGTTCAGGTTTGTTGTGTTCGTCACTATAGCGTGAGCACCCGCTGTGTAAGGGCTGAATCCGATTCTTTCTTCATTAGGATTACGATCTATGTTATACCCTTCTGTTGATAGTCCTTTACCGAGCAAGGTTCCACTACCATCTCCAGGATTGCGGAGTCCACAGTATTTCACCCAGAGGGAAATGGAGTAGGTATTGGGGAAGTTCAATGCTGCGGCGTGTGGGACACTGATGTAATCGTTGACACCATCGAAATTGTAGGCGGCATTGGCGTTGCCAAAGCGGTCTTCGGTAAGCGTTGCCCCCGTCACCGTCCCGTTGTGGCCGTTGCCGCTGGCATCGTTGGCATTACCTGTAAATGGCCATGAGGCAACTAACGTTTGAGCATAGTGAGCTTGTGTGCAGGTAATAAGGAGCAATATGGTAAGTGCAAGTCCTTTCATAGCGTTGTTATACAGCGTGGGAGGAACTGATGAAGAGCATTGTTGTTAGTATACTCCAATGAAAGTGGTTTGCAAGAACCTCGTTACTGTCATTCCCTGTTTACCCCGACCAGTCGGGGCGAAAGCGGGAGCCGAAGGCCTGCGCAGCGTATCCATAGCACACCTGGCTGAGTAGAATTTCGCAAACCAATTTGCGCCGAGTATATCAACTCCCCCAAGCAATCTACACCCGATTTCACTGCAAGCCAAGCAGTGGGTGAGGGAATTTGAAGAATGGCGGCGAGAAAGTTGTACATCGCTGAGGTCGGCTTCTTCGTTCTTGCTTATTCGTGGCAACTCCTCGGTTCGGTAGCTCACGCTCATACTTCGATGGAGCTTCAACATGAGCGGGGGGCGACGTTCGCCGACCTCCGCTCTCACTTCTATTTCCTATTTCCTATTTCCTTCCCCGGCTTTGGCTCCCTCTCCCACCGGACGGATGTGAGGCAATCAGCACTTTCACTCGCTTGGGATAGGGCGGGGAGTGAGGGCTGGCACGGGTGGTCAGTAGTCAGTAGTGAGTTTCTGGCTTTGGCTTCATCTCACTCTTCCCATCTCACTCTTCACTCTTCGCTTTGGCTTGGTTCGGTGGCTCCGCTCATACTTCGTGCGCTACGTGGAGATCAGCCTCAACTCCCCCCCCCCCTACTTCGCCACATTCATCACCCGCGTAAGCCGTTGCGTTGGCGTTTGCACACGTACCAGATTTTCCCCTTGCTCTCCCGTATCTTGTGCGGGCATATTCTTGCCTGATGCTTCGGCTTTTTTCGCTTACCATCGTTGCGTTGCTGCTGCCGCTCCTTGCCGCCGTTGGCCAGGGGGCGCGGCGCGTTGATACGCTCCGCATCGCACCAACCGATTCCCTGCTTCGGCTCCCCGTTCCCTTTGTTGTTCGTGGTTCGCTCACGCTCCGGTTGGATTCCGCCACGCTGCAAACCCCACGCGATTTCACCGCCGACGAACGCTCCGGCTCCATCAGCCTTTCCGCCGCGCTCCGCCAGCTTCTGGCCGATACGCTTGCCCGCCATTTCCTTGTTGCCCAGTATCGCCATTTGCCGTTGGGGATTGGCCCGGAGTATGCGTTGCGGCGGTTAGTGACGCGGGTGGATTCCGCTGGCCGCCGCCGCGATGTTGCCGAACAAAGCAGCACCATCGCCGGCTTGACAGGCTCAGATATTTTCGGGAAAAATTTCCAACGCTCCGGTTCAGTGATTCGTGGGCTAACCATGGGGTCCAACCGCGACCTTACTCTGCAGAGTGGGTTGCGGCTTCAATTCAGCGGCCCCATCGCCGATAGTGTCATCGTTACCGGAGCCGTCACCGATGAGCAAACGCCAATCCAGCCGGAAGGGAACACCCAGACCTTGCGTGAGGTTGATAACATCTTCATCGAAGTCCGCTCCCCCGTTGCCGGGGCCACGCTGGGCAAGTTTGTGGCGGCGGCCACCGGAAGTGAGTATCTGGCCTACTCACGCAAGCTGCAAGGGGTGAAAGGGAGCGTCCGTGGGGGTGAGTTTGGAACGGGTGAGGTTGTGGCGGCGGTTGCCCCGGGGCGGTTCCTGACCCAGACGCTGCAAGGGCGCGAACGGGATCAAGGGCCATACCGATTAACCGGGCAAAACGGCGAGCGGAACATTGTGGTGGTGGCCGGAACCGAACGGGTGTTCCTGGATGGAGTGGAGATGATCCGTGGCGAAAGCAACGACTACGTGATTGATTACAGCACCGGCGAACTCTTCTTCCAGACCCGCCGCCCGATTACTTCGCAAAGCCGCATCACGGTTGATTTTGAACTTGCCGACCGCCGCTACTCACGCTCGTTCCTTGCGCTGAATCACAGCCTCCCGCTGTTCGGCAATGCCGTGACCGTTGGCGTTGGTTTCCTGCGCGAGGCCGATAACCAGGATGCTCCGATTGACCTCACCATTGATGATGCCGACCGGCAGTTGCTTGCCAGGGTTGGCGGCGACCCGCTGGCGGCAATCCGCAGCGGCGTTCGGTTTGTTGGCCGCAGCGATACCACATTCGGCAACTACTACCGGATTGACACCACCATTGATGGCAAGCCCGATTCCATTTTTATTTACTCACCAGCCGACCCGCGCGCCGTCTTCAATGTCTCCTTTGCAATTCCGGCGAACGGCATTGGCGATTACGAAAGCGTGGCCTTTGGGGAGTACCGTTTTGTTGGAAAGAACGCCGGGCGGTATATGCCAGTGGTATTCCTGCCGCTTCCGGAATTGCGCCAGGTTTTTGGGGCCAACCTGAACGCACGCCCTGCGCCGGGGGTGAGTCTTTCTGGCGAGTTTGCATTCAGCGATGGCTCGGTCAATCGCTTCAGCAATCTTGCTTCGGCCAATCGGCGGGGGAGCGCGTTCAAGGGGTTTCTCTCCATCCTGCGCGACTCCGTCCGGCTTGGCGGCGTGGCGGTTGGAAGCATCCGTGCCGACGCAAACGCACGCTACGTGAACCGTGAGTTCCGCTCGGTGGAACGGCTGGGGGATGTGGAGTTCGGCAACCAGTGGAACACAGCAACACGGCTGGGCGAAGGGGGAACCGATGACTTCGTGGCGGAAGGTGCGCTGCGCTGGCAACCGACGCGCCGGTTGGAGCTGAACGGAAGCGCGGGGTGGCTGAATCGTGGCGGGCTTTTCACCTCACTTCGCCAGCAGTACGGCGCGCAGTTCCGTGGCGACACCACGCTCCCCAGTGCCGACTACGCCGCCGAACTCATCGCCACCCGCGACACTATCGGCGGCGAAACGGCCAGCAGTTGGTTGCGGCAGCGAGGGGGGGTGAGTTACGCGGTTGGCCGGTTCACCCCAGGCTTCCGGTTTCAAGCCGAGCAGCGCCAGGACCGGAACACACCACGCGGGGATTCCTTGCTTCCGGCATCGTTCCAATTTTTAGAGTTCGGCCCGGAGCTTCGGATAGACTTTCCATTTTTAAGCGGCACAGCATCGGCACGGTTCCGCAACGAAGATTCCGCACGGTTCGACACCGCAACCCGCCGCCACCAACTGCTCCCGGACGGAACCGCAGAAACCTGGTCGCTTCGTGGTGAGCTTCGCGGGGTGAGCAACCTGAACTCCACCGCCGATTTCACCTACCGCACCCGCCGCTACAACACACTGCCCGGCGTGGCCACGCGGCTGAACAGCGTAACCGTGCTGGGCCGCTGGCAAACCCGCTGGAACGGGTTCAACCGTGGCCTGGATGTAGATGCGTTGTACCAGGTTCAGACCGAGCAGGCGGCGCGGCTTCAGTACCTGTACATCCGGGTTCCGTTTGGGCAGGGTGAGTACGTGTGGATTGACCTTGACAGCAACGGCGTGCAGACCGAGAATGAGTTCCGGCTGACCAACGCCAGCGATGGCGAATATGCCCGCCGCACCTTGCAGACCGAGCAACTGTTCCCGGTGATTGATCTGCAGACCTTGCTGCGGCTGCGGCTTGCGCCAAAATCATTCTTGAATGAAAAAGAAGGCGTGGGGAAATGGCTTGCGCCGATCACTGCCGAGACGGTGCTGCGGCTGGAGGAAAAAAGCCAGGCGGAGAAGGAGAGCGACATCTATCTGCTGCGGCTAAGCAAGTTCCAGAACGACTCGACGACGTTGCTGGGAAGCGGGACAATCCAGCAGGACCTGAACCTGTTTGAGAACAACGCCGATTACTCCTTCCGGCTGCGCTGGCTTCAGCGCACGGGGCTGACGAAGTTATTCAACGCCACCGAGCGGAGCGGCGGAACCGAGCGTTCACTTCGGGCGCGGTGGCAGCCAACGTTCGACATCGGTTTGCAGCTTGACCTTGCCGGAAACAGCAGCTTCCTGCGCACCACCGACATCGCCTCCACGCGGGCGTTCGACGTAACAACACTCAGCGCGGCAAGCGACCTAAGCTACCGCCCCACCAACGACCTTGAGTTTGGCTGGCGGCTGAAGGTTTCCGCAACGGAGGATGTGCTTCCCGCAACGCCGCGCACCACAACCGTCAGCACCAACGAACTGCGTGGGCTGTACTCCATCCAAACCAGCGGGCGGCTGCGTGCCGAGCTTGAGCGGACGGTGGCCGCAGGAACGAACATTCCCCCGGGCGACATCTACTCACTCCCCTACCAACTCACCGACGGCTACGTGATCGGGACAACGTGGGTGGGACGGGTCACGTTGGAGTATCGAATCAGCGGGAACATCCAAATATCCGTGACCTACACAGGGCGGGCGCAACCGCCAACCAACCGGGTTCTGCATCTGGGGCAGGCGGAGGTGCGGGCGTTTTTTTAGGGGATCGGGGGGCGGGGATCGGGGGGCGGGGGGCGGAGGAGGGTCGTCGGGGATCGGGGAGGGATGTTTTGAACCTTGCTTGTTCCGGTGGCTCCGCTCATACTTCAACGGAGCTTCAGCATGAGCGGAGAGCGGGATTCGCAGGAACTGCCATCACCCTCTTCAATTCGACATTCGACATTTGGCATTCGACATTCCGGTGGCTCCACTCATACTTCGACGAAGCTCAGCATGAGCGGAGGGTTACCTCCGCTGAAAACCCCACCATTCTTCACTCCGCCATTCGACATTCGGCATTCGGCATTCGACAAGAGCGGAGGGCTGGATTCGCAGGCCTCCGCTCTTGCACCTATTTCCTAACTCCTATCTCCTACTTCTTCTTCGCCTCAATCTTTGCAAACAGCGTGTCGAAGGATGCCACAAATTTCTCCACCCCTTCGTCCAGCAGCTGATCCATCACGGCTGGGATGTTAATGCCGGCTTCGGTAAGCTGGCGTAGTGTGGCTTCGGATTCCTGAATCCCAACCTCAATCGCTGGCTTCACCACAGCGTGATCCATAATCGCCACCAGCGTTTCCGGCGGGACGGTGTTGACGGTGTGCGGACCAATCAGGTTGTCAACGTACAGCAGGTCTGGAAATGCAGGATTTTTCACCGAGGTGCTTGCCCACAGCGGGCGTTGCAGCTGCGCCCCATGCTCGGCAAGCCGCTCCCACCGCTGCCCGCTGAATGCTGTTTTGAACAGTTGGTAGGTGAGCTTTGTGTTGGCAATGGCGGCTTTGCCTTGCAAGGCAAGGGCTTCTGGGGTTCCAATGTTGTTGAGCTGGGCATCAATCAGCGAATCAATCCGGCTCACGAAGACGCTTGCAACCGAGGCGATTCCGGCAATCGCGCCGCCGGCGGCCAGGCGATCTTCCAAGCCGCTGATGTATGCTTCGGCAACCGCTTGGTACTGCTCCATGGAGAACATCAACGTGATGTTGATGTTGATCCCGGCGGCAATGCAGCGGCGCACCGCAGGGATGCCTTCTGGGGTGGCGGGGATTTTAATCATCAGGTTGGGGCGGCTCACCTCCTGCCAAATCCGTTCGGCCTCGGCAATCGTCCCCTCGGTGTCGGTGGCAAGTTTTGGGCTGACTTCAAGCGAGATGAAGCCATCGGTTCCGTTGCTGGAATCATACACCGGGCGCATCACGTCGCAGGCGTTGCGCACATCGGCCATGAACAGTTGCAAGGCAATCTGACTGGTGGTTTGCCCTGCGTTGCTGAGTTGCGAAATCTGGTCGTCGTAATCGCTTCCGCTGGCGATTGCTTTTTCGAAGATGGTGGGGTTGCTGGTCATGCCGCGCAACCCTTGATCCACCAACTGCTGCATAGTCCCGTTGGCGATAAACTGGCGGCTGATGAAATCATACCAGATGGACTGGCCCTGCTCAAGAAGTTGCTGAAGTGGGTTCATGGTTCTGCCTTGTGGAATTGTGTGGGGCAAATATGGCGATTTCTCTTCAGGAGGGATTGCAACGGTGGGCAATCGGCGCGGCGGAGTTTATTGGGAGGCGTTGGGGAGGCTGGGGGGCGGAGAAATAACCGCAAAAGAAAAGATTGCTAACAATCTGTGCCGTGTTATATTTGGCAGCCGGTATCCCAAACAGGTACGCTAACATTTGCGAAACCGGGAGCCTCCTGCCAAAGATTCTGTGTAGTAGAGTGCGGTATCTAAGGTCTGGGCATTCCTGCAAGCAATCCTTCCTTATCCCCCCAACGCACAAGAAACGAACGAAATCTCCAAAACATCACATAAACTCATTTCAACCTTAGAGGAGGTGGTATGCAAACAACACTACTGCGACGATTGCAGCACATTGGATGGATGATGGCTGCGGTGGCAATGCTTTTTGTTGGGGGAACACAAGCAGCAAAAAGTACGTTCGCCAGCAACTACTATTACCAGTTCGGTACTGGCCCTGGGACCGATATGACATCGGACACTACCTTAACGATGGATGGTAGTGGCTCCCTGAACATTGATGATGGGTACTCCCAAATCAAAGATATTGGCTTCACATTCAAGTTGGATGGCACAAGCTACACCCAATTCCGCGCTGGCGTTAATGGTATGATGGGGCTTGGAAACAGCGGAACCGTCAATATCAACTCAACTTTCAGCAACAACCTTGGAAGCACAACCAGCAATCCAGTTCTTGCTGCATGGTGGGATGACCAGCACATGACGCTCAATGCCAGCAGCACCGCTACCTCTAAAATCTCCTACCTTGTTACCGGTACAGCTCCTAACCGGGTGCTAACTGTGCAGTGGAGAATTGGAGCATATCCAAGCGGAACTTCTGTCATCCCTTACGAGTACCAAGTGCGCTTGTATGAGAGGACGGATATGATAGATTTCGTCTATATCAACATGCCAACAACCGCAAGCCGTAGTGCTTCGATTGGGGCCACAACGAATGGCACAACAAATAATCTCCGCTGGATACCCCCAACGGCTCAAGGAGCGGGGCTAGGCCTAACTGCTAATGGCACAGATCCAGCAAATATCAACCTTCTTACTGGTGCAGCCACGCAGCATCTGTTGCCAGCAAACACCTTATACCGTTTCGTCCCCTGCGATCCTAACATTGCGGTGGCCGGAAACACGCTGCAAGGTGGCACAGCAGCAATGGCAAACAACGATAGCTTGCTGAAGGGCTACCAAGTACAGCGGGGCAACACCGGTACTCGCCAGCCATTTAACATTAGCATAGGGCTTGGCAATTATCCTGCTTGTGCAAGCCGCACCTATACGTACTCGATCTCCGGAACCAATGCGGCTGATTACTCCATTACTCCGTCAACAGGCACCATTGCTAACGGCCAAACCTTAACCCCAACAATTAATTTTACTCCAAGTGCCTTGGGCATCCGTACTGCTACTCTGCTGGTAACAGACAACAACGGATTCTCCCGCAGCTACACCTTAGTTGCCCAGGGGACCACCCGCGTGGGCTACACCGGCGACCTTGCTGAAGGTGGAACCACCAACATGGCCAGCGGCGATACCCTAATGAAAGGGCTGAAAGTGGATCGCCTCTTCTTTGATGACTTCACCCCGTTCATGGTGGCGAACACCAACGGCAACACCAACTCGGGATTCATGACAACCGTGACGATTACCGACCCAACCGGGCAGTATCGCCTTGTCCATCCGATGACCTCGCAGTTGGTGACCAGCTACTCAACCACGCTGAACGGAACCCAAAGCTATACTCCAGTTATTCGCTTCTCACCATTGGGTGTTGGCTATCAGCCAGCAATGCTGACCGTGACGACCGAAGACGGAACCCGCAGCTACACTCTCTACGCCTTCTCACGCGCTGCCGGTGCTGAGTTCTTTGTTGGCGCCGATAAAATCGGGCCGAACAGCGAGTTCTTCAAGAAAGACTACCTCTGCGCTGGCGAGACTGCGATCACCATTCCGATCACCGTCAAGAATGTGGGGGAAGGGACCTTCCGCATTTTCGGTGTCACGGGTGCTTATGAGATGGACACCACCTACGGGCAAGGTGTGCCGAAGTATCCGCTGGAGCGTGACCAATTTGGCGACCCAATCGCCACGGTAGATTACTTCATCACCACCGACCCGGGCGTTGCTCCGCGTCCGCTGAACTTCTTCCCGCAGTATCCTCTGGAAACCCCAGAAGCCGGAACCAGCACGTTCTACCTGACGTTCGTTCCGCAGCTGCCGGGCAAGCGGTTCACGCGGTTCTTCCTGAACACCAACGCGGCAAACTTCACTGGGGTTGATCCATACGGGGTGACACGTGATGGGCTGCTGGTGATGGAGTTGTTCGGCCGCGGGCTTGGCGCGCGCCCAACCGACATTGTTGACGGCACAACGCTGCCGAAGCCGGTGACGATGCCCTCGGTGATGATTGGAGCTTCCTCGGAGAAGACCGTGACGATCTACAATACCGGAGCCTGCGACCTTCGGATAGACCGAAAAAAATTCCGCATCAGCAGCGGCGATAAAACAGAGTTCAAGATTGTGGAGGCGTTTGCCAACGCAACCGTGGATCAGAACAGCGACACGTGGATACTGCCGCCGGGAACCTCGTCCGAAGTGAAGTTCATGTTCATGCCATCGCGCACGGGAACACGCCGCGTGACAGTCTGGATGCAGACGAACGACTCAACGATTGTCACCCCAGGATTAACCGAGCGTGGCGCCTACTACTGGGATGTGACCGGTGTCGGGTCGGCGGGCTTGGAATCGCTGGGCGCAATGTTCCCGCCAGCAGTTATTGGTGGCGCGGTTGCCGACCAATCAACCGCCAGTGCAATGGTGAACAACACCACGCACGAGCTGATCTATGTCAATAAAATTGAGATCACCGGACCCGATGCTGGTGAGTTCACCATGAGCACCGCCAAACCGTGGCCAGCGGTCCCGTTTGCGGTGATGCCAGGCGCGGCAATGGAGTTCTGGATGACGCACACACCAGCACCAGCCAGCCAGCCAGGCCCACGGACGGCGATGTTGGAGCTGACGCTAAGCACCGGCGACGTGATCCGGATGCCGTTGACAGGAGAAGCTGGAACACGGACGCTGGCAGTAAGCCCAGCCTCGTTGTTCGACAACGTGACGATTCCGGTTGGGAAGGTTGCCCGCCAAACGGTGATGATTACCAACAGCGGCACAATCCCGCTGAAGCTGGGAACAACAACAATCAGCGGCCCAACCTCAACTGACTACACATTAGGTCGCGTCCCACGGACCACGCTGGCACCGGGACAGACTGAGTATTTAGAGGTCACCTACCGTCCACTGAACAAGGGGACCAGCAGCGCGACGATGACCATTGCCAGCAACGCAACCAACGGCGCACAAACGGTGACGCTGGGCGGAACCGCAACCAAGTTGGAGCCTGTCACCGGCGAAAGCTCGGGAACAAGCGGGGTGGAAGCGATGGAGTTCAGCTACGGGATGAAGCTGTGGCAGAACGTGCCAAACCCGGGACGCGACCGAGTGGAGATTGCCTACGAGTTGCGTGAAGCTGGGGAAGCCGTGCTGGCGTTGTACGATGCCAACGGGAAACAGATCAGCGTACTCCGCAGCGGCATCAGCGAAGCCGGAACGCACCGCGTGGCGGTGGATGTGAGCGGTTTGGCAAGTGGTGTCTATCACTACCGCCTGACGCTCAACGGCCAAACGCTGACCCGTGCGATGACGATTCAGAAGTAATCCAGAAGTAGAAAGAATGGCTTGGCAGAAGATGAAGACCGGAGCAACGCAGGGGAAACTGCCAACCTGAAGTGAAGCTGGGCGGGTCACACCTTACAACAGTTGTGGTGTGGCCCGCTTTTTTATCAGGCTAATCACCGCCACACCGTGCCGCCATTCAAAACGGTTTTAGGTATGGTTCGGGCGATCAAGGGGCGGCAATCCGTTCACAGTTACTTTCTTGCTAATGGCATCTTGATGTCGTCTCTATTCCATCTTTTTTTATCTTTGCCCCCCCAAACAAAAAAACTTACTAACAAAACGGGCAATTCCTGTGTTAGCATAATAGAGGGCGGGGAATACTTACCGTGAAGAGGGTGAAGGGGGTACGAGGAGGGGGGATCAACTTCTAGCAATAGCTTGGATTCATCAATCATCGGCTGTGCATTTTCAGTCTCCGCCAAGCCAATAAGTCGGTTCCATGAAACAGAGGAAGCATTGGCGGGAACCTACCAGGGAAACAACAAGCATACGCTACATACAGTCAACTTCCAGTTCCTCAACTCACATTTAACAGGAGTGCATCAGATGAGAAAGCTGTTACTGCTTCTCTGCGCTGTGATGTTTGCTCTGCCGACCTCGATGGTTGTTGCAGGGGGTGGTGATGGGGGGGAGAAAAATGATTCTCCCGATCCACTACGCCGCACCTACGACAGCAACCCAACCGACCCGGCTGGCAATCCAGAATCATATCCAGGGGGTCCGGTGGGCAAATCGCCGCTGGCTACTGGGTACTACGTGACCGACAACGACGCGCCACAATCGGGCGCGCCATGGGCACCAAGCTACACGTTCGTTGACACCACCGGTGTGGAAGCCAAAAGCTGGCGCCGCATTCTTTCGGGTCCGAACCAACAGCCGATTAGCTTCTGGGAGCAGCCGGGAAGCAATGGTTATGAGTACTTCCGTAACCCAGATTTAGCAACCGACTCGACCGACGACGCGTTTGCCGGTCCGATTGCCATCGGGTTCCCGTTCTACTATTACGGGCGTAAGTACGATAGCTTTTACGTTTCCACCAACGGCTTGATTGGCTTGGCCAACCGCCGTTACCAGTACGACGTGAACGGCAACCGTATTGATTACGATCCCTGGAGCGATGACATCCGTGGAAAAAGCGGAAACGCTTTGACCGATCCGACGGCGGATGATTACGGATTCCAGTTCGTTGCTCGCGGCAACACAACGAACCCACAAGGTGGTATCCGCAGCCGTGGCAACGCACCGTTCCCGGTAACCTCCCTCCGTTCAGTGTTGGCTCCGCTGTGGGACGACAACGAACTGCTGCAGATCAACCCCTCGACCGGTTTGCCGGACGACTACGGGCGTGTCTATTGGCGGCGCGACCAGACAGGGAACAAGCTCATCGTGTACTATGTAAACATGACGATGATGAACCGTGCCCGCGTTCTGCCAATTATCGGCACACAAACCTCGCCAGCACGTCGGCAGGTTGGTGCCAGCTTCCAAGTAGTGATTGACCGCAGCGACAGCACGGTGCAGTACAACTATGTGAACTTCCGCGGTTCGCTGGCTGACCCAACACAAGGTATTTTTACCTTCCCATCGGCTTCGGTGTTTGCTGTGAACGCCACCATCGGCGTTCAAAGCCACGACTGGGAGTACACGAACTACTTAGCCAACTACACACCAAACACTGGTGCGGTGTATGTGAACGGCGACAAAGGTGCCACACCACACGCCAACCTTGCTATCCAGTTTAAGCAATGGAAGAACGTGGTGCGCGTGCTAAGCGTCACCTTCCAAATTCCGAACAGGAACAATCCGAGCATTTTTGAGCCATTGCCAAAGGGGCAAGAAGCTGGCAACTTCGAGTTGTTGCTCGGTAACGCCATTCTTGGTGTGGTTCGTCCGGTTGGTGTTGTGGAGAACGTCTCCAGCAATAAGCAAGGGATTACCGGTGTAAACTACACCGCCCAGCCTATCGCCTTCAACGTGATCTTCCGCATTCGTGACCTTGTGAACGTGACAGCACAGCCTGTCTATCAGAAAACGCGTGCTACCAAGTCGCTTTATCCAATCGAGAATATCCCTGGTATCCTGAATACCAACAAGAGTATTCCGAACATTGATACGATCGTCTTCGATCCGTATGTGACGAATGCTCAGTTATTGAAGCAGCTTGGCCGCTTCAAAGCAGAAGTGATTGCAACCGATCGCAGCCCACAAGGGTTGATCTACGGCGACCGCTGGCCATTCGACGATACCACCGGTATCCGCATGTTCGGCATCAGCCGCCAGGAAGTGCCGTACATCTCCACCTTTAGCGATTACGACGACTCACCAGAAGATGGTCTGATCCCACCAGTGAAGCGTTGGGTCTCGATCGGTGCACAAGTGGTTGACGGCGAGGCAAACTGCTACAACCCACCACCACCACGCGGTCCAGCCGGAACACGCGGTGTGAACTCGCCAGTGGTATTGTTAGACCGCAACGACGTGTCGTTGGCTCCATACCCAGGCGCGTACGTTGGCGATACGCTGATCTCCTTCCCGATCAATCTGAGCACGGTTCTTTCCCGTCCGGTCATCATCTTCTCCTACCAACGTGCTGGTCGCCAGACCTATCAGCGTGGCTGGAGCGATAACCTGCGGATTGGCCCTGAGCAATCGGTGTACAACACCTTGAAATCAGCGTTCATCCAACGCCCAGATCAATTGGTGGTCGAGTTCGCCGAGCCAAGCCCGAACGGCATTGATAACGTGACCAACCCAAAAAACTGGCGTGAAGGTAGCTTTAACGACAAAGATGCCACACTGAACAAAGCACTTAGCGGCGACCAAGGCTGGGGTGCAAGCTCACCACGTTGGGGTGTGTTCGGTGGCGGTGGTGGTTCAGCACTTGATACCACGGGTAAAATTGTTGTGGATGAGTTTGATGCTGGTAAGGACTTCGAGTTCTACCGTGCATACATTCCAATTCCAACACGCTGGACCAAGCCACTGAACGCCAACAAAACCTTCCGTTTCCGTTTGCGCGTTTTGGCCAAGAACGACCAGAACCCAGCCGGACCTCCCGGTGACGACAACGATCCGTTCTTTGTGGATAACATCATGCTGGTGGAACCACAAAAACCAGAAGTTGAAGTAACTGCTGTTGGTTATGATTGGCCATACACCATCGCGCCTGGTTCGCAAGCACGCGCCATTCCGCTCTGGACAAAAGTGTCGAACAACGGCTCCACAGCAGCAACGGCATTTGGTGTGGCAATGTGGGTGGTGAACGCCGCTGCCCCACCAACACCAGGATTGTACAACTACTACCGTTATTTGACGGTGGTATCGGTGCAGGCCGGTCGTGACTTCCGCCAGCCGTTCCCATCATGGAACGCTCAGGAGTGCGGTAGCGATTTCGTGCCGAATCCAAGCAGCCCAGCATACCCGAACGAAACCAAGACCACGCGCTATCGGATCAACGCCCAGATCTTCCCGACGGGCTATGACTCCTACAACGCCAACGACTACACCTACACGGATTTCGATCTTACCATCGGCTCGGTGTTCGCGTATGACGATGGCTCGAACGATGTTCCGAACTTCGCTGGTCTGACCGGCAAAGGTTTGAACCTTGTTGCGCCATATCCAGACGCAACGGGTGCAGCACCATACGGCCCAGTCGGTGGTAGCAGTGCTGGTACCTTCGCCATGCAGTTCCGCATCCTTTCGCGCGATACCATTCGCGGTTGGCGTGCGTACTTCGGCGAAGCCAACCAGTCGCCGGATTACATCAAGTACTCCATCTATCAACAAGGCCCAGGTGCCAACGTCAACACGCCTCCAAACCAGATTATCGCTCGTTCGGTACGGTTTGCGCTGCGTGGCGAAGGCATCCCATCGCGCCCATCCACCGATCCATTCAACTTCGGCCAATTCGTGACCTACGTTTTGGATACACCGTTGGTGGTGGAGCCAGGCTTGTACTACGCAACCATTGCTCAGCTTGGCCAAACTGGTCTTGAGATTGGTGCCGACGCAAGCCGCATGGGCCAGGTGACAACAATCCGCGAAGACCTTAGCCCAGGCCAGGGTAACTTCAGCATCCCGGCTCACCCAGAAATGCGTGCAAACCGTTTCTGGTTCGAAGCAACAACGGGATCGGGATCGTGGGTGCCGATGATCACATCAACCGGCAACCCAGGCTATCCACACTTGAACTGGCAGGGCACCGTTGCTGGATTCCCAACGCACCAACGTGCGTCGTGGATCCCAATGATCCAGCCATTCTTCGGGCCAAAAGCCACAACCGTTTGCCTTGTTACCCCAGTTGAGCTTGCATCGTTCGAGGCCACACCGCTGGCAAACGCTGTTCGCCTTGATTGGAGCACGGCAACCGAGTTGAACAACCACGGCTTCTTTGTGGAACGCCGCGAAAAAGGTCTGGAAAGCTGGAATGAACTTGGCTTTGTGAAAGGCAATGGAACCAGCAACCAAGCCAAGCAGTACGATTACACCGATGCCAAAGTGAACGTTGGCCCAACCTACCAATACCGCCTGCGCCAGACCGACCTTGATGGAACGGTCAGCTACAGCGGTGTCCGCGAAGCCCGCATCGAGTCGGCTTCCACAGGCCTGACCAACAGCCTTGGCCAGAACGTCCCGAACCCAATGGGCAACCTGACCCAAATCGCCTTCAACGTTGTTGAAAGCAGCAAGGTGAAAGTTGAGATTGTGGACGTGTTCGGCAGCGTCGTCCGCACGTTCGATGTTGATGCAACGGCTGGTGCCAACAGCATCACATGGGAAGGCACCGACGAGAATGGAGTAACGGTCCCAAGCGGAACCTACGTCTATAAGCTTGTCGGCAATGGCTTCACGCTGAGCAAGAAACTGACAGTGACGCGGTAATCCCCGCACACGTCAGCGATGACAAAACAGCAAGCCCCTTCAACAGCAATGTTGAAGGGGCTTGCTTGTTTTTGCTGCTTCCAAACTCTGCCCGCGAATTTGCCCGGCGGCTCCATCACCGCTACTGCAATGCCTTGCGCTTTGGCAAGCTACCTACGCAGTCCCCGCTGCGTTGATCGTTCGGTTCACAATGGGATGACTGCGAGTTAGAAGAACTTTGTTATCAGCTACCCCCTCCAAATCAATCGCCCAATGTTCAATTCCGGTGTCGGCATCAAGGCAGTGCATGCGGCGTTCGGCGCAGACGAACAAGCGATTCCCTTCCAGCATCACCGCATCAATTGCTCCTCCCTTCATCATCCCGCCGATGGACTCCATCCAGACAATCTCTCCGGTTTGTTGATCCACGCACCAAACCCGTTTGTTATCAACGATAAAAAGGCGTTCGCTCATGTGTGTTTGCTTCCTGTTGAAGTGTTGCTTGTGGAAAAATCTGCGGGGCAAAGTTAGCTGGTGCGAAGGTCATCCCGAAACGCTGGGAAGGCATCACGGAGATAGAGTCCAAACGGAATCCACCAGAGTAGATCGTTGGTTAGGCAAAGGATGATGGCCGAAGCCGGCCACGTGCCGCTGGCAATCAGCACAGCAAGGCCAATGGGGCCAAGAATTTTACCAAGCAATCCCACCGCAGCAATCAGCCAGCCCCGTTCCGGGCAGCGCGCTACTTCCAAGTAGAGCACTCCATACAGGCCAATCACCATCCCCAAGCAAGCAAAAATTGCCGGATGATTTAACTCAGCAATTCCACTTATTCGGAAAAACCATCCTGGGTCAATTCCCGACCACACTCCCCAACCAATGTTGTACAGCCCCGCCGCAAAAAAAACAGCGCGGTGGAAACGGCGGCCAGGGATCAGCAAGGAGGGCAAGGAAGTTTGCATAAAAAGTTTTGGTGCTGGTTGGATGAGGCTTTTGAAATTGGCCAGCAACATACGCACTGCTGCCGCATCGGTCAGCATTCGGGAGCGCGTGCGGGGTGGCATGGCGTGGTAGAAGTATCCATCGGTGCGCCTGCCGTGTATCTTTCCCACAACTATGAAACCGATTACCACACTCCTGATAATATTCTTGCTGCAAACTCCACTGTACTCACAACGGCTTCTTTGGGAGCGTGTGATAGTGGGTGAGTGGGCACACGCAGTGGAGCAAACCACTGATGGTGGATGTATTGCCGTGGGCGATGGCTCGTTCCATGGCGACGAAATCCGACCACCAGGGCTTGGAACCACCCACTGGTTAGTGGTGAAATTATCCCCAGAAGGTGAAACGGAATGGAAGCAACGGTTTGGCGGGCCGATGAATGCTTCTCCGTACTCGGTGGTGCTGACCTCCGATGGTGGATATTTGATTGCTGGCTATAACTCCTGCGTGGATAGTATCACCCGCCGCTACCGCAACGCGGATGCGATGATCGTAAAGTTGGATGCCAACGGCGCAACCGTCTGGTCGAAAACAATCGGCGGGGTTGGGAATGAGGTTCTATACTCAATTGAAGCTACCACCGACGGTGGATGTATTGCTGCCGGGACATCTAACTCTGCAGACAGCCTAATCCCCAACCCCCAAGAGCGGCGTGCTACTGATTACTGGGTTATCAAATTGGCTGCCGATGGTGATATTCAGTGGCAAACAACTGTTGGCGGAAGCAACCACGAAAGCGGCAACAGCGTGCGGCAAACACGCGACGGCGGATACATTGTTGTGGGCGAAGGGGCGCAAGTCGTGCGGCTATCGCCAGACGGAAGCATCTTGTGGCAGCGCGACCACCACCGCCACTGGGACGACACGTTCAACGAAATTCAGCTGACAGACGACGGCGGTTACGTGGTTGCTGGCTATACCGAATCGGAGAAAGCCCCCGGCTTTGGTGGATGGCGCGATCTGTGGATTGTGAAACTCACCGACATGGGGTGGATTCAATGGGAATTGGTGATGGGGGGATCCAACGTCGAAGCCGCAACCTCCATTGACCCAACCCACGATGGCAGTTTTGTGGCAACCGGGTATGGCCCTGACTTCAGTTTGTGGGTTATGAAAATCACCGCTACCGGAGCCATGCAGTGGAAGAAACAGTTCCAAAAATTTGGGCAAGGGCGTATCTCTGTCCGCAACACCCGCGATGGTTGTGTTGTGCTTGCTGGGGCAAAAGGCAGAACCCAGGAAGATCACCGCTACTTCTGGGTTGCAAAACTTAGCACGGAGCTACGGCCATGAAAATATCTATCATCGTTCTGTTGATTCTTTTCCCAATCGCACTTCGTTCGCAATCCACCACCACATGGGAGGTCTCCCTTGCCGGAGATTGGGCTTGGAGCTTGGAACAAACCACCGACGACGGATTCATTATTGCTGGTCGGGCAACAACCGATGAGCTGGATACGCTCCCCAAACATGGCACTATTGCAGGGCAGTTTCACTGGCTTATTACCAAACTATCAAGCGGTGGCAAGGTGGAATGGAAACGGCGATTTCGTGAATGGGGGAATGCCCGTGCGGAATCCGTTGCCCAAATGCCCGATGGCGGCTTTGTGGTGACGGGGGATGTGATCTTGCATGATAGCAGCGGAACCTACAAAGGCCACAATTCCATGATTGCTCGGCTCCGTGCCGACGGCACAACACTTTGGACTAGAGCTTTCGGTGGTTTGGGGAACGATCTTCTGTATGACATAAAGCCAACACACGATGGTGGAGTAATTGCTGTGGGATGCTCAAATTCGGCCGATAGCCTAATCCCCGACCGCACGCAACACCGCTCGGCAGATTACTGGATTATCAAATTGAATGCGGAAGGGGAAACTGAGTGGGAGAAATTGTACGGTGGTATTGGCTGGGAATCTGCAGAGGGGGTTTGCCAAACACCCGATGGTGGATATCTGGTTATCACCGATAACGCCCGCCTTCTGCGGTTAGATAGCGCTGGGGAGATGCTGTGGGAGCGCGATTACTACCGGCTGGCTTGGGCAAGCCACTTCAACGAAATCCAGCCAACGCACGATGGCGGCTACATGATTGCCGGCTACACCGAAGCTCCCCAAGCCCCGGGCTTTGCTGGGCAGCGTGATGTTTGGGTAGCCAAAGTAAACGGCTTGGGTTGGATAGAATGGAGCCAAATCTTGGGCAGCCCCGAAGTTGAGGGAGCAACCTCCATTGATGTCACCAACGATGGTGGCTGTGTGGTTGGCGGCTACGGCCCTAAGCGGAGTTATTGGATGATGAAGTTTGGGCCGGATGCAAAGGTGCGGTGGCAAAAGTGGTTTCCAGATTTTAAAAATCAAGGACAATTCACCGTCCGCCAAACACGCACTGGCGGCTACGCCGTTGCTGGTCGTAAACCGGACACCACAGCCCCCAGCAGCAAAAACTTTTGGGTAAGGGTGATGGGGGAAGAGCAAGGGGAAAATGGGCCGTAGGACATAGCCGAACTACTCAATCATGGTTATCCCTGCCTCTCCATCTCATACTCCCCCCGAATCTCCCCCACGCTGATTCCGTTCCAGTTTTTTAGCTCAATCCGGCGGAACCGCTCAAGTTGGGCAAGCTGTTCGGGGGTGAATATCTCGGCTATTTCCAACGCTCGCATCACCGCCGGGGGCATTGGGGCCATATCCCCTTCTTCCAATTTCACGGCCACCCCAATCGGGCCATGCTTGCGGCTGTTGACCCCTACCACAAAAATTGCCATCGCCCCACGCTTTGCTATTCCCGCCCCGGCCATCACCCGCACCAGCTCGGTATCGAATCCACCATGCGCGTTAATCATCTCTGGGTGGGCGGCCACGGCTTGCATAATTCGGCTGCAAGCCTGGTCGCCAGCAATCGCATCGGCAACAAAGCGGGCAGCAGTGCGGCTTGCGGCCAGAAGCGGGACGTAGAATGTTGGCAGCGAACAGCCATCAGTCGCCGTATCGATCTGCTCGGTTGGAACCCCAGTGTATTCCGCCATCAACTCCAATATCCACTGCTGAAGTGGGTGGTCGGCAGCAAGGTAGTTTTCGATTGGCCACCCTTTTGCCAAACAAGCGGCCAGCATTCCGGTGTGTTTGCCGGAGCAGTTGTTGTACAGCGCGCCCGGTTTGCGGTGGTCGCAGACCAAGCGGCCAAGCTCGGTGCGGTCGTGGGGATCGTGGCCGCCGCAACGGAGTGCAGATTCTGTTAGCCCCAATGTTGCCAACATCCCACTGACGGTTTGCAAGTGATAGCCCGCGCCGTCGTGGCTTGCGCAGCAGATAGCAAGCTCTGCATCGCTGAAACTGAAACGGTCGGCAGCCCCGCTACGCACCACGGGGATTGCTTGAATCATCTTGATAGATGAGCGGAGGTAGGTGGACATGGTGGGATCGCCAGCCGAGAAGAGAAGGCGGCCATCAGGGTCGGTAATGGCTACCGAGCCGCGATGCCACCCTTCAATGCGCCCCCCCCGCAGCGATAGTGCCAAAGTAGCGTTGGTCATCTTGGTTAAGAAGTTAGAGTTGCTTTGCTGGGTTGGTTTTCAACGTGGGAATTTTTTCTGAAGTAAGGAAACCATTCTTCTACTTCTCATGGGTCTTCATCCTCCTTTCACTCCGCCTCCGGTGCTTCGCACAATCCCCGCAACTGTTCCCAACTATAAATCCCTGTGTGGTGGCCGTCGCGCCAGCGGACTTGAATGGCGTAATTCCCCACCGGCTCAATGGCTTCAATCTCGTACATCCCCGGCGTGAACATCGGGAGCTTGACCGGCGGGTAGTACACACCCAAAATTGTCTCCCCCTTGCAGTTGGCGCACGGGCAGGCATCGCGAAGCTGCTGAAGCGTTAGCGTAAAAGTCTGGTCATCGGACCAGGTGAGTTGCAGTTCTTGCGGCGTTGGTTGCTGAATGGCTGTGGGGACAAACATGAAGATGGAGGTTACTGATGTTTGGAAGAGATGAGATTCTGCGATTTGCCACGGGTGGCGTGTGTGTTGATGTACTTCCAAGCTGAGGCCAGCGTGGTCGCCACCGATTCGGCAACGGTTTCGGCAACTGTGGAGGTGGGGGCGGCTGCATCCACCAACACCGCGCGGCAACCCGCCGCAATTCCCGCCTGAACGTCCGATTCCGAATCGCCCACCAGCCATGATTCGGCAAGTGAGATGTTGTGTTCAGCGGCGGCTTGCAACAGCATTCCGGGCTTTGGTTTGCGGCAGTCGCAACCGTCGGCGCGGCCGTGGGGGCAGTGGTAGATAGCATCCACCCTGTGCCCTGTCCGCTGCTGAAGTTCCTGCTGCATCTGGCGGTGGATTTCGGCAAGGTCTTGCTCGGTCATCAACCCGCGTGCAATGCCCCGTTGGTTTGTCACCACAATCACCACAAACCCAGCTGCGTGCGCTTTTGGAAGCAGCCCGAAGATGTCGGGAAGAAATTCAAATTCTTCCCAACGCTTCACGTAGTCATCCACGCGGCGGCGGTTGATGATTCCGTCGCGGTCCAGAAATAGAGCTGGGTTCATGCTTCTGCAAAGATGTGGAATGCAATGCTGCCACAATCGGGGTGATGTGGTTTGCAACAGGAATTTTTTTGGGGAAACTGTTATCGCCCGCTTGGGCGGCTGTTATCGTTGGCTGATATCTTGAACATCAACATCAGGGAAGACCAGCCAACAGTGATTTCTATGCTGCACAGCTCCAACCTATTGCCAGACGAACAGACACTTGGACGAGTTCAGTTCCTGGGCATTCCCATCTGCGGCAACTGCGGAACTGCTGGATATTGTGGCGAACAGTTCTGCCCACGCTGTGGCGGCCAATTTCACGATCGCCAGCCGCAGCAAAAACCTGACCAGCAACGATGCCCAGCTTGCGGTGCAGCGGTGCGCCACCCAATCGCCTTTTTCTGCACCGAGTGTGGAAGTGAGCTGAGCCAAGAGAGCCGTCAGAAATGAAAAAAACTGGAGAGCAGATAGAGTGAGAAAATAGACCACAACACCAAGTTGGCGCGCCCCCAGCGGGCACGCCAGAACCAAGCCAATTCCGTAACCACATACACACAGGAGCCACCATGATTAGGACAATGACGATGACCACGACGATGATGACCGCCGCCACAACACTGCTGTTTGCCAGCACCCTGCTTGCCCAGCAACCGCAACCGAAAGGAGCGATCGGGCCAATCCGAACTCCAACCCAGCCAACGGTCCAGGCCCAGCAACCGAAGTTGCAGGTGAAGTTGCCGGATCTAAAAACCAATGTTGCATGGGTTGGAGGAAGCGGAGCCGGGCGCACCATCAACTTGAAAATCTACAATCTGGGCCAGGGGAATTCAACGAAGGTTTGCTCGCTGAAGGTGGTCATCAGCTACTACGCTTGCTGCTACGGCGATGGGAACTACCAGGAGCCACAAAGCTACGTGAGCAAGGATGTGATGCTCATCATCCCGACGTTGGCGGCTGGCGGCGTGCATCAATACCAGATTCCGATTCCATCGGGAATTGATTACCGCCCGTTCAGCGCGCGCGTGTATGTGGACAGCGGCGACGAAGTGTTGGAAACCAACGAGCAGAACAACGAATACACGCTACACTCACCAATCCAGCCGCAGTAAATCGCGGCCAAACAACACCAACGCCAGCAAGGCCAACGTTCCGCCGGGTTCGTTGGCCCAGATAGAGTTCGCCTGCAAAGCATGATTCGAACTGCCGAATATCGCTCCTGCTCATGCTGCCGCTTATGCTGAGCTTGTCGAAGTAGTCGAAGTATGAGCGGAGCCACCGGATATTGAAGCCACCGATCTTCCATTCTGTTTTGTGATGTAGTGGTCGCTTCGGTAAGGCTCAAACCTCGTAACTTCGCGGCGAATTTCAACTAACCTTTATGAGCAAAACAATCACCGAAACTGCCGCCCGCTCCTTTCCGCTGGAGCGATTCTACAAGTACATGTTCCTGCCCGGCCTGATTTTTCTATTGGTTCCCGGGATGTTGCAAACCTACCTGCTGATGCCGTTTCCCGGCAGCCAAGAGCTGAACTCGATTGACGTTGCATACTTGTTGCATGCGTGGGTTACGCCGCTTCGGATTCTTGGGCTTTTGCTGATTATCGGGCCGGTAGTGAAGGGCTTTGTGAACGGAACCATCCTGCGCCGTGTTAGCATCGTGATGTTCAGTGTTTTCTGCATTGTGGTGTTTTATTTCACCACGTTTGCGGCATCGGCCAGCAACATCTTCCGCGAGCCTGCCTTGCTGCGAATGGCCCCCGCTGCCGACAACCGCGTTCCGCTGGATGCGTTGGTGATTGGCATTCAGCACAACGGCGTTGCGAAGGCCTATCCCGTGAATTACCTTGCCTACCACCACCGCGTTAGCGACTCCATTGGCGCGCTGAAACTGTGGGCCACCTACTGCAGCATGTGCCGCACCGGAGCGGTCTATCAGCCGGTGGTGGATAACCAGCAGCTGACGTTCCGTTTGGTGGGGGCCAACCACTACAACGCTGTGTTTGAAGATCAGACCACCGGAAGCTGGTGGTATCAAGCAACCGGCGAAGCTGCCACCGGGCCGATGAAAGGGAAACGGCTTCCGATTGTTCCATCGGAGCAGATGACCCTGAAGCTCTGGCTGGAACTTCATCCCACCAGCTTGATTGCCCAACCGGATGGAGCCGAATTCAGCCGCGAAGGCTACAAGCAAACTGAAAACTACGACCGGTTTCAGCCGAAGAAAGAGGGGTGGAATCCGAATAGCTGGGTTGTTGGTGTGACCTCGGGGGGCAGCGCATCGGGAACCGCCGCGAAAGCGTATCTCTGGAGCAACTTGGTTGCCGCCCGTGTGGTGAACGATGCCGTGGGGGATCAGCCGGTGATGATTGCCGTTGCTTCCGACTCCCTCTCCTTCACCGCGTGGAACCGCACCGTGAACGGCCAGCAACTCACCTTCCGAATGGACTCCGCCCAGCACCGCCTAACCGACACCGAAACCAACTCAGTCTGGAACTGGAACGGTGAGTGTGTTGAAGGAACGTATGCCGGCCAGAAACTTCAGCCGGTAGTGGCATGGCAACAATACTGGCACGCTTGGCAAACCTTCTACCCAAAAACCGAGAAATGGACACCCTGATGGGAATCGCAAAGGAAGTAGCAATGGAGTTTCTGGGAAGGCGCGGAAGGAGTTCGCAACCACGGAACCGTTTGGCCTATTCTGCTTAGATTGCGCCGTCCAAAAAAAGTCCTTTCTCCTATCCCCAATTCATGGCCCAGGTCACACTGAATAACGTTACCAAGCAGTTCGACGACGGAACTGTTGCTGTCAACTCCGTTTCCTTCGATCTTCCCGACGGGAAATTTTTGGTGATTGTTGGGCCGTCCGGCTGCGGCAAGTCCACCACGTTGCGGATGATTGCCGGGCTTGAAACCGCCACCAGCGGCGAAATCGCAATCGGCGGCCGCGTGGTGAACAACGTCCACCCGAAGGATCGCGACATCGCGATGGTCTTCCAGAACTACGCGCTCTATCCCCACATGACCGTCCGCCAAAACATGGAGTTCGCCCTGAAGATGCGGAAGGTCGCCAAAGATGAACGGCAACGCCGGGTGATGGAGGTGGCGCGAATGCTGGAGCTTGAGCCGCTGCTGGAACGGAAACCAAAAGCGCTCTCCGGCGGGCAACGCCAGCGCGTTGCGTTGGGGCGGGCGATTGTCCGCAACCCAAAAGTTTTTCTGTTCGATGAACCCCTTTCCAACCTTGATGCCAAGCTCCGCAGCCAAACCCGTGCTGAGCTTCAAAAACTTCATCATCAACTGAACGCCACCAGCATCTACGTCACCCACGACCAAGTGGAAGCCATGACCATGGCCGACCAGATTGTGGTGATGGATCGCGGCGAAGTGCAGCAAATCGCCAGCCCGCTGGAGCTGTACAACAATCCCGCAAACCGATTTGTGGCGGGATTTATCGGCACCCCAGCCATGAATTTTTTTGAGGGGGAAGCCAAGACCGAAGGTGAGAAGACATGGTTTGTGCAGAAAGGGGAGCAGGGGGCCCGCATCCCGCTGGAGCAACTCAATCCGGCCACGCTGCCAGCAACCACGCTCGGTATCCGTCCCGAACATTTTTTGCTGACAGAATCGGGCGACCCGTTCGGGTTTCCGGTTGCGGTGAACGTTGTGGAGACGCTTGGCAACCAAACGCTGATCCACTTCCCAACGGGTGGCGGAATGGCGATTGCTGCGGTCAGCCCCGATTGCCACATCCGCTACGGCGACCAAGTGTGGCTGCGCGTGCAAAGTGATAGAGTTCACCCGTTTGCTGAAACTGGCCAGCGGTTGTAGCCACAGCCGCCGGCTAGGGAGGGTTGCTTCTTCCACGCTGTTCCAACCAACTCTATCCTTCATTTTTTCCCTTTCTATTTCCCTCCGTTCCTCCTTTTTTTGCCCCACGATGAATCAGCCGCTGCCAACAACCGACCCGATTCCTGAAAGGGGGGCGTGGCCACGCCCAACCGCAGGGCGGATTCTGCAAGGGGTGCTGGCGGCCGCGGGCATTGGAATGTTTGCCTACTTGGCGCGCAACGTCAGTTTTGCCGGCGTTGCCGATGCCGGAACCGCACTGCTGCTGCTGGCGTTGGTGCTGTTGGTTCTTACCTCCATCAACTACTCGCTGGATACCTTCAGTTGGTGGCTGGTTTGCGGCGCAAAACGCCCTTCCTTCTGGACGCTGACGGCAATCCGGTTGCGGTGCGAATCACTGACCAATATCCTTCCTGGCGGCGCGGTGATTGGCGAACCGATGAAGGTGATGCACCTGCTTCGCACCACCACCATGACGGCTGCCGAGGCCACAACCTCCTTCCTTCTGGCAAAGTTTTGCATCATCGTTGGGCAAGTGCTGTATGTGGTGATTGGTGTGTTGTTCAGCTACGCCGTGCTGAGCGGCCGCAGCGAAGCAATTTTTGGAACCGAACATTTTGGGTTGCTGGTGTTGGGGGTTGTTGGGGTGATCCTTCTGCTGATGCTCTCGCTGCTTGGGGCCATGATCTGGTTCCAGCCGATGCTCCGTTTTTTGGTCCCCACCGAACGCGAAGGACGCTGGGGCCACCTTTGGAACCGCCTTGTTGCCGAAGCCCACAGCATCGAGCAGTTGATTGCCACCGCCGGACGGCAGCAAGGGGGGAAACTGGTGGCGGGGGTGTTCTGCGGTTTCCTTTCGTGGTCGCTGAACGGGGTGGAAGCCTACTTGATTCTCCACTTCTTGGGCGTTGAGGCCACCTTCACCCAAGCCTTTGCGATTGATGCTGTAAGCTGTGTGATCCGCATGGTGATTTTTATCCTGCCGATTGGGATTGGCGGGCAAGATTGGGCAATCACCGGCCTGATGACGGTTCACGGAATCGCTAACCCAGTTGGCGCGTCGGCACAGCTTGCGGTGGTGAAACGTGCGCGGGAGTTTGTGGTGATTGGCGTGGGCTTGGTGATGCTTGCCTTCGCCCCGCAACGCCTTCGCACCAGGCTCGATTCTTCCGGCACCAACGCAAACGGCAATCAGCTTCCAACGGCATAAGATGCTGCTGTCACGCTCCCGCTTCTGCGCACAAACCTTCCTGACTTCTGCTTCGTTTCTGCAACCAACCGCCCCCCTATCCAAGCAACCTTTCAGAACCATCCGTTCAACCATTTCTAACCAACTGCCATGCGTTCCATCAATCCTGCCACCGGCCAGCAGATTGCCGAGTATCCCGAACTGAAAGACCGCGACCTTGAAGCCAAACTGAGCCTTGCCGCCAGCACGGCGGTCAGCTACCGCCGCACCACCTTTGCCAAGCGTGCCGAATGGATGCGCCGCGCCGCAATGCTGCTGCGAATGCGGAAAACGAACTACGCCGAAACCATGACCCGCGAAATGGGAAAAACCATTGCCGCTGCCGAATCGGAGGTGGAAAAATGCGCGTGGGTTTGTGAGTTTTATGCCGACCAAGCGGAGTTTTTCCTGAGCGACCAGACGATTGACACCGACGCTGGCCGCAGCTTCGTGGCATTCCAGCCGTTGGGCGCGGTGCTGGCGGTGATGCCGTGGAATTTCCCCTTTTGGCAAGTCTTTCGGTTTGCCGCGCCGGCGTTGATGGCCGGGAACGTCGCGCTGCTGAAACATGCCTCGAACGTACCGATGTCGGCATTGGCTATCGAACAAATTTTCCTTCATGCTGGCTTCCCGGATGGAGCTTTCCAGACGTTGTTGGTGAAGTCACCTGCGGTGGAGAAAATCATCGGCGACCCCAGGGTTGCTGCCGTCACGCTAACCGGAAGCGAAGGGGCCGGAAGAAATGTGGGGGCCGCCGCCGGGCGCAACCTGAAGAAAGTGGTGTTAGAACTTGGCGGAAGCGACCCGTTCATCATCATGCCCAGCGCCGACATTGACGCGGCAGTGAAAACTGCGGTGACGGCACGCACCATCAACAACGGCCAAAGCTGCATTGCTGCAAAGCGGTTTATTGTTCACACCGAAGTGTTCGACCAAGTGGAACGGCAGTTTGCCCAGGGGCTGGCGGCCTTAAATATCGGCGACCCAATGGAGCGTTCGGTAGATATTGGCCCGCTGGCACGTCCAGAGTTTGTTGAGGAGCTTCACAAGCAAGTGGCCAACTCAGTTGCTGCCGGGGCACGGCTGGTTGTGGGCGGGAAAAAAATGGAGGGGCGTGGATATTTCTACCCCCCCACCTTGCTAAGCGATGTGCGCCCGGGAATGGCGGGGTTTGATGAAGAAACATTTGGGCCGGTTGCCGTGCTAATCCGCGCTGCCGACATCAGCGAAGCAATCGCGATTGCCAACAACTCCCGCTTTGGCTTGGGGGCCTCGGCTTGGACCGCCGACGAAGGGGAACAAGAGCGGTTCATCCGCGAGCTTGAGGTTGGTTCGGTGTTTATCAACGATATGGTGAAATCGGACCCACGATTGCCGTTCGGTGGAGTAAAAGCCAGCGGAATGGGGCGCGAGTTAGGTGAGTTCGGAATCCGCGAGTTTGTGAACGTGAAATCCGTTGTGGTGAAGTGGTGAGCCGGAGCGGCTACTCATCCGGCTTCCATCGCCGGTCAGATTTTTTTGCTGAGGTTTTGCGCTTCGTCTCCAATCGGCGCGCAACCACCGCACGCGAAGGGCGCGTGGCGATGCGGGGTTTTTCAATTTCCAGCGCATCGTTGATAAGCCGTTCCAATCGTTCCAACACACGGTAGCGGTTGCCAAGCTGGGATCGCTCGGTGCTGCTGGCAATGCGGATGCGGCCCAGCGAGTCTAACCGGTTGGCTAATTTTTCGGCCAGCCGTTGCCGTGTGCTTTCGCGCAGCCAGTGGGCTTCGGCAACGGCAAAGCGGACCTCAACTTTCGTCTCCACTTTGTTGACGTTTTGCCCCCCCGGCCCACCGCTTCGGCTGGTGGCAAACTCAAGGGCAGAAATGGGGATTGTTTCCCCGGTGATAAGGTGCAAGTGAAAGTCATCCATAACGGTGGCGAACATAAGAAAAGAAAGCCCGGCTGATGCGTTGGCATCGCCGGGCTTTGTGTTGCTTGAAGTTGAAGTTCGGTTGCGCTATTCCCCGGTAACCGGTTGGTTTTTGTGGAGAAGTTTCCGCCGACTCACTTTTTTCCGGGGCTGCTGTTTCTGCAGCTCGGCGGCTTGCTCCATTTCTGTGCGAATCGAGTCGCGCAGGGCAGTAACAAGCGAGTCGCGGTTGATTGCTGTTGCGGTTGGCATTGGCTGCGGCTGCGGTGTGGTGGCCTTCACCACTGCGGCGGGTTCGTTGCTGTTGCTGAAGAGTGCTTTGCTGGCGGGAATCCCAATTCCCACGCCAATCACAAACCCAACCAGCAGCATCACCAACGCACGACCCGTGAACCAACTGGCTGCGGCCGAAGGTGCGCTTATTGCCAAGCCTGCGGCTGGTTGCACAGCGGTAACGGCTACTGGAGCCGCTGGCTCCAACCCGATAGATGGTGCAAGCCGTGATAGAAGGTCGGCATCTTCGGTGGCGGTCAGGCCGTTAAAATGCTGGTTATTGCTTAGCGCGCTGTGCAACCGAAGTTGCTGGCGGAATGCTAATCGCTCTTGGCTGTTTTCGGAAAGCTGCCGGAACAGCACTGCCGAATCAGTATCCGACAAGTCGTCGTCAAGTAGTAGGTAGATATCTTCGTTCATCGTCGTCCAGCAAATTGCTGTGGAATACGTTCGTTGTCATCGGGCTGATGGAAGGTAAGAGAGTGGTTGCAGCATCATCTTCATCCAGCAGTAATGGGTCATCTGTTCCGTGCCCGCCTTCCGTGCCCGCCGGGGGGCTGCTTATCGCATGTCTTCTAAATAGACTGCAAGCCGTTGGCGAAGCGTGTCGCGAGCTTTGAAGATGCGGAATTTGATTGTGGAAACGGGCGTGCCAACAATTTGGGCGATCTCCTCATAGGAATGCCCGTGGACATCGCGCAGGACAACCGCTTCCCGGTAGATTTCCGGCAGCTTCTCAATCTCGGCTGTTAGAACCTCCTGCAACATCACATCCTGTGGTTGCTCCTCAATAGGAATTTGCAAGCCATCAAGCGGTTCATGCACTTTCAGGGTTCGCAGCATATCAATGCAGGTGTTGCGGGTCATTCTGAACAACCAAGCGGCAACGTTGGTTCCCTGCTCGTACATGGCTGCCTTCTGAAAGGCTTTCAACAATGATTCTTGCAAGGCATCTTTTGCTAACTCGCGGTCACCCATCATCCGGCAGCAATAGGTGAACAGCCGCTGGCGATAGCGATCGTACAGTATGACGAACGCCGATTTATCGCCGGCAACAAGCTGACGCAGCAGCTCATCATCAGGAATAGATGCCTGGTGTTGCTTTCGTTCTGTCAAGGAATGCACCGAAGCCCTCTGAAAGTTATTGGGGGTCTTTCTGCAAGCGCACAAGGGACCCCGCATGTTCACTGTATTGATTGCAAGGAACTTACGGCCAAAGCGAACAACGAACGTGTAGAAAAAAAGGTTAGCGCGCCCTGCAGCCGCTAAAAGATCGTTGCAGAAACCGTTGAGTTGATTTGTACTTCCCCCCGGAACAACCGTGCCGGCGAGTTAATCAATCACATTGAAAAGGCGGCCCCAACGGATGGATCCCAGCTTCTCCCAGAAGCTGGTTTGCTCGGCGGGATTTTCGGTGTTGGCAATCCCATCTCCATCACGGTCAACGGCCACCGGCCACGACCAATAGACGATGAGCGGAGTTCCAATCACATCATCCATCGGAACAAAACCCCAATAGCGGCTGTCCAGCGAGTTCCACCGGTTGTCCCCCATTCCAAAGCAGTAATCCCGCTCCACGGTGTAGGAGGTAACTGGCTTCCCGTCAACGTTGATGATCTCTCCATTTCGCTCAACTTCGTGCCCCTCCCGCATCACAAAAATCCGCCACGCCCGGTAGGTGGAGTCGTTCAGCGGAATGATGTCCCCTTTTTGGGGGATGCGCATCGGCCCCCAGTTGTCGCGGGTGAAACCGTAGCCGTCGGGGAAGGTTTGGCTTGCATCGCCCGAGCTTGGTGTGCTGAGCAAAGGGTCGAATTTTGCCGACTCCGGCAGCGGTTGCTCAACTCCATTGATATAAATTTTGGTGTTGATAATCTGCAAGGTGTCGCCGGCGGTGGCCACGCAGCGTTTTAGGTAGTACTGAAAATCGCGGGCCTTCACATCACTGCGTCCCCCGGGAAAAATGAAGACGATCACATCACCTTTTTGCGGGTCGCGCAATCCAGGAAGGGTGAAATAGGGGAGGGGAATGTTGAAGAAGGGAATCGTCTGCGGCGACGAACCACCGTAGATGAAGCGATTGACGAACAGAAAATCCCCCGGCAGCACCTCGTTCTCCATCGAGCCGGTGGGGACTACGAAGCTGGCAATCAGGATGCCGTTAATCACCATCACAATCAGCAGCGAACTGAAGATAGTTTTGGTCCAGGACCACAGCTCTTGCCCGAATGTGAGCTTTTGCTGGACTGGCTTCCCGGCTGAATCCGTTGCATTCTGGTTGGTAGTTCCGGGGCGTGCGGTTGCTTTCTTCCCGCTCAAAATCTGTTTCCGTTCCTCTGGGTTCATATATCTGCGCTCAGTTGTTATTTGCTCTCGGTTGCTTACTCAATTGATTGGAACATCCGCCCCCAGCGAATTGCCGCAATCCGTTCCCACAGCGATAACGCTTCTTCGGGGTCGTACTGGTTGGGAACTCCATCCTTGTTGCGGTCGGCGGCGGTTGGCCAGGACCAATAGACAAACAGTGGCCTGCCAACAATGGCATCGTACGGGATGAACCCCCAGTAGCGGCTGTCCATGGAGTTCCAACGGTTATCCCCCAAACCAAAGCAGTAGTCGTGCTCAACCTGGTAGGATGTTGCTGGCCGCCCGTCAATGCTGATCTCGGCTCCACGCTGCTCCGCTGTGTGCCCTTCGCGGCGGATGAATATCTGCCAAGCATCCAGCGTCCCCGCGTCCAGCTGAATCACATCCCCTTTTTTCGGAACCCGCATCGGCCCCCAGTTGTCGCGGGTGAAGCCGATGCTTTTGGGGAAACTTCTGACCGCATCGCCGCCCGGTAGCGTGGCCAATGCGGAGTCGAAGGTGACGGCTGCCGGGGGCCGCTGCGGTTTGCCGTTTACCCACACAACGTTGTTGATAATCTGGACGGTATCGCCAGCAATGGCAACGCAACGCTCCAGATATTTCTGCGGCAAATCGGGTTCAACCTGATCGCGGTTTCCCGGGAACTCGAAGATGATAACCTTGCCATGCTCCGGCGCGCCGCCGCTGGTGGACGCAACAATGTAATCCCCCAACATCAGGGCCGATTGCATTGCATCGGTTGGGATGGAGTAGGCATTCAAACCAGGAACAACCAACCCGATAATTCCAAAGATCAACAACGGGCTGAAGGGGAGCAGAGCCAGCAACGCAACCCCCAACAGAAGGTATCGGGTCCGAAATCGGCGGCGCGGAAGCAGTGGTTCAGAAGGCATTGAGACGGCGTGAGCAAGGCTGAGAATTCCCCGGCACCTCCATTCCCCCCATTCTGTTTATTCATCCATCGAGAGCACAGCTAAAAATGCTTCCTGCGGAATTTCCACCGCGCCCACTTGCTTCATTCGCTTCTTCCCTTCTTTCTGCTTCTCAATCAGCTTCCGCTTGCGGCTGATGTCGCCGCCGTAGCATTTGGCCAGCACGTCCTTGCGAAGCGCTTTGATGGTTTCGCGGGCAATCACTTTTGCGCCAATCGCCGCCTGCACCGGAATCTCGAACATGTGGCGCGGGATCAGTTCGCGAAGTTTTGCGCAAAGTTTCCGCCCGTAGAAATATGCCTTGTCGCGGTGGATAATAATCGAGAGCGCATCTACCGGCTCGTTGCTCAGCAGGATGTCCAACTTCACCAAATCCCCTTCCCGCATCCCGATCACCTCATAATCGAACGAGGCATACCCGCGCGAGGCGGATTTTAGTTTGTCGTAAAAATCAAAAATCACCTCGGCCAGCGGTATCTCGAACGTGATATCTACGCGGGTGGAGGAGAGGTAGCTGGTGTTCTTGTAAATGCCGCGCCGCTCGATGCAGAGCTTGGTGACAACGCCGATGTACTCCGCCGGGCAGATGATCTGCGCCCGGATGTACGGCTCCTCAACAATATCAATCAGCCCAGGGGGGGGAAGGTCCGCCGGGTTATCAACCAGCACCTGCTCGCCGTTGGTTTTTGTCACCTGATACTCCACGTTGGGAATGGTGGTGACGATGGTTTGGTTGAACTCACGCTCCAACCGCTCCTGCACAATCTCCATGTGAAGCATCCCCAAAAAACCGCAGCGGAAACCGAACCCAAGCGCGGTGGAGGTCTCCGGCTCGTAGGTGATTGCCGAATCGTTCAGGGTGAGTTTCGAGAGGGAGTCGCGAAGCGTCTCGTAGTCGTCGGACATGGCTGGGTAGATGCCCGCAAACACCATCGGCTTCACTTCGCGGAAACCGGGGATGGGGTCCTGGGCGCCGCCACGGGTTAGCGTGACGGTGTCCCCCACTTTCGTATCCTTCACATCCTTGATTGCCGCAGTGAAATATCCCACCCCTCCGCACGGAATCTCCTTTGTTCTGACGCGGCTGATGTGCAGCATCCCCGCTTCCTCCACCGTGAACTCGGCACCGGTGTACATGAACTTGATTTTGTCATCCTCCCGAAGTGTCCCATCCACCACACGGACGTAGGTGATGGTTCCGCGGTAGCTGTCGAACAGTGAGTCGAAGATCAGCGCACGCAGCGGCGCATCGGGGTTGCCGCGTGGCGGCGGGATGCGCTGCACAATCGCCTCCAAAATTTCCTCGATCCCAATCCCGGCTTTTGCCGAAGCAAGGATCATCTCTTCCTCCTTGCAGCCCAGCAGATCAATCACCTGCTGCTTCACCCCTTCCAGCGTGGTGGTGGCCGAAGGAAGATCAATTTTGTTGATGACCGGAATGATCTCCAACCCAGCATCAATCGCCAGATAAAGATTCGCAATGGTTTGAGCTTCCACCCCCTGCGTTGCATCCACAACCAGCAGCGCACCTTCGCACGCGGCCAGCGAGCGGGAGACTTCGTAGCTGAAATCCACGTGGCCCGGCGTGTCAATCAGGTTCAGGCTGTAGGTGGCTGCGTCGCCGGTGCTGTTGGGGCGGCGGTAATCCATCTGGATTGCGTGCAGCTTGATGGTGATCCCCCGCTCCTGCTCCAGCGGGTTATCGTCCAAAATCTGGTTCATGGTCATCTCGCGTGCGGTGACGCGCCCGGTGGTTTCCAACAGGCGGTCGGCAAGCGTGGATTTGCCATGATCTATGTGGGCAATGATGCAGAAATTGCGGATGTTGTTCATCGTGCAAAAAGTGTGCAACCAAGCTGGCTCATCCCCCAGCAACTGCTTCCTACTTGGAAGGTCATCAGGGGGCTGGCGCAGCTTCTATACTCGGCGCAAATTGGTTTGCGAAACTCTACTCAGCCAGGTGCGCTATGGATTCCCGCTTTCGCGGGAATGACAGTGATTGAGTTTTTCGCAAGCCACTCTGTTTGGAGTATATTACTGCTGAAAAGGGATAGTGTGAAAAACAAAGAGCCAAACTTACGCCCCCCTTGCCGAGTGTGCAAGGCAACGTGCGGTAACGGGTTGTCGGGTGTGGGGGGATCAGAAGCGGAAAGCTATTGTGGCGATTGCTGGCCAAACTCGCGAAGCATCACCCCGTAGCGAACACCGCGTGTGCTGACCATCAGCGCGGGGAGCTGATACCGCCTCATAAACTCATCCAAAATGATTGCCCCCGCCAGAATAATATCGGCACGTCCGCTGTTGATTTGGGGGATTGCGGCGGTTTCCGCCAACGTCAGTCCGGCAAGCCGTTCGGCTGTGGAGTGGATGAAGCCAGCGGGAAGCCACCGCCCGTTCAATGCTTCGGCGTTGAATTGCTCCATCCCGGCGTGCATTGCCCCCAGCGTTGTCACCGTTCCGGCCACCCCAACAGCAATGGTTTGCGGGGGAAGTTCGAACGTCTTTGCTAACTCTGCGCAAGCAAACTTGCGGGCGTTGGCAAGCTCGGCAGCCGAGGGTGGCAAGCCTGAAAAACAGCGTTCTGCGGCTCGAACCGCACCAATATCCAGGCTGATGCTGTTCTGAAGTTGGCTTCCATTTCCAACGGCGATTTCGGTGCTGCCGCCGCCAATATCCAGCACCGCAACGGCGGGCGATTGGCTTGCCGCCGAAGCAATCCCGAACAACGCGCCGCGGTAGGTCCAGCGGGCTTCATCATTACCGCTCAGCACCTCAATCGTGATTCCGGTTCGCTCCGTCATCTGGGCAATAAATTCCTGCTGGTTGCTGGCATCACGAATCGCGCTAGTTCCAAATGCAATGATTCGCTCGGCGTTGTGCGATTCGGCAATTTGGCGGTAGCGGAGCAAGAAATCGGCCATGCGGCTGAACGTTTCCGGCACGATTGTGCGGCTTGCATCCACCCCTTTCCCCAGCCGGGCAATCGCGTGTTCATCGCCAAGTATCTGGATTGTCCCATCTGGCCGCGCCTCCGCCGTCACCATCAAAATGGTGTTTGTCCCGATGTCAATGGTTGAGAGGATCATGGTGATAAAGTAAAGAGGGGGAGTGTGAGTCTATGCGGCGATACCGACGTTGCAAGAATTGGGCAAGCAGATTAAACAGCAACGATAACCAGCCGGATGAACAGCGGCGGGGGAACGCTGTTCCCCCGCCGCTGTTTTTCGCCAATCTGTTCAGTTGGGACTACCGCAGCAGCATCAGCCGCAGGATGCTTCGTTGGGTTGGCGTGGTCAGCACTGCGTAGTAGATGCCGCTCGGTTCGTTGCTTGCATCCCACGCCGCAATGTGCGGTTGGGTGGGCAGTGGCTGGTGGCCCACCAGCACCGCAACGCGCCGCCCGTACAGGTCAAAAATTTCCAGCGATGTCGGCCCATCCTCCACTGTCTCGAAGTGAATATCGGTGGTGGGATTGAACGGGTTTGGCGTGGCCACCTTGATGCCGAACGCGCCGCTGACTTTCACGATTCGGTTGCCGCCAACGGCGCAATATCCATCCAGCAGGAACATCCCGCTGGTTGCGCTGGCGGTGGCTTTCCCGTCGCTGAAGAACACGGTGTCGAACGTCACCGGTGTGCTGAGTGAGCTCCCCAGTGTCACCACAACATCCAAAAATCCAAGCGTGTCGGGGGCGGTTGTTGGCATTGGGTTGTTGGCAATCGTGAACGTCACCACGCGGTCGTTTCCGCTAAGGCTGCTGCTGGTGATTCGTCCGATTGCCGTTGCTTCCCCGGTTACGGCTTTCCCCGCCGCCACCGTTTCCCCTTTGCTTCGGGCGCGAACGGGGTAGAGCATGGAACCGTTGAACCGCACCGTTGCTTGCAGCGTGGTTGCTCCCGACCCTGTCAGTTCCGATCCGTTCCCCAACACAAGCGGGATTGATATCCGGTCGCCCGGTTTGCCGCGCAGGGTGTCGGGGATGGTGATGTTGGCAATCCCCTGCGGAATCCGTTGGCCAACCCCATGCAGCATTGCAATGCTGGTATCGGCGCAGGGGAGGTTTTGGATAATCCACAACGGCAGTTGGAATGTGCCGGTATCCGTTGGCGCAAACCGCACCGCCACGGTAATCGTTTCCCCTGGCTTCAACGTTTGCGGCGGGGCAAAACCAACCACTTGGAACGGCACTGGAGCTTGCACGCCAGTGAGGGTGATATCACTGCTGGAGCGGTTTTGCAGCGTGACGTTTCCATCCACAAACGCCCCAACCGAGACATCGGCTGTTCCGAAATCGTAGGGGTCGGGCAATGCCACAATCGCGGCCCCAACCTCACCCTGAATCGTCACCTGAATCACCGGTTGCTTGGCATCGTTGGTGTAGATGGTGATGATCCCTTGCTTGGCCCCCGGGGTTGCTGCGCGGCCACGGATAAAGCGATATCGAACCTCCACTTTCTGCCCGGGCTTCACTGTCTGGTTCCAGGTCTGCGTAAGCTGCTCGAACACGTTTTCGGTGTTGTTGGTAAGCGTCACCCCGTTCAGCGCAAAATCCCCCGTGCCAACGTTCTCAATCGTCAGCGTCAGTGTGTCGTCGTCGCAGGGGATGTTGCTGCCAAAGTCAAGCGGGTTTGGCGTGACCCGCACTGCCGACTGGATACCTTCCCCCGCCAGCGAAACGCAAACCGTATCGGGGCAGGGTGAGGTGATGATGAAGCAATACTCGGCGGCATACTGCTGCTCCAACTGCGGCGTGAACACGATGCTGTCGGAGATGCTGCTTCCCGGGCTTAGCACCGTTGGCGTGTTGGTTTTTGCAAGAATAAAACCCGAGCCTGTGGCAGGGCGGATCAGCGTCTGGCCCACGGTGATCGGAACACCGCTGTTGTTGGTTAGCCGTGCGTAGCCACCGCTGGAAAATCCAATGTTTGTTTGGCCGAAGGTGATGCCGGTTGTGCTGTAATCCAACGCCACCAGTTCGCCACGGACTGCCACGCGGGTTTCCCGTTTGCAGCGGTCGTCGGTTAGGATTAGCGTGTCGGTATGCACCCCGGGAACCGTTGTGTTGAAGCTGATGGAAACCGGGCGTTCGGCCCCCTGGGCAACCGTGATTGGGGGAACGGTTCCCAGCGTGAAATATCGCCCGTCGGCAAAGCGTGCGCGGATTGTTTCGGCGAAGTCGCCGGTGTTAGCAACCCGAATCGTGTCCAACGTCGGCACAGTGCATTTGAAGGCTGCGCCAAAATCAAGCTCGGTTGGTATCGCCCCCCCTTGCTTGTTGCGGATCACAATCCGCGACGACAGCCGTTGCAGCGTCACGCCAATCCGCAGGGTTTGCTGCGAAGGGTCGGTGGCATCGGTTCGGATAATCACGGCATCGGTTCCTGATGTCCCCGGCTGCCACGTAACGGTAAAGGTGATGGAATCCCCAGGTAGCAAATCAGTCCCCCCGGGTGCGGCTTGCGGGACAACCGTCACCACGCCGAACTGTGTGGTGACGTTCAAAATTTTCACCGGAATTGTTCCCGGGTTGGAAAGTTTGAAGGTGTCGCTCACCGGAAGCGGTGGGTCCAAACAGGTGTCGGCTGCCAGCAGAAATTGATCGCGCGAGAGGAGCAGTTTTGCGTTGATGACTTGGCCAGTCACCGGCACGCAGATGGTGTCGGGACACTCGGTTCCGAATACAATGCACAGGTTGCCAACGTATGGATAACCCGCCGTTGTTGTTGGGCGGAATGTCACATCCCCGCCGTTGGTTTGCAGTGGATCAAGGTTTGTTCCGGCCAGCGATGTCGGGATGCTGAAATCGCTGTTCGGCGGATCCAAATAGACTTTCGTGATGGTCCCTCTGGATGTCCCCCTGCCACGAATCGTGATGCTTTGCGGGGTGGAGGTGGTGTTCAGCACTTCCCGGAACCGAAGCGTATCCGGCTGCGGTTGGAACTCCAAACGGGTGTCCACCCCTTCGCCGCGCAGCTTCACAATCAGCGGGATGGTGCATTGGCCAACGCTGATCCGGACCGAGTCGTTGAACGTGCCCGACCCATCCGGCTGGAACCGAATCCGCACCCATTTCTTGTCGGTTGGGGCGTTTAAGTCAAGCGAGGTTGCGTCGGGGGCGGTGACGCTGAAGCGCTGCGGCGCGCCCAACACGGCGGGGATTCCAACAAGCTGGTCGCTTACGTCGCCGATGAACGTTACCTCAACACTGTCTTCTTTCCATTTCCCGAAGCAAACCCGGCCAAAATCAAGCTGTGTTTTATTCACCGAAGCCTCAATCCGCCGGCGCGATCCGGCAAGTGGGATGTCGGTCGGATTCTTTCCGGCGCGAGGGTCGTTGTTGGCAAGGCGCAAGGTTGCGGTTTTGTTGCCATACACCGCCGGAGCAAATCGAACTTGAAGCTCCACACTGCTCCCCGGCGCAACCGTGAACCCAGCGTTGTAGGGGGGAAGGATGGTGAAGTCAGTTTGGTTTGGGCCAAGGATCGAAGGGGTGATCGTTAGCGGCGCATCCCCTTCGTTGGTTACGACAAGCGTATCCAACAGCACCTCGTTGCAGACCACAAGGCCGATGGTAAGCTGCTGTTGGTCGGTTTTAATTTTGGGGATCAGTTGGATGTTCACGATGTCGGCTGCCGACTGCGAGAGGACCCATTGCGGATTCTGCGTGAACGGATCGGCCGTGACGGTGTAGGGGCCTTGCATTGCACAGACGTAAAAATTTCCCGTTGCCGAACCGGTCTGAAGCATCGCCAATGTTGGGGTGATGGACCACAACCGCCCGTTGTATGCGGGCGGTGGCAACTGCACCCATTGTGCGTTCGGGTTGTCGTTGCGGATATAAACGCGAATCTGATCCGACCCTGCCCCGTTCCGCGTTCCGGTGATTGCACGTTCCCCCAGCCACATCGAGGTCAAGGTGTCGGTGGTAATCCCAACGTAGGTGCTGGCGGAGTTTGCGACGGTAAGGTTGCTGGTAACAAAGCCATCGTAGCGTGCGCGCCCCTGGCCGCCGGCTCCGCCGCCGCTGGTTCCGTTCCCCCCTTTGGTGTCTCCCGACCCGCCAAACGCCCCTTGAATTTTGGAGCCAAGCCCAATGTATCCGCCCGAGCCTCCGCCGGCGCCGGGTGTGCCTGCCGTAGCGTTTGCGCCGCGAGCAAAGATGCTGCCGGAGTTTGTGATGATGTCGTTGGCAAACAACGCAACCGCGCCGCCGGCACCGCCACCTTCCCCCGCGCAACCGCTCACCGACTGCGGGTTGCCTCCCCCACCTCCGGAACCACCCGCCACCGGAACAACATAGATATTCCCGTTCACCTTCCCACTGCTGCTTGCTATTCCGCCGGCCGCACCGCTGCCCCCGTAGCCGCCGCCGCCGCCCGCTTGAGTTTGATTGCCGGATGAACCGCCGCCGTACTGCCCGTTCACCAACCCTTCGCAGGCTCCATCCCCCCCTTTCCCGAACGGGTGGCCGGTTCCGCCGCCGGTCCCTTCTGGGCCGCCGCAGTTGCTGGAATTTCCGCCGCCACCTTTGGCTTGGTTCAGCGCGCTTCCGCTGGTTCCTGATGACTCGCCGGGATTGTTGTATTGGTCGCCACCCAAAGCATTGTTCTGCCCGCCACCGCCGCCGCCGGTGTAGCCTTTTCCGCCGTTGGTTCCGCTGTTGCCGCTTAATCCGTCGCACACTTTTCCGCCGCCGCCGCCGCCGCCAGCGGCTCCGTCCAGCCCGGTGGCATCAAGTTTCAGGGTCGCATCGAAGTTGATGGCAATGTTCTTTTTGCTGATAAGAATAAACGGCAGGAATCCTTGATTGCCGGGGGTGCTGGGGTCGGTATCGGTGGTGCTAACGGTGAACGTTCCGTTCTGCAGAGTAAGGCTTTGGACGATCATCGCCCCACGTTTGGAGCGGGTTCCGGCGGTTCCGCCCGAGCCGATGGTGATGACGTTGGTGGGTGAGCCGGCATCCAAAACGCCGTTGCCGATCAACCCAAGATTTTGCGGGGTGACAATCTCAAAATCCACCGTGCTGCTTCCTGCGCCGGTGGTCACTTTCAGCTGAACGATCCCGTTGGCAACGCCGGGTTTGACGAACACTTGTGTGGCAATCATCCGCCCCGACCAGCTTACCACCACAGGGCCAACAACAATTTTTGCGGCATCGGCAGCGGTGTTTGGTTCAATGCGGACAGCATCGCCGGGGTTGTTGGGATACAGGCCATCGGACCCGAAGTTGGCGGTTCCGGTTGTGGGGCCGATAATCTCCACGTAGGTGTTCATCCCCGGCGCGCCGATGTCGGGAATGATGTAGCTGATTTGTGGTTGGGCAACTGCCGCGCCGCACAGCGCGACAAGCATCAGCAGAAAGAAGGTGGCCGTTTTCATAATCGTAGCCAGTCGGTCAAGTGTGTTCATCTATCAATGTTCCCCGAAGCCTGAAGTCACGCCGAAGGGGGGAAACCTAACTGGCTGGCAGGTTGTTGCCAGCCAGCAGTTGCGCGCACAGCGGAGTATTCACCGGGCTGCCGTTGATCAAAAGGAGGGGGGGGAATCGGGGCGATTGCGAATGCTACCGGCTTCCTCCGGCATCAATCGGGGTTGTGATGTTGATCTCCACGGTACGGCTGTAGAACCGCCCTTCGGGAAGGTTGTTGTCGAACAGCTCGGTGTTTTCGCCGCCGCCAACCGCGTTGTCCTGCGGGATACCCAACGCTTTTGCCGATTGCTTTGCGCGTGCGGCGGAGAGCTTCAGGTTGTGATCTTCATCCCCCAAGCGGTCGGTGTAGCCAACCACTTTCACGGTGGATTTTGGCGAGATGCGGTTTTTAATCATCTCCGCAATTTTGCGGCTTGCTGGCGACAGCCCCGCTTGGTTGTACTCGAAGGTGATGAGGTTGAATCGGTCGAAGGCCAAATCTTCCAAGCCCTCGGTTCGCTTCCGTTGCAGGGTGACTTGATCCACTTGGATCAGTTTTCCCGATTGGCTCCGCTGGTCTTTTTCATCAACCACCACCAAGTTTGCCGCAACTGGGGCGCGTGTTATCGGCACGTCGCCCTGGCTTTCGGCAATGTTCCAATCAACATACTCCGGCACCTCACCTTCGCCGCTGAACTGCTTCAGCGTGCGTCCGCTTTGGCTGATTGTCAATGCCCATTCTTTCACCCCTGCTTCCGATTTCACTTCCGGTTGCAGCCGCACCACTGGCGGGTTCACAGCCCGGAGCGTGTCGTTAGTGGTGACCGGCTCCAGAAGGTCCTGGTTCCGTGTGGTGATCTCCACGCGGCGGTTTTCGGCTTGGCCGTCCAGCTCGTCGGAGTTGCTGGCGGTGGACGGCAGGTTCCGCGCTTCCACGCGAATCCGGTCGGGGGCAATCCCCCAGCTTTTCACCAAGTATTCTTTCACCCGCTCGGCACGTGCTTTGGATAGAGCGCTGTTCCCGGCCTCGGCATCGCGGTTGGCGTTGGTTCCGGTCAGGGTCAGGTCCATTTTTGCGTTTTGGCTCATCCGCAGCCCCAGCACGTTCAGCGATTGGTAATAGACCGCCAGCGTCCCGCGATTTACCAGCGAGTCCATGCTGAACCGTTGCGGAGCTTCCGAGCCGTACATCACGTAGCGGCTTGGGATTTCCGATGAGTTTTCATCAAAGAAAATGTACGTCAGCAAGCTGTGCGACTGCGTGTTGATGAACTCCTCCACCCGCAACCGTTCGAACGATTGCGCGCTTCCGCTGGAATCAACCCCCGCAATGTTCAACGCGCTGGCCAATGCCGGCGGCGGTGGTGGCGGCGGTGGTGGTGGTGGCGGCGGCGGCGGTGGCGGTGGCGGCGGCGGCGGCGGTGGTGGTGGCGGCAACGGCAGCGAGTATTTCACCGAAGCACCAAACCGGAGCTGGCTGATGGTCCAATCAAGATCGCTCCGCAATCCCCCCAGGCCCAGCGCGTAGCTAAGTTCGGGCACCAGGAACAGCGTGTTCTGGTTGTTGAGCGGAAGTTCGTAGTCCACACCAACGGCCAACGCAAGGCGCAGCCCAACGTTTTGCATATCGGCACTGACCTGGTTGCGGACGCGGGTTTCCGCGCCGTCGGTTCCCACAAACGCTGCGGTTGAGGGGTAGGCCAGCTGCTCCTTCTGGGTGAAGCTCTTGCCGATCATCAGCCCAAGCTCCGGCCCAAACCGAACGGTGAGCGGTTGGTTATCCACCGGGCGATACCCGGCCCAGATTGTTCCGCCAAGCATCATCAGCGACGACTCCAGGCTGTACTCACTCACCCCTTCCACAATGGTTCCATCGGCTTGGCGAATCGGGCCGATGTTGGCCGAAACGGTTTGGGTGATCCCCAATGTTTGGACCCCTATCCGGGCCGAGGCATCCCACTTCGGTGTCATCGGAAGCTCGTACAAGCCCCCCGCGCCAATGCCAAGCGAGGTCCCGCCAGCAAAGCTGGCGGCATCAAGCGGCATACAGTTGGGTGCTTCGGGAAGCCCAGCAAAGTTGGCAGTGTGGAGGTTCAGCCCCAGGTTGATGAACCCGCCCAAGCGCGGCTGCATCCGTTGCATGGCAAGCGTGTCGGCTGGCGTTGCCTCCGGTTCCTGCTCCGGCAACTGGGCCAAGGAGTGGTGGGCGGCAGCAAACGCCAGGAACGTTGCCGTGAGAAAAAATCGTTGTATCAAGTCAGATACCATGAAAGGTTCGGTTGTCGGGAATCGGGGATTGGTTGTCGGGGATCGGGAGTCGGTTAATGGAAATGGCCAATGGCGAACTCACGTACTCCAACGTTCATCCACTTATTTGGCCAACACCAATCGGCGCAGGCTTCGTTGGGTTGGGGTTGTTAGTTCGGCGTAGTACAGGCCGCTTGGGAACTGAGTAGCATTCCACGAGCGGACATGGGCTTGCACCGGCAAGTTCTGGCCGTCCACAAGGGTTGCCACCCGTTGCCCTGCGGCGTTGTAGATGGCAAGCGTTGTTGGGCCGCGCTCCACCGTCTCGAACACAATCTCGGTTGAAGGATTGAACGGGTTCGGGCTGATGGAGATAATCCCAAACGCCCCGGATACTTTCAGCAAGCGATTTCCCCCCGCATCGCAGTAGCCTTTCAGGGTGAACAGCCCGTCGGATTGAGTGTTCTTCATCAGCACATCGGCCCATCCAAGCGAGTCAATTCTGATTGGGGTGGTGGTGCTGTTCCCCAGCAACACCGCGGCTTCAATCATCCCCAACGTGTCGGGCGCGGTGGGGATTGGGTTGTTGGTAAGCTCCAGCGTCAACAGCATATCATCCCCCTGCACCGTCCGGTTCAAAACCCTTGCGATGGAGGTCGCTTCCTGTTTGCCGAACCTTCCGGTTCCGTCGGCAAAGCGCAGCGGTTCCAGCATGGAGTGGTTGTAGCGTAGCCGTAGCCGCACGGTTGTTGCGCCAACTTCCTCCAGCAGATTGGAGCCTTGCAGGATAATCGGGATCAGGATGGTATCCCCCGGCGCGCCGGTCAGGGTGGTGGGGATGATGATATCCGAGAAGCCGGCCACTGGTGGGCGGCCTTCGCCGGTTAGCAGGGTTGTGGTTGTATCTACGCACAGCCCGCCAAAAATCACCCGCAGCGTGTCGTTGTAGATCAACGTGTCGGCGGGGGTGAACTCCACTGTCAGCACCACCGTGTCGCCGGGTCCCATTTTGGATGGGATGGGTGGCAGGATGGAGTAGGGTGGGCGGATATCGAATCGGTCAATCCGAACGGTGTCGGGTGAGTTGTTCACCAGCGTCACGTTGCGGGTTGGCGATGGCGGAACCCCCGCCAGCGTCCGTCCAAAATCCACCGAAACGGGCGCGCTTACCGAGTAGCTGCGGCGGCGGCCGGTCAGCAGCACGTTGATGGTGTCCTGGCGGGAATCGTCCGAGATAATTTTCAGCGTTGCCGTGATGATCCCATCCGCCGGGGCTTTTGCGGCGGTGAATCGGTAGGTCACCATCAATGAATCTTTCGGCTGAAGCTGGTGCGGTTTTGTCACCGGGGTCACTTGCTCGAACGCCACGGCCCCCGGGTCGCCCAGCACCAAATCCAGCACCTGCAACGGCAGGTTCCCCAAGTTCAGGATTGCTAATTGAAGCGTGGTATCCCCCTGGCAGGTGAAGCGGGTTCCGAAGTTCAGCACGCTTTGGCGGGCGAAAATATCCGACTGCACTCCCGCTCCGCTGATCGGTACGCAGATGGTATCCAAGCAAGGGTTTTCCGTGACGAAGCAGAGTTCGGCAGCGGAGGTTGTTGGCCCGCTTGGCTGGTACATCAGGTCGAACGTGAAATCTTCGTTCGGCGCAATCTCCACCGGGAATTGAGCTTTGGAGGGGATCACGAACTCTGGCGTTGGCGGGCGCACGAAGGCATCCACCACACGCATTTTCGTATCCAGCGGAGTTTGGCTGGTGTTGATGAAGGTGGAGGAACCGTAGCGGGTTTGCCCCACCACCGCAGGGCCGAAATCAATGCCGGTAACCTGCTGCGAAACTTGGTATCGCCGCCCCGCCACCGCCACACGAATCACTTGATCGCTGCAACTTCCGTTCTGCAAAACAAGAGTGTCGCGGTACTCACCCGGGGTTGGCGGATCGAACAACACCGCAATGGCGGTGTCCGCATTCCCAAGCAGCGGATAGGGTGGTGGGGGGGAAAGTTTGAAGGCTGTTCCCTGCGTAAACCCGCCGTTGACCACTGCCTGCAATGTGCCGGCGTTTTTCAGCCGGAAGGTATCGGTTCGCGGGCCGCAACCGTAGGCCGTGCCGAAGTCAATTCCGGAAGGAACTGGCGTGCTATCGGGAAGCAGCAACTTGATGACGGTGCTTTCCAATTTCAGGGTGATATCAATCACCATTTGCCGTTTTGTGGAGTCGGGGTCATCGGTTGGCAGGGTGATTTTTGCGGTGGTCGCCCCGGCTTTGGTTGGCTCAATCTGAATCACCACCCGCAGCGAGTCGCCGGGTTGAATCAGGTTGGTGTTCAGCGGCTCCTTAATGGTGATGCGGCTATTATTACTGCCGGCTGCCCCGACGTTTGCTGGATAGGTCCCGTAGTTATGCAAATACACCGTGTCGAAAATTTTCTCGACAGGCTCGGAGCAAGAATCTGCCGAGTAGGAGAGCTGGGCGCGGTCGAACAGCAGAAGCGGGGCCACCCCTTCGCCCTGGACTTTCACGCAGACGGTATCCAAGCAGCTACCGCCGCCAAAGACGATGCACATAAACGCGCTATCAATTTTCAGCAGTTTGGTTGGGCGGTAGCTGAAGTTGAACGTTTCCACAAACGATGGCCCCAACACGCGGCCAATAATTCCCATGGGGAGGATGAACTCCGAGGCGTACTGCGGGGGGCGAACGAACAGGTCAATAATCCTTCCGCTGGAGCGGCCCCACTGCTGCAACGTGACAGGGGTTTGCGCCGGCGGCCTCCCCACCGGCACTTTGCCGAAATTGACACTGGTTGCCGAGTTCAGCCGTGCGTCAATATCAATAGCGGTTCCGCGAACATTCACCCGAAGGATCAGGTTGCACTGGCCCACAGGAATCTGAAGAACGTTGCTGAACGCCCCCGGCTGGATGGGACTGAAGGCCACGATGACCTGCTGCGTGTCCCGTTGTGATTTCAGGGCGCGGGATTCGGAGGTGCTGTCGGGGCGGATAATCTGGAAGGTTTTAACATCGGCCCCGTTGCTTAGGGTGATCTGCCCGATGCTGCCATCAATGCCACCATCGTAGATCACATGGATGGTATCGTAGGCGATAGTGTTGGTGCATATCTCCCCGAAGTCAATCTCGGTGGTGTCCAGCGAAGCAGTGTAAACTTTCAGTTCCCCCGAAAGCACCACCGTTCGTTGCGGGTTGCTGGGGTCGTTACTGTTCACCGTTAGGGTGGCCGAGCGTGGCCCAAGCCCGCTGGGTTTCAGGCGAACCACCACATAAATACTATCGCCACGGCGCACCGTAAACGAACCCACAGGGCGGATGATGGTGAAATCCGAGCCGCTTGGCGATAGCGTTGTGCTGCTGATGATAAGATCAGCATCGCCAGTATTCTTGACTTTAACGGAGTCAACCAAGACGGAATCACACAGCACTAAACCAAGCGCTTGCGAGGGGGGAACTTCAATCCGTGGGCCAGCGGTTAGCAACGTGGTCGCGCTAAACAGGCCGGCAAGAAGTAGAAAGATTCGGTAGAAAAGTCTCATGGAGTCAGTTCGGTTCGGCAAGAAGGCTTCAACGTAGTTTGTGCACCGCAGCCGATGCAACGCAAAGCAATACCGCGGAAGCTACGGCTGCATACGGCGCCACCATGACACCATAACCGTAGGAGAGTTATCCCCCTCCGTGATACCATTCGCTGCCGTAACAATCGGCGGGCAAAATAGCTAAAGTTTCTCAAGAAGGTGATTGGCCAATGGTAAGGAATAACAAGCGGTGAGCGGCCAAGTGAAAGCCCTGCAGCTGGCGGAAACCCAACGGCCCAAACAAAAAAGAAAGGCTCATCTACAGTTAGCGAGCAGAATATGATCCGAGCTACCGAACAGCGTCCCCGCTCGTGCTGAGCCCCGTCGAAGTATGAGCGGAGCCACCGAACCGAGAAGCAGACGCTCTTCTTCCCCCTTCGCACACTAACGTGAAATTTGAGATGAGCCAAAAAAAACTGCACCGAAGCCGCCATACCACCCAATGGTATCACCATGCGGTGGCATGGCCCGGCAACAAACTTCGGTGCAGTTGAAAAAAATGTCAATCCTCTTCAGCAAACGATAGGAGCATTGTGGCTCCCATCCACCCGGTGCAATCCGTGGGTTACGGCTCCTTCACTGCCTCAACAGCTTCCACAATTGCGGCCAGCGCTTCTTCCTCCAGCTTGCCGTTCGATTTCCAGTAGTGCCACTGGTTGGTGAACCGTTTTTCGTAGCCACTGAGCACTGCCAGCACCCGCACCGCCACGCGGTTCCCCTCGAACTGCTCAAATGTCACGTTGATTTTGCCCCGCCCAATCGTCCATCCCGGCGAGCGGATGTAGGGGACATCGCCATAGACCGACATCACTTCGTAGAAATCATCATCCTCGGTGGCAAACTTTTTGTAGGCCGTTTCAATCAGCAGGCGTTTCTTGCTGGAGTAGGCAACTTCGTATCCCGCTTTCTCCAACCCCTGCTTCACCGCTTTGAACACCACGTCGAAATCTTTCGTGAACTCATACTCCAATGCCGTGCCCATGGTGTCGGCGGCAACTTGGGGGTTATCGGTGGAAGGCTGGGGGGCATCACCTTCCTGGGCGCTGGCAACCGCGCAGCAAAGGAAGAAGGCCATGGCAAGAAGCAGTTGTGCAAATGTCTTCATAGCTATTTGGATGGAGGACGTTGTGAAAATTACCGTGAGAGTTGATCGTGAAAACGATGCTGGCGCGTCAAGGCGGCGATTACTCACCGTGGCTGCCAACCGAAGTTGGCCCCATGACAGCCGCAGCCAAACGAAGGTTTAGCGGCCAAAATACAACCGGGCAAGGAAGTTTCATCATGGCCGGGCAATGCCGTTGTTGGCAATGGCCGAACGGATCATGGCGAAGGTTAGCGGCAACATCAGCTCGTGATGCCCGGTGAAGCTGAACCCACGCCCGCCATCTTGGGTGGGGCGTTGCACCACATTCACGCGGGGGCGGTAGTGCTGGATCATGTCGAAATTTGCTGTGGTGAAATGGAAGGCATCGGCCCCCAAATTCCGCGCAACGGTGAGCGCTTTCAGGAAAATTTCCGGCAAGATCACCGCCGACCCAGCGTTCATCACCACCCCGCCGCCGCCAAGCCCAAACAGTTGGTGGCACAGCCCACGGAAATCGCGGAAACTCAGTTCCCCCGTGGCCTCGCCGCTCATGGTGGGTTGCTGGTGAACGATGTCGGTCCCAATCGCGGCGTGAATCGTAATGGGGACCCCCAGCCGGACGCACGTTGCCATGATGGAAGGGCGGCCAGTTTCCGCGTTCATCAGCCGCTCGCCCAACGCCTCTCCAAATCCGATTTCCCGATCCTCCCCTTCCCAAGCCTGGCGCAGCGTTCCGTTGATGAACTCACCGGTTTCCCGCGACATCCCAAACGTGCCGTCGGTGATGGTTGCGGCTACGTCCTCCGAGGTCTCGCCGAACAAGCAGCTTTCGGTGTCGTGGATTGCCGCAGCGGAGTTCATCGCCACGCCGGTCAGGATGCGGCGTTCCAGCAAGTCGCAGATCAGCGGGGCAAGCCCCACTTTTATCACGTGCGCCCCCATCATCAGGATAAACGGTTTCCCAAGCCGAACGGCGTTGGCCGCATTCGCCACAAACTCCTTCAGCTCACGCGCCACCAGGATGTCCGGCAGCGTCTCAATGAATTGGTCAAAAGTCCCCCCCAGCGGCAACGGCCGCGCCCACTCCGATTCGGACACCTTGCTGTGGCGGCCAGCAATGGAGATGAGGGAGATGTTGGAAAGATCCGTTTTTGGATAGCGTGACATTAGAGATAGGAAGTTAGATGCAAAGCCCGTGAAGCAAGCCGCCAGCTGCCGAAGCACGCCGGGTTTCGGCTTGCGGCAAGTTACTCACCGGCATACATCTTCACCACACCAACTGCGTCCTGAAGGATGGTTTCGGCAAGCTGTTGTGGTTCCAGCACCTTCACCCCCGGCCCCCAGCCACGCACCCAGTTTGCCACTTCTTTCAGCCCCGAAACCTCCATGCTGACGATGATGCTTCCATCGGGAAGGGTCTGCTCAATCTGCTGTGTGGGTGAGTAATGCTTCCGGTGGAAAGCGCGGGCAAGCTCGGCGGCAGCATGAATCCGCACAATGTACGGCTCGCCGCCAACGGCGTACAGGGTGTCGCGGAATGCCTCGGCAGCGTCGAACTCTTCCGGGATTTCAAAGGTGGCGTTCTGGTCGGTTTCGGGGTTGCACATCTGTGCGGCGGTGATGTCGGCAATGGAAAAATTCCGCATGGCTTGGCGTTGGTGGCAGTAGCCAACCAGCAGCCACGACCCCTGCCGAAACGCCAAGCAGTACGGGTCAATTTTGCGCCCCGATGATTGCTTGCCGGATGATGCCGTGTACTCAATCCGAACGCTTCTCCGCTCGATAATCCCCTGGCGCAAAAGGCCGAACACTTCGGTGTTAATCGGGACTTCTGGGGCATCGCTGAAGTGCCAGTTTCTGGGTTCGTCGCGAAGGTCCAGCGAGTCAGTTTGCGACTCCAGTGCTTGCAGCAGTTTCCCAAAACCGGAGTTCAGCGGTTGGCTAAGCGGGGTTGCGCCCAGGATTGCCGTGGCCGCCTGGGCCGCCACCGATAATGCTAGCATCTGCTGGTCGGTCAGTTCCACCATCCTGATGTTCTGCGTCCGCTGATCTTCTGGAATGGAGAAATACTTCAGGCGTTTGTCGGTTCGACGAGCAATCGGAATTCCCGCTGCCTCAAGATCGCCGATGGTTCGGCGCACTTGGCGTTCGCTAATCTGAAGCCGTTGCATCAGTTGGTTGGTGGAGAATTCCCCTTCGGTGTTCAGCAGTTGCAGCAACATCTGTCGGGTTGATGGTGGCATGGAGTTGTTCATACGGCTGGAAAATAATGCTGTGAGTTGGTGGAACATGCTGCGGCCACAATCGCTGGCGCGTCAGCAGGCTCCGGTTTGTTTGGTGCAAAGCTGCGGAAAGGGCCGGGCCAAACCGGACGTGATTTGTCCGGTGCGGGGGAAGATGATTCGAACCACCGAATGTCGAGTGTCAAATGTCGAATTTTGGAGTTGCCTCCGAATCTCACCCTCCGCTCATGCTGAGCTTCGTCGAAGTATAAGTGGAGCCACCGAACCCCACCAACAAGCACGCCGCCCCAGTGCTTGTTGGCCGGGATTGCGCAACTGGCCCGGAAGTTCAGAGAACAAGCTCAGTTTTGTACATTCGCCCATGGCGATGGCAAAACTATCCACATCTTCTGCACGGTTGGGGATTGTTCGTGCGCTGGCTGGCGTGTCTATGCTGCTGGCCGCGTTACCATTGCTGGCGCAACAGGATTCTTCTTCTATCCATGAAGATTCATCGGCGGTGCTGCTGGCCGCTGGAAATACCTTGCGCGACAGCTTCAACTACGCCGGCGCGATTGCCAGCTACAGCCGCGTTCTGGATCACAATCCCAACAACAACGAAGCCTTACTCCAACTCTCCTTTGCCTACCTACAAACAACCGACTTCAACCGCTCGCTGGATGTGGCGTTGCAGGGGACGCGGCTGCCGTCCGACTACCTTCCCCGGTTCAACGCGCTGGTTGCGCTGAACTACCACTACGCCATTATCATCAGCGAATACTACGAGAATTTGGTGGCCCGCCACGACTCCGAAATCGTGAGCTACCGAGCCTACAACCGAAGCCAGCCGGATGGAGCTTCCAAAATTTTTGGGTTGGGATTGACCTACTGGAGCATGGGGCGCGCCCAGATTGCCGAGGAGTGCTTGCAGCAGTCGGCAGGGTTAGACTCCACATTTTCCGACCCCCTGTTTATCCTGGGGCTGCTTCAACTCCAGCGCAAAAAATTCCATGCCGCCGAATCAACCTTCCAACAATTTCTTCGGGTTGATCCCGAATCCTTCCTTGCCGAGCGGGTGCGGTTGCTGATTGATTGCATCCGGCGGAGGGAAGAACGATAATCGCACAAACAACACGCTACCTTCCTACCGGGACTTTTATGCCAACAACCCGACGATTTCTACCAGCACTTCTGCTGGGGCTTTGTTTGCTCACCCTTTCTGGGAATGCGCAGACTGTTTTGCAGCACAGCGCGCCGGTCACCTCGGCGGTCTTCAGCCCCGATGGTGCCCATCTGCTGACCAGCAGCTACGACAGCACTGCCGTGATCTGGGATGCTGCCACCGGAGCAAAGCAAATCACCATGAAAGGGCATACCTCAAGGATTATCTCGGCCTACTACAACGCGGCTGGTGATCGGGTGGTGACCGCAAGTTGGGACAGCACCGCCCGCGTGTGGGACGCCGCTACCGGAAACCAGCAATTGGTGCTGCGCGGGCACACGGCCAACGTTCGGTTGGCACTCTTCAGCAATAATGGTGAGCGAATTATCACCACCGGTGAGGATGGAACCGCACGGGTTTGGGATGCCGCAAACGGGACGATGCTTCAGACCTTGAAGGCCGATACCATCCCCGGTTTTTTTACGGCGCAGTTTAACCCAGCCGGAACACGAGCCGTGACCGCTGGGCGCGGGCGCGACAGCACCGCGCAGATTTGGGACGCAACAACAGGCCAGCTTCTGCACACCTTGCGCGGGCATCAAGGCTCGCTGAATTATGCCGAGTTCAGCCACGACGGCCGGTTGATTGTCACGGCTGGATTCGACAAAACAGCCAGAATCTGGGATGCTGAAACTGGCGAGCAGCTGCACCAGCTAACCGGCCACACCGACCGCGTGCGAACGGCATATTTCAGCGACGATGATGCCCGAATCATCACCGCCAGTTTCGACATGACCGCACGAATTTGGGATGTGAAAACCGGAGAGCAACTGCACAATTTGGCAATGCACATGGATCGCGTCCGCGATGCCCGTTTTAGCCGGGATGGCAAGCTGGCCGCCAGCGCAGGGTTCGATGGAGGGGCGTTGATTTGGGACACCAAGACCGGTGACACCGTGCGGTTGCTGCTGGGGCATACGGCTCCACTCTACAGCGCAGTGTTCAACCCCGATGCCACCCGCTTGGTGACCTGCAGCGACGACCGCACCGCCATTATTTGGAAGCTCACGCCAGCAAGCTCTGCTCCCAACGCCGCTGCGGCCAACGGAGTTGCCCGGCTGCAACTGCTGCCGAACCCTGCAGCTGGGGAAACGGTGCTGCGGCTTCCCGCGCCAGCCGAAACAACCTTGCGGGTGGCCGTCACAACCGTGGCGGGGGAAACCGTGATGGTGAAAGAAGTAGCCGTTGGTGAGTCAGCCCTGGTGATTCCCGTGGGGTTGCTTCCCGCAGGCATCTACCACGTGGCGGTGGAAGGGGGGAAGCAACAGTGGCGGACGGGATGGCTGCACGTCAGCAAGGAATAGATGTAGTCTTGACTACATAAACTTCCCCAAAAACTTTGCTTGGTTATCTGGCAAATCTTCAGTAAGATTGCGTCGGCTTGCAAGCGGCTTGCTTGCTGATGGAAACTTCCCCCCTGTAGTTTGTGTTCTGATTGCTCCGCAATCAGCCCCCTTGTTACTTCTTCCCCTAATTCCTCCTCAACGTCGCAGCGTATGCACTGGTGCGTACGCAATGTTCATTTCTTTGGGTTATCAACGTTCAAAACATCCATAAACCGGAGTTTCATCAGATGAAACGATTGCACCTTCGTTGGCTATCTGGCATCATTACCATGCTGATAGCAATATCGGCTCCCGTATGGGGCCAGCTTGATTACGTGTTCTCAGTAAGCACAGGGTCACTGACTTCACTTTCCTCACCAATATCAACCCATAGCACTTATACGGGTGCAAATGGGTGGCTTGCAATTCCTTCTAGTGCTGTGTCTGCTCCTCTGCCATTTACCTTTTTGTTTGATGCTGTTCCTTATGATGAGGTGAGCATTACAAACAATGGAGTAATAGGGTTGGGATCAACAGCAATGTCCGAAGGTACAACCAATGATCTCGCTCAGGAATCCGTGCCGATTCTTGCGCCATTTTGGGATCAGATGCGGTTAGGTTCCCGTGCAGGTTCACAAGTGAATTATAGCACCGAAGGATCGGCTCCCAATCGCATTTTTATTGTTGAGTACAAAGACATGGCGTTATCAGGAGGAGGGGATGGAGTAGTGACGCGAATTACTTTCCAGATTCGCCTGCATGAGCAGTGCAATCTGATCGAGTTTTACTACGACAACATGGATCCAGGAAATACAGCAGGATGGGCTGGCGGTAGCGTTACTACCAGTGCATCGGTTGGTATTGCAAGCGGTAAAACATTTATCAGCGTTACACCTAATGGCAGCACAGCAACAACCAGTGCATCGAAGGCTAATAATAACATTAGCCTAGGTTCGAACTCCATCACAAAGGGGACACTATACAAATTCACCCCTGCTGGTATTTCGCTTTCTGGCAACACCGCTCAGGGGGGGACAACAGGGATGGTGAACGGGGACAACCTGTTATCTGGCAAGAAAGTTCAACGCTACTTGTCAGTGCCGTTCACGCCGTTTACCATGAAGCCATACAGTGGTTGTTTGCCTGCCAAATATACCATCACTATTAGTGGTGCCAGTGCTGCCGAATACACCGCTACTCCAAACTCAGGCATATTGAGCGTTGGGCAGACTTTAACGCCAACAATTAACTTCCGCCCCACCAATACGGGTGTGCGTTCAGCTGTGCTAACGTTCTCCGATGGCACGGTGACACGCACATTCAATCTTGTTGGCGAAGGCACAACCCGCCTAACCTGGACCGGCAACACCACGCAAGGTGGGACATCTGGGTTGGTGACAAACAAGGACACGCTGCTGAACAACAGCCGTGTTGACCGGTTGATCCCCGGCTTCTTTAAGCCGATTGATATTGCTGTTGCTGCCAACATCACCGCGCCAAACGCCCCCGTTACCGTCAGCATTGTGGACTCCACGGGGTTGGATCAATACAAGGTGATGGACCCGAACGGCAATCCGGTCAACAGCTTCACCTTCTCGGTTCCGCAGGGAACAACCTTCAGCCCGAACCTCCGGTTTTTGGGAACAGGGGTGGGCTACCAACGTGGCTCCATCACCGTCAGTGCCGAAGGTGAGACGCGCTTCTTTATCCTGAACGCTTACTCGGTGGCTGCCGGTGGCGAGTTCTACATCGGGAGCGAGCGGATTGGCCCAACAAGCCAAATTTTCCAGAAGGATTATATCTGCGTTGGCGAGGCCGTGCAGAGCTATCCGGTGGATATTAAAAACGTTGGCGATGGCTTCTTCAACATCACCCGCATTGATGTCTTCCAGACCGACAGCATCTACGCCCAGGGGGTTCCACGCTACGCGCTGCTGCGCGACCAGAACAACAACCCTGTCCTTATCCATGACTACTCCTTCTCGGTGGACCCCGGCACCGCGCCGTTTACTGCGTCCAACGCTACTCAGTTCCCAATCCAGATTCCCTATCTGACAACGGGGCGCACCTACGTCAACTTCGTGCCGCAGCTTCCCGGCAAGCGATTTGCCCGGATGTTTGTTTACACCAACGGAGCCAACTTCACCGGGCTTGACCCAGACGGCAACAGCGTGGATGGCTTGCTGGTGGTGGATGTTTTTGGCCGCGGGCTTGGCTCGTTTGCCAGCGATGAAAACAACAACACGCTCCCCAAAACCGTGACCTTCCCGCAAACAATGATCGGGAAGACCACCACCAAGACCGTCAGCATCTGCAACACCGGTGCGTGCGACTTGCGGATTGGGAAGAAGCAATTCCGCATTATCAACGGCGACGTGAAGGAGTTCAGCATTGTGGATGCCTTCGGCGGGATTGCCGTGGATGCCAACCCGAACAACGAAACGTGGGTGCTTCCGCCAGATAGCTGCGCCAGCATCACCTTCAGTTTTACTCCATCGCGCAGCGGGTCGCGCCGGGTAAGCCTGCAGCTGCAAACCAACGATTCGTCGCTGGTGAACAACAACATCGAGCGGGGAGCCTACTACTGGGATTTGGTTGGCGTTGGAAGCATCGGGATTGAAACGCGCGACATCGCAATCAGCCCAGCAGTGATTGATGGAGCAACAAGCGAAAACCCAAGCAGCAGCGCCATGGCCGAGAACACCACCGATGAATTGGTGGTCATCAAGGACATTGTGATTAGCGGAGCCGATGCCGCCGAGTTTGCGATGAACCCGCTGAAGCCGTGGCCCGCGCTTCCGTTCGCGATTGACCCGGGGCAGTCGGTTGATCTGTCGGTGATCCATACGCCAGCCACCGGAAGCCAGCCGGGACCACGCAACGCAGCCTTGTTGCTGATTACCGAAGGGGGCGACACGATGGTGGTGAACATCGCTGGCGAAGCCGCAACGCGAACCCTTAGTGCCGCGCCGGCATCGCTGTTCGATAACGTGACGGTGGCCGTCGGGAAGGTCGTGCGCCAGACGGTGATGATTACCAACACCGGAACCACCGCGCTGCGGCTGGGAACCACAACCATCACCGGCCCAACCGCAACCGACTACACGCTGGGCCGCGTGCCACGGACAATCCTGGCACCGGGCCAGACGGAGTACATGGAGGTGACATACCGCCCACTGAACAAGGGGACAAGCAGCGCAGTGCTGACCGTGAACAGCAACGCCACCAACGGCGCGGTGACGGTTCAGCTGGGGGGAACAGCCACAAAAATTGCTGGAACAGAAACCCCCGGAACAGGGCTGGCAAACCGCGACGAAGTCAGTGAAGCAGCCGGGGTGAAACTGTGGCAAAGCCGCCCCAACCCGGGGCGCGACTTGGTGGAGATTCGGTACAGCATTGCCGAAAAAGGGGAAGTGAAACTGGTGTTGTTCGACGAACGCGGCAAGCAGGTGATGATGCTGGATGAAGGGGAACGTGAGCTGGGCGAACATGGAACCATCTTCAGCGTTAGCAGCCTGGCAAGCGGAACCTACCACTACCGATTGGTGAGCGGCGGCCAAACGCTGGTGCGGACGCTGACCGTAACCAAGTAAGCCAGAACATCTGCAGGATGATAACAATCGGGGCAGCCTCTATCACAGTGAGGTTGCCCCGATTTTTTTGCCTCCAAGTTTTTAGAAAGCGGCTCTTCCATGAGAGTGTGCGAAGTATGATCCAAACCACCGAACAGCATCCCCGTTCATGCTGAGCTCCGTCGAAGTATGAGCGGAGCCACCGAACCGAGAAACATCTGCTATCCCACCTACCATGTTCCCCTTCACACCCTACCTTGAGATGAGCCGACAGAGCTTTGCTGACGGGGAGAGAAATCCGTGCGGTTATGCTTGCCCAGCAATACGCAGTTCCCCAACGCGGCAGGTGGTGTGGTAGTCGCAGTTGCGGCACACCTCGTTCACGTTCCGCGTGGTGACGTGATACTCCCCGGCGGCAATCCCCGCCACGTATTCGCGCGCCTTGCTGAAGACCTCATCAATCACCTGCTGAAGTTCGTCGGCACTTTCAATCCCTTTCCCT
>JAEUSP010000075.1 GCA_016788565.1 Chlorobiota bacterium | reverse complement strand
CGGCCATTGGATTCGGTGTTGGCGACCAATCTATTTCCGTCTTCATCGTGTTGGTTGGAGCGTTTCAGGAATTCTTCTGTGTTTTCGGCAAAATCATCTTCATAAATAAAATCGTTCCCGGTGTTGTAGGGTGGGTCAATGTAGATCATCTTCACTTTGCCGAGGTAATTTTCTTGCAGCAATTTCAGTGCGTCCAAATTATCCCCTTCAATAAACAGGTTTTTTGTGGTGTCGAAATTCACGCTTTCCTGGGGGCGGGGGCGCAAGGTTTTGGCAATGGGGGCGTTGGCGGCCAGCAGGGCTTCGCGTTTGCCGGGCCAATTCAGGTGGTAGCGTTCTTGCGGGCCATCCACAACGGACTCGCTCAGTTCCTGGCGCAGTTGGTCAAAATCCACAGCCAGGGTTGTGGTTCCGTCGCTGGCGCGGGATTCGGTAACGCAACCTGGGAACAGTTCGCGAATGCGAGCGATGTTGGCTTGGGTAAGGTTTGGGGAGTGCATTTTTAGGCTCTGCATGAGAATAGTGAAGAGTGAATGGTGAAGAGTGAGATGGAAGAGTGAGTTGTGAAGAGTGAAGAGTGAAGAGTGAAATGGGGAGAATGAAGAGTGAGTTGGGGGAATGGGTTAGGGAGTGGGTTTGTTTTGTTTTGCGGTTTTTACGATGCTGGTTAAGATAGCAACAAGTTGGTTGGATTCGTTCAACAGGGGGGAGAGTTTTGTTGTTGGCATAAGTTCCGTGGCCACCGGCAACCGCAGCCAGTAGTGGGTTTCGCGTGCTTCCTTGCAGGCGATGTACATCTTGGCAACGAAATCTGCTTTGCTTTGGCTACCATGCGCTTCCTCCACGTTAGCACCGATGGAGGTACCCGAACGCAGCAGCTGATTAGCCAGCGTCCGCGAAGCCCCCGTTACCGAATCCAACGACTGGCACAAACGCACCACGCGAACCGAAAACTGAAACGTCCGCTCCCGAATATCAGATTCTGGCATTGAAGAGTGAAGAGTGAATGGTGAAGAGTGAGATGGG
>JAEUSP010000070.1 GCA_016788565.1 Chlorobiota bacterium | reverse complement strand
GGCCAGCTTGGTGACGGTGATGGCTCCATCCACCACGGTCGTGGCGATGTCGGCAGTTGCAGCGTTATCGGCGTGGAAGGCGAAGGGGACTTTGGAGAGTTCGGTTCGCGGAAGCTCGGTCCCGTTGTTGATGGTCACGCCAAGATAGAGGCGTTGATTGAACGCCACGCTGGAGCCAGCAAATGGAGTTGTTGAGCCGAGATAGGCTTTGAACAATCCGCGCAGAATTTGTGTGGATTGGGTCTCCTCCCACAGCGGAGTTCCGCCGGTTGGGGCGGAGTAGAGTCGGAAGGTCATTTGGTAGTTGCCATCGGGGACCGGCGCGGTGCCGGCGTTATCGGTGACAAGCCCTTGATAGCTGATGGTGGTTGGCGTTTGGGCCGAAGCAAGGCCCGCGCCAAGCAGGAAGAGCACGGTTGTGGAAAGCATCCTGCAAACACCACGGAAACGTCCTGTGAAGCGGTTCATGGTTGTGTTCGTTTACTTGTGATTGATTAGCGTGAAGTAGAGTTGTGCAGCGATCGGTTCTCTTGAGCCGATGATCGTTCATCGTTCGTTCCGGGCAAAGGGGTGGCCAGCCCAGCATTGTTGGAATGCTGAACCGTGAGGTGCTTTTGCGTTCGTGCTTGGCGTTTACCGCTGCACGTGCATCATCACTGTGTGCGTTGTGGCTCCTCCGGTTGCCGATGACGTTGGCTGGAACTCCATTCGGCAGCAATATTGGCCGGAGGCTACTGGCTGGTTCGTCTGGTCGCGGGCATCCCAAGAAATGGAGTGAGTTCCCGACTCCATTGGTTGATCGGCAAGAGTTCGGACCTCGCGACCCATCAGGTCAATCACCCGCAGCCGTACCGTGCCGGAAGCTGGCAGCCGGAAGCTGATGGTGGTGGTGGTGGCGAACGGATTGGGATAGTTGGCTAAGCCCGCTGTGGCTTCGTTTCTGGCTTGCCCCTGCACCGATGAGGTGCGAGAAATTGGCAGCCAGAACCCTTGCTGGACTGCGTTGAGGTTGCCAGCGGCTGACCCAACGATTGGCTGGCCGACGGTTGCGGAAATAGCGTTAGTTCCGTTTCGGTCGCCGATGCCGCCGCCAGCGCCGATCACATCCCAAGCAATCGTCTGGGCAGTAAGTACCGTTGTGGTGGCTGCTGCGGCCAGCATTCCCATCACCAGCAAGGTTGCCATTGTTGTTCGTCTGGTGTTCATGCCTTCCCTGTGCTCAGTTGTTTGCTTGTTGATCAATGTGGCTTCAGTTGTTCGGCAGTGCGCGCTACGTGCCGTTTGCAGAAGCCGCGTGTTTACGAAGGCAAACTTACCAGCAACCGAAGGGGAGCGGGGTACTCATTAACTACGCAGGAAGTACTTAGCCGGGAAAGAAGGGGAAGGGGATAAAAAAACAGCGGCACACCAAGTTTGGTGCGCCGCTGTTGGTTCTGTTGCTTCGTGCTGGTAAAGCTACCGCATCGTCAGGCCGTCAAGGGAGACTACGTACTCTTTCTTGGCAGCATCATACTTAATGCTGTACTTGGTGGCGTAGTATTTGCCGGTGACTGGATATTTGGCTGGGACCTTCAGCGTTTCGGAGAAGTCTGGTTTTGTCAGCAAGTAGGCGCGGGTGATCATCGGTTCGCCGAAGATCATATTCCCCTTGAAGTAACCGTAGATGAAGGTCTTGTCGAAGGTGCTACCGTGCAGCTCATGGGCGGTGCTGTCAACCGCATGGAACCCCATTCCTGGGACAATGCCCGGGGGGATGATGTAATCCTTGGCAATGTAATCGGCACCCGGCTGGATGTAGCCGGTAAGGCTATCGGCTGGGGTGATTGCCGCACGTTCGGCTGGGGTAATCTGGTAGAAGTGCATGTCGAAGTGCGGAATCGTGTAGATGCTTGTCGGCTCATGCCCCTGCGCGTTCCAATCAAGCCCAATGTGGTTGTAGGCCGTGACCGATGCCTCGGCAGGCAACGTCAGCACCCATTCCGTTGGTGGGAATGGAGTGGTTGGAAGCCCCTCCATGGCCGCTTCGGTGAAGGTGATGCCGATGGAGGTCGGCTTGCCGGCGTCGTCCAACTTCAGCCACGACATTGCTTTGCCGTTGCCAACATCGGCGGTGTCGCCCATGATTGTTTTTGCCAGCGAGGTCGGTTCGGTGGTGTCTTCTTCGCAGGCGGTGGTACCCAGTGCCAGTCCTGCGGCCAGCATTGCCATTGCAATGCGTGAGGTTTTGTTGATCTGGTTCTTCAAGTGTATTCCCTCCTTGTAGGAATTTGGTTATTGAGCAGGGTTGCTGTTTCCAGGCCTTCCCCTTGTTTCTTTTTTGGTTGCCGGCCTCTGTTTTTACGAACTTGTCCGGCAAGCAGTTTTTTCTGATTTCAAGCAACAGCAATGGTTGCTGTTGCCATCCACAACTGCAACCTACAACTATTCGGCTATCCGTGGTTCACCCGAAAGGGTGAGTAGGCGGGGTGATTTTTTCTGGTTTATCCTGATGATTTCATCACGGATTCGGCTGCCAACCCCGCCACAATTCCCCCGGCGATTGCGCTCAGCATTGCCACGCTAAAAACTTCACTTCCCGAAGGAAGCCACTGAAGTAGCAGCAGGATTGCCCCAGCAGCAAGGCTTCCCCCAGCAATCCCAAACAACAATGCACGCCAAGTTGTGTGGGTTGCCATTGAAGGGATCATGCGGCACAGGATTCCGCCCGATAGCAACAGCACCAACGTCACCACCAGGGTGATTGCCAACATCACCATGAACATTGCCCCGAACAGACCGAACGCTTCGCCAACGCCACCGAACGGTTTGCGTGTGTACCAGGCCAACACAAACACCACTGCGGCGATTGGCGGCGCAAGCAGCGCGGCGCGTAGCAAGCTGCTAAACAGGTTGATTGGGCCTTGCGGTGTGGTTGGTTTCTGAATCATGCTTGGCTCATCTCACGGTGGTGTGCAAAGGGGAAAACAGTAGGTGGGAGATTGGCAACTTCTCGGTTCGGTGGCTCCGCTCATACTTCGACGAAGCTCAGCATGAGCGGGGACGCTGTTCGGTAATTCTGATCATACTTTGCACACTGACTTGAGTTGAGCCTCACACGTTATACTCCAAACAGAGTGGTTTGCGAAAAACTCAATCACTGTCATTCCCGCGAAAGCGGGAATCCATAGCGCACCTAGCTGAGTAGAGTTTCGCAAACCAATGTGCGCCGAGTATAGAATAACAACAGTGCCCACCGAAGGTGCTTCCACCGGAACTGGTTGTATCTTGCTTTGGTGCAAGATAGATGGAGCAATGCCGATTACCGACAACGAACGCCCTTTCATGCAAGGGCAAACATACAACCTGTGCAACCTTCTCCGTTCCATTTTTTGCTGATCCTTCTTCTGGGCTGCTCTGCTTCCGCAACGCACGCCCAGGAGCTTGCGCCAAGCGCGTCGCTGGAGGAGCTTCTGAACGTTTTTATCACCCAAACGGCTTCCCCGTTGGATAGCATCAACCGCTCCGCATTCCGCCCCCGGCTTGCGGGAACGCTGGCGCGAACCAGCCCGGTTCGGTTCAAAGGTGCGGTCTATCACGATGCCCGGATGACGATTGACTCGCTACTCCATTTGCCATCGGAGAACGGCATCATCCGGGTGGCCGCATGGGTGACGGTGGAGTCGTGGGAGGGGGCGGAGAATATCTACTTCACCTGCATCTGCGACTCCATCTGGAAGATTGAGGGAATGGCGCGATTCCCCACGCTTGCCCAGCGCAGGCAAATTGAGGAATCCATCCGCACGTTCGATGCCCATTCCGATTACGACCGCATCCTGCGCGATGATCTGCTCCGGTTGCTTCTTCCCGATCACATCCTTGCCGAGCTTCTGCGCGACCACTTGGCCGCAGCATCCACGGTTGCCGGGCGGCTTGCCAAAAGCGGGCAGTGGAGCAGCTTCATCCTGCGCGATTTTGACTTCAGCAAGATTGACGAGTACCGCGAACTTGACGACGACATCACCCCGCAAGAACTGACCATGTACCGGCTAAGCCGCCCCGCCGTTCAGGAGCTTCGCGAGAAGGTTGGAATCCAGAAAATTGAGCGGGACAGCACACACCCCGGGGTGCTGTTGTTTGTGGGAGGGAGCCTGGGAAAAAGTTCTTACGGCTATCTGCACGCAACCACGCCGCTGGCCTTGCCAAACATCTCCGGCCAAAACTATGTGATGCTGCAACCGGTGGCTCCGCAATGGTGGTTGTATAAATGCTTGGGGGGGTGAGGGAAGAGAGAAGAGAGAAGAGAGAAGAGAGAAGAGAAAGAACCACAGAGACACAGAGGGCACAGAGAGAGAGGAAGAGAGAGAGGGGGGGGGAACACTTTGCGCGTGGTTTGGCGCGTCACCATGTTGCCGGAAGCACACATATCAATTCTAACCATTTCCATCCATGCTCCAGCTTGCTTTTTTGTTGCTGCTCCTTCTTCCTGTTCCGCTGTTTGCGGTGGGGAAGGTTACGCGGATTGCCAAGCATATTGATGCCGAGATTGTTGCCCAGCAAACGGCGGTGCAGCCCGGGCAGCCGATTCGGATTGCCGTGCGGCTGCAGATGGATTCGGGCTGGCACATCTACTGGAAGAACCCCGGCGATGCGGGCTTGGCCACCACCGTTGATTGGCAACTGCCAGAAGGCTTCACCATCAGCAACCTTGAGTGGCCGCAACCTCACCTGTTTGGCGACCCTCCCGAAGTCTGCTACGGCTACGATGGCCAGGTGCTGTTGATGGCAACGCTTACGCCGCCAGCAACCATCCCCACGCCAACGCTAACGATTGGGGCAACGGTGGAGTTGCTTGCTTGCCAGGATGTCTGCATCCCCGGAAAAGGGAAGTTGGAACTCATCATTCCGGTGGCCGATGCCAGCACAGAAACGGAGTGGAGCCAGCATTTTCAAGAAAGCTCGACGCTGGTTCCGGCAAGCGGCGAAACGTTGGTCGGAGCCAGTCTGCAACGGACTTCCCAGGGGCTTCAGCTGTTTGTTCCCGTCCAAGCTGATACCGATGACGTATGGTTCTTTGCCGCCGAGGAAGGGGTGATAGATCACTCCGGCACGCAATCAGCAACTGCCGATGGTGGCGGCCTTGCGGTGACGATTCCGAACTCACCCTTCCCCAACAAAGATGCCACACGGCTGCGGGGGGTGTTGGTGGTGGGGAAGCACCACGCCATCGAGCTTGATTTGCCGTTGCCAGCAGTGGAGTAAGCGGCGGAGATATACTCGGCGCAAATTGGTTTGCGAAACTCTACTCAGCTATGTTCGCTATGGATTCCCGCTTTCGCGGGAATGACAGTGATTGAGTTTTTCGCAAACCACTCTGTTTGGAGTATACCTCCATGAAGACTACATCAAAAGCCGGATGAAGCATGATGCTTCGTCCGGCTTTTTTCATTGATCTCACTCCGCTTCCCCCTTCCGCGCCGCCGTTCCCTTTCCGCAGCACACCGTTCCCTTCTTGGTTTCAGCCGTTGCCACAACTCCGCTGGCAATCCCCTGCCAAACGGGTGCAAGTTTGCATTGTGATTAGCGCAAGGGGGAAGCGAATCAGGGGGGGCAACAAAGAAGCAATCACAGCAACCAACAAACATCAACAGTACGAACAGGAGCAGAACAATGAAGAAGGCAATGACAACGCTGGCAATGGCACTGGTAGCAATGGTAGCACTAACGGCCGCAGCCGTAGCCCAACCAGAAATCAACTTTGGCAGAGTATCAATCGCGGGTGTGCCGGCATCGCTGCGGACAGTGGCTTGCGGAGCCGACGTGAATATGCGAATCGCCGATGCCGACGGAATGCTTATTGGCCCGCCACGCTACGGCTACACCGTCAACGTGAACGTGCGGAACACCGGAACAATCAACACCGCCGTGTTCGTCAACCAGATTTTGATTGACGGCGCGCCAGCACCCGTGACCCCTGGGTCTATCATGGTTCCGGCAGGCGCAATGGTTCCGATCAAAGCAAAGATTTACGCATCCCCAGGCATCCACACCATCACCATTATTCTGGATAACGGAGCCGCAGTAGCCGAGACCAACGAAGCGAACAACCGCTGCGATTTCACACTAAGCGTTGTGCCGTAATCCATCCGTAATCCACGGAAAAGAACACTGGGTACAGGACAGGAAATCATCACACGAAAGCAACAGAGAGAGAGAGAGCACGCGCAGGCTAACCGAAGCAGAAGCCAAGAGGGGAACGCGATAGCCAGCAACGATTGACAACAACAGACAACGGCGAACTGCGTATCGGAGGAGGAGCGCGTCGCCACTTCGGGAGCATCGGGGGAAGCCAGCCAGTTCCCCCGATGCAACCAACCACCAACAACACACAACACTGAACAAGGAACAGACCAATGAACACGATACAGAACCTGATGAAAAAAGGGATGATGATCCTTGCTGCAACCCTTACGCTGGGCATGGCAGCAGAAGCACAAACAACCACAATCGAAGTCAGCCGCCCCGAAGTAAAACTACCAGCACTGAAGCCAGACATTTTGGTGCGGAAAGTGTATGTGATGGGGCGCGACAACTACGCACGCAATGGCCGCCCGGGGACAACCATCCACGTTGATCGCTCGGAAGCAAAAGGGGAATCGGGTGGGAAGTTCATCTTTCAACTCCGCTGGGAAGTGCTCTGCGTTGCCAACAGCAGCGGGGCGTTCACCAACTCCATGTCGCCAAGTTTTCCACTCTCTCCATCAACGCTTTCGCTATCAGCAGGGGGTGTGGGAATTGTGAGCAGCGACGTTGAGTTAAGCCCTGGCCCCAACACCTTCACCTTCAACGCCGATGACCCCAATGCCGTGGATGAGTCGGTGGAATCGAACAACACCGCCACGCTAACAATCGTTCTTCACTAAGCCGATTTGCCCGCGAAAAAAACGAGCGCGGATAGATGATGAAGCCACCTACTTGCTGGCCATAGCAGGGAAGTCTCTCTCTCTGGTAGCAGAGCGGAAGCAGCAGCCACTTGGTTGATGTTTCCGCTCGCTGTTTTCTGCCAGAATGAAGCACGCAAACTCACCCGCTGATGTTGGCTTCAGCAACTGGAAAGATGATGGATGATGATGTGATGGTGGGCAGGCCGTTCAAAAAATTACGCTCGTAGCAGGAGCCACCATACTCACACGTTTTCTCTTTTCATATCTTCGCGCCAGTTCGTTCATACCATAAGGTTAAAGCACTGATCGGAAAGAATATCATCATCGGGGTAACCGGCAGCATCGCAGCATACAAAGCAGCAATTCTTGCGCGAGAGCTGGTTGGACGCGGCACTACTATCAGGGTCGCGATGACCCCCGCCGCCTCTCACTTCATCGCCCCACTCACGTTTGCCTCCCTTGCCAAGTATCCCGTCGCGCTCAGCATGTTCCCCGCACCAGGCGATGAGCCTGCAAGCGGTTCGTGGCACATTGATTGGGGGCTGTGGGCCGATGCCATGGTGATTGCGCCCGCCACCGCTTCCACGATTGCAAAGCTGGCCGCTGGCATCAGCGACAACGCGCTGACAGTGATTGCAACCGCACTGCGCGGCAAGCTGTTTGTTGCCCCAGCGATGGACACCGATATGTACCACTACCCCGCTCTCTCCCGCAATCTTCAGACCCTGCGCTCATTTGGTGTTGAGGTGATCCCTGTTGGGGAAGGGGAGCTGGCAAGTGGGTTGATTGGGCCGGGCAGAATGGCCGAGCCGACCGAGATTGCCAACCGCATTGCTGCACACTTTGCGCGCTCCTGTTCGCTGCAATCGCGGCGGGTGCTTATCACCGCCGGCCCCACTCACGAGCCGATTGACCCAGTCCGTTTTATCGCCAATCACTCATCGGGAAAAATGGGATACGCGCTGGCCGAAGAAGCGCGCGACCGAGGCGCACACGTGACGTTGGTGAGCGGCCCAACATCGCTGCCGCAACCGGTTGGTGTGGATGTTGTTCACGTTATCACTGCCGAACAAATGGCTGCGGCCGTGGATGCTTGCAGCAATGAAGCCGACATCATTATCGCCGCCGCTGCCGTTGCCGATTTCACCCCAACACACACCGCCCAGCAGAAGCTGAAACGCCGGCAGATGACCGAAGCAGAACTGCACATCCAGCTGCGCCCCACGCACGACATTCTGCGGGCGGTTGGGGAACGGAAACGGGCCGAACAAGTGTTGATCGGTTTTGCGTTGGAGACGGAAAGGCTGGTAGAATCGGCCCAAGCAAAGTTGAGAGAGAAGAACTGCGATTTGGTGATTGCTAACCCAGCAACGGAAGCCGGTGCAGGGTTCGGGGCCGACACCAACCGCGTCACGATTGTGGGGCATGGAACCGAGCAACCATTGCCGATGATGACCAAACGGGAATGCGCCGCCGCAATCCTTGATGCCGCCGAACAACTGCTGGACGCACGCACTACCCCCCAAACAACCTCCCCATGAAACAGCAGTCGCTGAAAGAAGAGTTACGCCAGTTTGCTACGCAGCAGGACGCGCTGTTTGGTGCTATCGTTCAGGGAAAAAAAACAGAGGGTGCAAGGGGCGCAACGGCAACCCAGGAATCCCGGAACCTCACCCTGCCTACTGATGCAGCCGGGTCGCGGTTTGAACAGCACCTTGCGTTGGTGAACGAGGAGTGGGTGAAAGCCCAATCGTTAGATGTGATGAAGCAGATGATTTCCGGTTGCCAGAAATGCCCGCTTGGCAAAACACGGAACAAACTGGTATTTGGCACCGGCAACCCACATGCCGACATCGTTGTGATTGGCGAAGCACCCGGGGCCGATGAAGATGCTTCTGGCGAGCCGTTTGTTGGGGCGGCGGGGCAACTGCTCACCAAGATTCTGGCAGCCATCAACTTGGGGCGTGATGACGTTTACATTGCCAACATTATCAAAAGCCGCCCGCCGGGGAACCGAACACCGGAACGGGCCGAGGTTGAGCAGTGCATCCCATACCTGTACAAGCAGCTTGATCTCATCAAGCCGAAATTCATCTTGGCGGTGGGGCTAACTGCCGCACTGTCGTTGCTCAATCGGAAAGCCACAATGAAGGAATTGCGTGGCAGCGTTCATGACTATTTCGGTATCACGATGGTGGTGACGTATCACCCAGCGGCACTGCTTCGCAACCCACAGTGGAAACGCTCCACATGGGAAGATGTTCAGCTTCTGCGGCGGCTGTACGATGAATGGAAAGCAACAGAAACCGCAGAGCAATAACCCCATGATTTTCAAGGCTACAATAGCTTGTGCTACTGATTGTTTGCGGCAACGCAGGAACTCATCGGCAATAAGCTACTAGCAGATAAATCTTGATCGGCCCAAGGCCGTTGGCGCGATCAAGCAAGGGATTCATAACCATTTTTCTGGAGACCATTATGGCCACAACTAAGAAAGCTGCGGCAAAACCCGCTGCTTCCACGGCTGCTGCAAAACCAGCAGCCACCAAAGCTGCACCAGCCAAGAAAGCTGCTGCGCCGGCAAAAGCCGCACCAGCCAAGAAAGCCGCTGCGCCGGCAAAAGCCGCACCAGTAAAAGCCGCTGCTCCGGCAAAAGCCGCACCAGCCAAGAAAGCCGCTGCTCCGGCAAAAGCTGCACCAGCAAAGGCTGCGCCAGCAAAAGCTGCTCCGGCGAAAGCCGCACCAGCCAAGAAAGCTGCTGCTCCGGCAAAAGCTGCACCAGCGAAGGCTGCTCCGGCGAAAGCCGCACCAGCCAAGAAAGCTGCTGCTCCGGCAAAAGCTGCACCAGCAAAGGCTGCGCCGGCGAAAGCTGCACCAGCAAAAGCCGCACCAGCCAAGAAAGCCGCTGCACCAGCAAAAGCTGCACCAGCAAAGGCTGCACCAGCCAAGAAAGCCGCTGCACCAGCAAAGGCTGCGCCGGCGAAAGCTGCACCAGCAAAAGCTGCACCAGCCAAGAAAGCCGCTGCAAAAAAAGGGACCGCATCTGCTCGCCGCGCCGACAGTAAGTCAGTAACGATGGATGCGAAAGCCGCCGCCGCAACAACCAAAAAAGCTGCACCAGCAAAGGCTGCCGCTCCGGCAAAGGCTGCACCAGCGAAGAAGGCTGCCGCTCCGGCAAAGGCCGCACCAGCGAAGAAGGCTGCCGCTCCGGCAAAGGCCGCACCAGCGAAGAAGGCTGCACCAGCGAAGAAGGCTGCTGCTCCGGCAAAGGCCGCTCCGGCAAAGGCTGCACCAGCGAAGAAGGCTGCTGCTCCGGCAAAGGCTGCACCAGCAAAGAAAGCCGCTGCTCCGGCAAAGGCTGCACCAGCGAAGAAGGCTGCTGCTCCGGCAAAGGCTGCTGCACCAGCAAAGGCCGCACCGGCCAAGAAAGCTGCGGCTCCGGCAAAAGCTGCTGCACCAGCAAAAGCTGCACCAGCAAAAGCTGCACCGGCCAAGAAGGCTGCGGCTCCGGCAAAGGCTGCGCCAGCAGCAAAAGCCGCAGCAAAGCCTGCTGCGAAGGTTGCAACCAAATCAGCTGGAAAGAAGAAGTAATCCCTATCGGCTGCAACGCTGACGGGAAGCCATCTTCGGCAGATAACGCTGCCGGGGTGATAGTGCACCACTATCACCCCGGCTTTTTCTTTGATGAACGAGTTGTTCCGTTAGCTGCCCCCACCAATGCTGGTTTGCAGAAACTTTGCAAGGTCCTGCTTTATTGCCGCAAGCGAAGGCTGGTGGATATACATCATGTGCCCGGATTCGTAGTACTTCATGGTGATGTTCCCCTGCAATGCTGGGTTCAGCCCCAAATGGTGGAAGGTGTAGTCGGCTGCAAAATGGGGGGTTCCAAGGTCGTAGTAGCCGCTTGCCACAAACACCTTCAGGTAGGGGTTGATGGTCATGGAGCGCCGTAAAGTTTCGGCAGTGGCAACGTAGCGGTTTTCAAAATCGGAGTAGTTCCAGGGCCAGACTTTTGGGTTGATGATCTCATACGGAAGGTCACTCTGGAACCCAAGCTCGCGCCGAACATAATCGTTCATGGTTGCGGTAAATGGCCCTGTGCTGTCGGTCATGCTGGGGTCGTAGTCGAAACGTTCCCCAACGCCGTCGCGATCCATGCCAGTGAACCGGCTGTCTAACCTTCCCACGGTGCGCCCTTCGGCTCGCATCAGTTCTTTTGCAAACCGCAAGATGTCAATCCGCAGGTTGCTTCGGCGAACATACTCTTGGGAAAGCCCAGTGTAGCGGGCCACGCGGGAGGCAATGGCTTCCTCCTCACCGGGGTTCAGCGATGCCCCGCGCAGCAATGCCAGCGCGTACTCTCCAATGGCGAACTCCTCAACCTCACGCAGAAGATCATCCAACGGGCGGTTCTGAAGGTCGTCGCTCAGCTTGCCATGATACCATGCCGTTGCGGCGTAGGTTGGAAGAAACAGCAGGTAGGGGAGGTCGTTCGGCGGACCAAAGGCAACGGTCTGGAAATCAAGCACGGAGGAGATGAGCATCAATCCGTTCAGATACATGCCGTACCGTTCCTGCAGATACCCGGCAAGCCCTGCAGCACGGATTGTGCCGTAGCTTTCCCCCGCCAGAAATTTTGGCGAACCCCACCGCTGGTAGCGTGTGACGTACAGCCGAATAAAATCCCCCACCGACTCAATATCCCGCTTGAACCCGTGGAACTCCCGCGATTTTTCCCCGGGCATTGGGCGGCTGTATCCGGTGCTGACGGGATCAATGAACACAAGGTCGCTGCAATCAAGCAAGGAGTACTCGTTGTCGGTTAGTCGGTAGGGCGGGGGAAGGGGGCGGCCATCGGGATCAAGCACCACACGGCGCGGACCAAGCACCCCCAAGTGCAACCACACCGAAGAAGACCCCGGGCCACCGTTGAACGAGAAGGTCACCGGGCGCGATGCCGCATCGGGAACGTCGTTGCGGGTGTAGGCAATAAAGAAGACCGCAGCCTTCGCCTTCTCACCGCTTGGCGTTTGCCCCTCTTTCTTTTCTTCCTCCACTTCATCTTTCAGCACCAACGTCCCGGTGGTGACGGTGTAGCTGACCAGTTCCCCGTTGATTGCAACGGTGTGCTGGGTGATAACAAGACGGTCGGGTGATTCGGGTGTGTTGGCGGTTGCGGGTGTTGGTGGTGTGGTTGGTTGCTCTGTTTCCGGCATGGTCGGTTCCCCGTTCGGATATGTGTGATGAAGTTGGTTTGGTGTTTTGGTTGGCAAAGGAAAGCAGTGGCTATACTCCAAACAGAGTGGTTTGCGAAAAACTCAATCACTGTCATTCCCGCGAAAGCGGGAATCCATAGCGCACCTGGCTGAGTAGAATTTCGCAAACCAATTTGCGCTGAGTATAACGTGCCAAAGGGAAAACGGTAGGAGAGTTTCAGCTGCTTTTAGATCCGGTGGCCCCGCTCATACTTCGACGGGCTTGGCATGAGCGGGGACTCTATTCGGTGGCTGTTGCACACGAAGCTCATAGATAAGGCAACGCAGCTTACAGAAGCCGCACAAACTGCACACGTCCGTCGTGGCGGACCTCGCAGCGGTAGGCGTGGATGCGCACTGGCATTCCCCAATCAACGCTCTGAAGTTCCCGGGCATCAATCTGCTGCTGCGTCCGAACTTGGTGGGCGGTGGCGTTGGGGAACTTGCGGCGGTAATCGGCACAGAGCGATTCGTCGGGGCCATCCTCCGACGGGCCATGGAACATGAAGTAGATGTCGGTGATCTGGTGTGCCTTCAGCAGAAATTGGCACTCGTGGCGGTAGGCATCGCTCCGCAGAAGTTCGGAGCCGCTGATGGCCAACGCGCCACCGCCGCCAGGGGTGTATAGCCGGTCGTAGTCAATAATCCCAAGCGCGTTATGCAGGAAGTCGTCAAGGTTTTGCTGCAACCGCCCGTCGCTGCACGCAACCACCAACGCCGATGGGCGCTCGTGCTGCCAATTGGCATCGGTAAGGTGCAGATCTACATCAAGGATATGCTGTTGGGAAGGTGGAGTAGTTTTGATCATGGTTGATGTTGTGTTAGTAGCAGGAAATCAGTTGGGCTTGTTGTTTCCCGCTGCTCCATGTTGCCACCACAAGCCGTGGCCCTACGGTGGTTACCGGGATCACCAATCCGCTGCTTCCAATGGTTGGCATCAGATCGTTCACCCGTTCGCCAGTTGGCGTAAAAGTAGCGATTGAAAGGGGGATTTGATCCACCTTCCAGAATGTTTGGATAGCCTTGTTGCTTTGGTTGTAGCGGATCCCCCAACCAGAGGAGGAAGGGGCATCGCGCCGAACGCCAGATGGAGTGCTGTTGGCACTGCATGGCGTGGCACCTTCCTCGGCGGTTGATGGCCGCCAGTTGGCGGAATCGTTTGCTGGCATATCGGCTCGTTTCCGCTCTAACGATCGCCCTATTTCTGGCCCCCATTTGTTTTGATAGTAGAACGCCTCGGCCACTGAGCCATCCGCTTTGTAGAGGATGATGCTATCGCCCCCGGTTGCCCCGATATGATTCAGCGACAAGGTTGCTTCAATCACACAATCCATCTCCAAATCTGAGTAGGAATCTACCAGCAATTCGCCATCGCGAGCCACCACCAGATAGCCGCCAGCCGGCACGATTCCCGACAACGCCCCTTTTGTTCGCTTCGACGCATCCTTGATTGACCAGCCTTGCAGAGGGACCGCCGAGTCGGTCGTGTTGTAAAGTTCCACCCATTCATTTTTCGGGTCCTCAGGGTGGAACATGAACTCGTTAATTACCACCTGGGCGTTGCTAGTCCAGACGGAGAGCAACAGCAGTGCGGAGCCGTAGAAAATTCGCATGAGAGATACCGGTAAAGTTGGAGGGTTGGCGCAATGATACGAAGGAGAAGAGAGAACACCAGCGGCAGTTACCGAAGATTTTCGAGCTGGGAAAAAGAGGGATACGCAGCAACGGCCAAAAAAAGCAAAGAGTGGGGAAGAGAAATTGCTTCTCTTCCCCACTCTGGATGTTTTGCGAATGGCTTGTTCTACTTCGCCTTCTTACTTCACCACGTTCAGCACACCGGTGACGGTTTGGCCGTTGGTGGTTACAGCATAGCGATAGAGGCCGTTAGGAAGATTGCCAACAGAGAACCGTGCAACGTGTTGCCCGGCATCGCGCACTCCCTCCTCAATCGTCATTGCCTCACGTCCGGTGGCATCGTACAGCTTCATCGCCACGTTGCCAGCCGATGCGGTGCGGTAGCGGATTTCCACAGCATCGCGTGCTGGGTTCGGCATGGCTTGCCACAACGTCACCCCGCCAAGCGATGTTGGCTCGTTCACGCCACTGGTTCCGGTTGCGGGGTTTTGCAACGGAGCAATAGTGGTGGCGGTCCCGCCAAGCTGCACGGTGAGCGCGCCTGCTGTGCCATTGTTGTTGATGGTGAGCGTTGCGTTGCTGGCCCCTTTGTTCAGCGGACGGTAGGTTATTTCCAGATATTCCGTTTGCCCTGGTGCCAACAACGTGCGTGGCAATCGCCCGATTGTGTAATCGGTGGAGGTTGGTCCGGTGATTGTTGTGGTTCCAAGTTTCACCGGGCTGGTTCCCATGTTGGTGATCATCAAGGTTTGCCGAAGCGATTTGCCAACCGGAACCGAGGCGTTATCGAACAACGTTGCCGACCCAACCGATAGCTGGCGCGTTGCAGCTTCGCCGGTTAGGTTGGCGATGATGATATCACCGTTTGCTGTGGTTGCTTGCAACTGTGCCGAACGTGGCCCCGGCGCGCTTCCGGTTGCTGGCGTGTGAACCACCGAAAAATTCCGTATCTCCCCCGGCATCATCTGGAACGGAACGGCTGGCCAGGGTGCGGCTGGGTTCATTCCGAACTCGGCGGCATCGGCCCCCACAATCGCCACATCGGTCACAACCAAAAATTCGGTGCTGGTGTTCTCCAGCATCACGCTTCCGGTTGGTAGCTCGGTGGCGGGGCCATCAATGATTGCTGGCGATAGCGCAAGGTCGCGAACCTCAATTCCCACCGATCCATTTCCTTTCAGATCCCAGTAGAACGCCCCCCCTTCAATCAGTCCAGGAATGCCAAGCGTGGAATCGTTGGACTGCACCAGGATGGTGGCACGGCGCGTTCCCGGGCGGGAAGGAGTGAAGCGGACGGTAATCGTTGCCGATTCACCCGGGGCCAGCACGTACTTATCCTCGGTGGCATCAAGGGTTGCCCCGGTTAGGCCATCAATAATCGCAAAGTCGCGGGTGTCGCCGCTGGCAACCCGGAAGGCAGTGCGGGCAATGCGAAGGTTGCACACGCCAGCGTTGGCGAGCGTGAGTGTGGTGTCGCGCCATTTCCCAACCATTGTGCTGGCAAATGCCACTGGGGTCAGTGGGCTTCCTTCTTCATCGGCTGCCAGCCACGATCCAATCCCTTTCCCGAACAGATCAACCGTTAGCAATCCGTTCGTGGTGATGTTTGCGGTGGACTTCCCAACAAAATTCACCGCGTTGGTTGCGATGAACGCACGCGACAACCGCTTGCCGGGGCGTTGCGGAACAAAGTTGAGATAGAACACGCGCGACTCGCCAGGATTCAGGACAATCGGGAAGGCCATCGAAGTATTGTTCGGGGCCGGAGCAACGCCGGGCGCGTCGCTGACGAAGTAATCACGCATGGCAATTGGCGCGCCGTACGGGTTGCGACGTAACGGGTTTGCTGGCATTCCTTGTCCGTACAAGGAATCCATCTGGAAAAACTCCATTCCGTTCAGCACCAACGGGTCGTTCCCCAAGCTGCTTACCGTCACCTCGAAGGAAGTAACCGACTCACCCGAGCATTCGAACGTTTTCACGAACAGATCCGATTTCTCGTTGATGACTTGGCCGTTCATGCGGAACTCGCCACCGGCTCCGGTTGAGGTTGCGTTCAAGGTAAAGGTGCGGATTTCGCAATCGGCATTCACCGTCAGTTGTGCGGTCTGCACGCCAAAGCCGTTTGGCTTAAAGGTGATAACCGGGGTGTGGGAGGCGTTGTTCCCCAGCCCGACCGACTTGGTGGTCATGGTGTATTGCCCTGTCGGGTCGTTCAACGTGTAGGTGACAACGGCGGACTTTGCACCGATGGTTGTTCCAATGTTCCCGATAGTGAACGGGGTGAAGGTCCGTGTGGTTCCATACGGTGTTCCCTGGCCCACAAGAAGTTTTGAACCATCATTCAACGGCGACACCCCGCCGCTTGCAACGTTGCCAACCCAATTCATGCGGGAAATTCCGGTAGCTCCTAACGTGTAGGTGGCCTTGAATCCGTTGGTCCCCGTTACCGTCAGCGTTGCCGAGCGCGCACCAACGCAACCTGGCGTGAAGATGACCGCTGGCGAAACACCGCTGCCCGGGGCAAGCGAGACCGCCGATGGCGAAATCACATAGTCAGAAGCATTGGTTCCGGTGACGGTGAAGGTGAAGGTGGTTTGCGAGCACTTGGCCGCCGTGCGAATCTCGAACGGATAATACGTTTTGGAGACCCCACGTGGCAGGCTGATTGCCGTAAGCAAGGCATCGCCACTTTTCATCCCGCTGGTTCCCCCCTGCGCAACGTCACCGGTCACTACGGTCCCGCAGTACGTGGGGTCGAAGGTGTACGATGTTCCATTGCTGATGGAGTTGCTGGAAAGGTCAATTTTGTACGACGATGAATAATCCAGCACTGGGCTGCCACCTTTACCGAAGTACACGCTCAGCAAATTGTTGCTGGCGGTTGCTATGCCAATGCGTGCGGCGGTTGATGGATTCTGCTTCATGGTCATCGAAGAGTAGTAGAACTCAATTCGATTGGTGGTTTCGTACAAACGAACCTGAAAGCGAATCATATCACCCTTGGTGAGGACCCCGCTTGGCCGTATCTCCCATTGTACTGTCAGCACGTACTTCCCTGGGGCCCCTGAGAGCAAGTAGGTGACACCAGTGTTGACCAATGTCCCTGCATCCCAGAACGGAGCAATCAGCGGGTAGCTGCTGGCTTTCTCAAAAATTTCATCGCTTGCTGAAGTCACGCCCGATTTCCCCAGACCCAACGCACCGTTAGCGTTGGCGGAAAACTGGGAATAGACAACCCCATCAAGTTCAAACTTGAAACCGATATCGGTTACTGCCGACGACGTGCCACTGCTCCCAGCTTTCAGGATTGTGGTTGCTTTACCCATGTCGGTATCGGTCCCTGTGCCCGATGCGAACGAGTAATCTTTCATTGTTGCGAACAGCGTGGCGCATGGCAGCAGCAACGCGGCCAGTACACCAAGCAAACAGCGGTAACGCTTGCTCATGGGGGCTTCCTCCTACGGAATCTATTCAGTGAAAGTGTGGCATCCAGACCCTGCCCGTATGCAGTGCCGATGCCGTAACGTGTTTATGGATAGGATTAGAGAGAGCGGAGAATTTTTCAGCGTGCAGAAGCTGAAGCAAAGGGACAGACGAGAAATAATGGGGACAAAAATTACCGGATGTACTCGGCCTCAAAAGTCGGCCTACAATATACTGCCGAACCGCATCTATACCACCACGTAAAAGCATCAATCGCCAGCAGTAGAAAAGATTTTTTTGAAGGAACGTTGCTCCACCCTGCTGTCTCCATCTTCTTTCTACTTTTGCCCAAGCGGCAACTTCCATCAAGCCTAAACCATGGTGACGCTATGAACCGATTGCTGTTAGCCTTTCTGTTGCTCCTTCCTGCGGCTTTCTTGGCTGCACAAACCGAACGCCCCTACACCCCCATTCAAATCCCAACCCGCGATGGGAAGATGTTGGCCGCTGATCTGTACGCCAACAACCTCACCACTGCCAAGCCGGTCATCCTGATTCAAACACCGTACAACAAAAATTTCTACCGGCTTTCGGTGGCTATCCCTTCGCAAGCTGGGGGGGCATCGTTCCCCTACGACAGCGCGAACTACAACTACGTCACGGTAGATTGGCGCGGCTTTTACGGCAGCAAGGATGCCGCCGTCACCGGCTACGACCGCGGGCTTGATGGCTACGATGCTGTGGAGTGGATTGCAACGCAACCCTGGTGCAACGGCAAGGTGGGAACGTGGGGACCATCGGCATTGGGAGCCATTCAGTTTATGACAGCAAAACATCACCCGCCGCACCTTCTGTGTGCTGTGCCGTTGGTGAAAGATTTCAAGACGAAGTACGGGGATTACTACGAAGGAGGTGTGTATCGGAAGGAACACTCGGAGACGTTGCAGGCGTTGGGGTTTACGCCAACAGCGTTGGTGCTGGCACACCCCACCAACGACCTTACATGGATGGCCGCCGAACGCGCCAGCGATGAACCCGATTCCTTCACCGTGCCGATGCTGCTGATCAGCGGTTGGTTCGATCATTTTCCCGACGACATCCTGCGGGCGTTTTCCGACCTGCGCCAGCGTGGCGCGCCCAACGTCCGCAACGCCCACCGGCTGATGATGGGGCCATGGACCCACGATGGAATTGACAAAGCCACGCAAGGCATACTCACCTTCCCGTCAAACGCTACCAACGTTGCCGGCCCCGCCGCCCTACGGTTTTTTGACCACTACTTGCGTGGCATCGAAAATGGCCAAACGGCAACGCCGCCGGTGAGCTACTACCAGATGGGGGAGAACAAATGGCACACAGCGGAAAGCTGGGAAGCGGTTGCCCAAACTGCCGATACCGTACGTTTATACCTTCACATGGATCGGACGCTCCGCCCCGATCTTCCTGGCGGCAACGACACCGTTACCCCAAGCTCAACCTTCCCCTACAACCCACGCGATCCATCGCCAACAATAGGCGGGGGGCGGCTGGTGCTGCCAACGGTGGAGGCACTGAAAGGGCCGCAAGACGAACGCCCCGTGGAATCCAGAGGCGACGCGCTCACTTTCACCACGCCGGTGCTTGGGCGCGATCTGGAGGTGACAGGCGCGATCACGCTGCAAGCCTACGTTGCTGCCGACCGCACCGACACCGACCTATCGCTGCGGCTGACGGATGTGTATCCTGACGGGCGTTCGGTGCTGCTGGCGCAAACCATCCGGCGGATGCGTTTCCGCAATGGCTACCGTCCCGCCGACACATCGGCCATTCAGCCCGGGCAATTCTACCCGGTAACAATCCAGCTTCAGAACCTTGCCACAACCTTTCTGAAAGGTCATCAACTGAGAGTCATCTTGTCCGGAAGCAACTTCCCCCGCTACGACCTGAACCCCAACACCGGCGGCCCGCTGTACCAACCCGGGGATACTCTGGTGGCGCAGATTAGCATTGGCCACCATGCAACAACTCCTTCTGTGTTGAGCATTCCAGGGCGGATGCTGACTTCAAGCGTGGAAAGTGATTTGGCAAGGGGGGCGGAGCAGGGGATGGAGGTGTTTCCGAACCCAGCAAGCGGCACGGTTGTGGTGGGCTTCACGCTGCAATCCCCCGCACGTGGGAAGCTGGCGATTGTTGATGCCACTGGCGCAACTCACACTCTGGTTGCAGATAGGGTATGGGAAGCTGGGGCGCATCAGTACAACATCTCAACGGCAGCCCTTCCACCGGGCCAGTGGTTTGTTGTGCTGGCAACCGATACGGAGCGGAAGGTGGCCAACGTGATAGTCGAGTAACATATCCATCATGCGATTTCCGCGCGCAATTCTTCTTCTGGGCTTCGTCTCGCTGTTCATGGATATGGCCAGCGAGATGCTCTATCCAATCGGGCCGATCTTCCTAACCACAACTCTTGGCGCATCCATGGCGTGGTTGGGAATTATTGAAGGGATCGCCGAAGCAATCGCTGGGTTGGGGAAAGGATATTTTGGAATGCTAAGCGACGCGGCCGGGAAACGCCGCCGGTTTGTCACGTTGGGCTATGGGTTGTCGGCGATAAGCAAGCCAATTCCCGGGTTGTTGGCATCGGTTGGTGGGGTGTTCGCCGCCCGTGCGTTGGATCGAATCGGCAAGGGGATACGGACCGCCCCACGCGACGCACTGCTGGCCGGACACACCACCCCAAACAACCGTGGAGCTGCGTTCGGGCTGCACCGCGGTATGGATACTGCAGGCGCGGCACTTGGCCCAGTTATCGCATTGCTCTACCTCTCCTTTCATCCGGGCGATTACTCCACGCTATTTCTGCTGGCTGCTATCCCTGCGGTTGCCGCTGCCGGACTTACCCTGTTGATCCAAGAAGCCCCTTTCACCCCTTCCGTAAAAAAACCAGGCATCGCAGATTCCTTCCGGTTTTGGCGCCAGGCTCCCGACCAGTATCGGCGGCTGCTGATATTGCTTACCGGGTTTGCGCTTGTGAACTCCAGCGATGTGTTCTTAATCATGCGTGCACGCCAGCTTGGCTTTAGCGATGTTGAGGCCATTGGCGGATATATCGGCTACAATGCCGTGTTTGCGTTGGCTGCATATCCCGTTGGCCGGCTTTCTGATAGAGTAGGCCGCAAAGCGACAATGGTAGCAGGGATGATATTGTTTGCCGTGGCTTACTGCGGCTTTGCGCTTTCCACCAGCCACGAAATACTTTGGGCGATGTTCGGTTTGTATGGCCTGTATGCCGCCATGACCGATGGGGTTAGCAAGGCTTGGATTAGCGACCTTGTCCCGAACGAACGGCGTGGCTTGGCCATTGGATTACAGACCATGCTGACCAGCATCGGGGTGATGGTGGCAAGCGTCTGGACCGGAGCCGTTTGGGCCAATGTTGGCGGAACCACCCCACTGTTGATTAGTGCCGCAAGTACTCTGATTCTGGGGTTAGTTCTTTGCTGGGGTATTCGTCGGGGGGGGGGGCAGTGGCCAGTAGTCAGTAGTCAGTAGTCAGCCAGCTGGTTGTGGTTTTTATTTTTTCCGCACACTACTCTTTCAGTTTCACACCACTCATTCGGTTCTGCGCCATTATTCTGGGCCGCCGGAATGGCGAATGAAGAATTGGGGCATTTACCGAACCCGGCTCTCCGTCCGTGCTGAGCTTCGTCGAAGCACCCCCATCTCCCACCTACCGTTTTCCCCTTTGCTTGCTAACTCCATACTGAGCAAAAAAAAATCTTTCACCCTTCCCCGTGTTGCTGTGATGTTTCTCCAACAGCCGTGTTATCCCCTTCAAGAAACCTTGAATGATGACCGCACAGCAGACCGATACCATGTTCCGAAAACGCCCCACTGCCAACACAAGCGGTGCGGCAACGGCCAGCAACATCACCGAACCGAACGAGGATCAGATACTGTTCCAACGGTTCTTGCGGGGGGATGACTCCGCGTTCATGCAGATGTTCGACCGCCACACCCACCGCTTGTACCTGTACTGCATGAAGTTCGTGAACGACCACGAACGCGCCGAAGATTTGGTCCACGACATCTGGGAACGGGTGATACGCCTTCGCGGAACCGAGCAGCAAGCGCCACTGCTGCCACTGCTGTACCGAATCGCACGCAACCTCTGCTTAAACAACATCCGCGACGCAAAAGCCCACGCTTCGCTGGACGCGCTTCCGGAAAGCCGGCATCCAACCACCACCATCCGTGAGATGAGCCAACATGAGGAGCTTGTGGTGCAGGCTCTTCCCCGATTGCCAATCCAGCAACGTGAGGTTCTGATCCTTCACTCCTACAGCGGCTACAGCTTCGAAGAAATTGCCGAGATGTTGGGTGAGCAAGTCGGGGCCGTGCGGACCCGGGCGTGGCGGGCGCGCTCGCAGCTTGCACGGCTGGTGGCCGCAATGATTGAGATAGATGACGCTTGGATGAACAACACCAACAGCACCAACGAACCAAACGGTTCAACCGAAGGGATTCAGGAGGAAGAACAATGATCCGCGCCGATAGAGATAGACTGATAGAACGCTACATGAACGGCCAGATGACCCAAGCCGAGGAGGAAGCCTTCTTCATCAACGCAGCCGTGAACCCGGAACTGCGCCAGGAACTGAAAGCCCACCGATTGGTGGAAACTGCCGTGCGGAAGGAGCGTGATGGATTGACCAATGGCTTGACCACCGGCCACGCCGCGTTGCGCAACCGTGTGGCCGCCACGCTGGCCTCGGCATCGCCAGCGCCGGTGATGGAGTCTGCGGCAGCACAAGGGGGGATGCTGGTGGAGCGGGTGCTGGGTTCGGTGGCGGCGCATCCCTCCGTGACGGCAATCATTGTGGGCATTCTTGCGATTGGAGTAGTGGTGCTGCAACCGTGGGGAAGCACCGAAACTATCCCCGCCGACATCAGGCCAACGCCTGTGCAAACCGCCCCGCCACTAACCCCACAATCAACCACACCACCAGCCATGCAGCAACGTGGTGGGGAAGCGGGAGAATCTATTCAATCCCACACAGCAACCCCGCCGGCTGGTGGGGCACTCACCCAGCCAGTTGAAGTTGGCAACGCCGCACGGAACGCGCCTGTTTCGGAAACCTCCACCACAACGAACCGTTCGGCTGAGAAACTGGCGAACCAGAAAGAGACAGCCGCGCATGGGGGAAGCCAAACAACGGCGGTGGCAGCTTCATCTTCGCCCCCCCCCACTGCCGCGGCAAAACCGGACTCCATCAAGATTGGAATCAGCATTGATGTGAAGTCGCCAACAAAGCCGCAGTAATCACAGAAGAGAGAGAGAAATTCGCCTGCCGAGGCTTGCAGTGCCTTTATCACAATCGATCGGGTCACACGGCACTGCTGGCCTTTGGCAAGGCGAAGAACGATCCACCAGCAACGCACCCCATGCTGGCAACCAACAAGCAATTCCCGATTGATAAACCTCACATACTTAACCTTCAGATGGAGTAATGATGATGCGTACCAACAGCAGAACATTCTGGCAGCATGCGTTAGCGTTGATGGCCTTGATGATTGTGGCCGGCACAACTGTGCTTGCGCAATCCCCCTTCAGCGCGCCGCAGCGACTTTCGGCAGAAGTAAGCCCAGCAAGCAGTGGCTACAGCGTTAGCCTAAACTGGGGCTGGTTCCGGCAAAACCAAGGGGGGATGAGCGCGCTGCCCGATGGATTTAAAATCTATCGAGCCGATGGGATTGATTCCAGCAACAATGGCAATCTGAACTTCGCTTTGGTTGCCACCGTGGCCTACGCCGATGCAAGCGACAGCGCAAGTCCAAACGGTGGATTCTTCCGCGCTACCGACGAAGTAGCACAAGGCGACTACACCTACTACGTGGTTGCCTACGGAGCCAACGGTGCGGTAAGCGCGCGCAGCAATTTGGCATGGGCAAGCGCACGTCCGGCCCCGCCAACCATCACCATCACCAACGGCTACCAGATTGGGGCGCAAGCAACCGTTGGCCAAGCCTTCAGCTACGACGTGAACGCAACCGCCAGCAATGGCGGAACCGTCCGCTACCGAATTATCGCTGCATCCGGCGGAGCCAACACCCCCGACACATTGGGCGATGCAATCAATGCAACGATTGACCCCGCGACCGGCGTTGTTTCCTGGACACCAACAGCAAAGGGAACCTACGGCCAAGCCTATCTGAACATCGAGGCGTACTTGCAGGACGATCAATCGGTGAGCGCGACATGCTACTTGATTATCTCCATCCGCGAATGCCAGAATCCGGCAATCATTTCCGGGACGATCAACTACGAGCAAGGTGGGGCCCTGGACACGAACGGAACGGTGATGTTGGAGGAAGTGCTGGGCAACGGAATGTACCGCGCCATTGCCACCCACAGGCTTACTTCGCAGGGATTTTATGAGTTCGCTGTTGATGGCGGAACCTACGTTCTATCGGTCCACGGCATCAATAATGCCATGAACAGCATTGTGGATGAGTGGTACGACAACGCCTACAGCCGCGATGCCGCACAACAGATCACCCTTGCCTGCGCCGAAACATTGAGCGTGAACATGGAGGTGAAAAAACGGACACCAGCCCGCTACTTCAGCATCACTGGAACCGTTACCGACCAAGCAACCGGCGAAGCGCTGGAAGCAATCGTGACCGCTGTTGGCTACGACCGTGAGCTTCCTGCCGACCAAGCTGCACGCACCCCCGTGAGCTACACCACCTACGCTTTCAAGCAAGGGACAACATCGGCCACGTACAGCTTCGGTCAACTTTCCGACCGCTACAACTGGACGCTGCGCGCAGCCGCAATGAGCGGACGCTTGCAGGAAGATGACCGCTGGATTCCGATCTACTTCGACAACACCAGCGACGCAACCCAGGCCAGCCAGATCACCCTGACGGCAAACCGCGCAATCAACTTTGCGCTGCCAAAACGCACCCCGCTGAACAACAGCATCAGCGGCACGGTGCAAGACCGCGACGGAAATGCATTATATGCAACAGTGGTGGCCTACCGCATCACTGCCAACAACAACTCCATGAACTACTGGAGCACCCGCACCGCCACCACCGACTCCACAACCGGAGGCTACACCATTAGCGACCTGAGCGAAGGTGAGTACGTGCTGATGTCATACGGCCCCTACCGTACCAGCAACGACACAATGTTCTGGTACGTGCCAGGCTACTACAAGGAAGGTGCCGACGCAGTCTCTGATTGGAGCGATGCAACACGCATCAGCGTGGATGAAAACACCAACACTTCGGGCCGCACCATCACCTTGCTGACCTACAGGCAAAAGAACGGCACAGGCCGGATTCGCGGAACAGTGGCAGAAGGGAACGGGCGCACCGTGAAGCATGGAGCAGAGTTAGGCGGAGCCAAGCCAATCGCCGGCGCGTTGGTGACAGCAAAGACCGCCGAAGGCGAACCAGTGGGAGCCGCCTACACCAACCAGAATGGTGAGTTCGAACTAAGCGGATTGCCAAACGGAACGCTGCAACTGACCATCAGCCGCGTGGGATATGGAGCAAAGAAGGTGGAAGTGAACGTGGAAGATGGAAAGGTTGCCGAGGCTCCGGTAGAGGTTAAGGGGAGCGGGACAAGCGGAGTAGAAACCGAGATGACCAACAGCGCAGCGCTGGCAGTGCTGCCAAACCCAGCAACTGGCGATGCCCGCATCAGCTTTGTGGCCAACGGCGGAAAAGGCGAGGTATCGGTGCTGAGCTTGGATGGCCGCGTGGTGTTGCAGCAAACAATCAACACAGTTGCCGGCGCAAACAGCGCAGTGCTTGATCTTGCTGGCACAGCCTCCGGCATGTACGTCGTCACGCTCCGCACATCCGATGGAGTAAGCGCGACGAAACTGACGGTGGCGCGGTAAATCCCGTCAACAGATAACAGATTCAACACACTGGGGAGCCTTTCCATTGCAGGAGAGGTTCCCCATGTTTTTTGTTGAGCTGATGGAGAAGAAGCTGTTCTGTTGCAGTAATTTGGTGGGAGGGCTATTTTGGGGCAGCAACCATGTTCTCTATTACCAGCTAAGACTACAACCTCGATATGCAAGATCAGATCAATGAACCAACCTTTCTGTTCAGTTCAATGGAACAGATTAGCTCCAGCTATAATTCCTCCACTGATGTAGCTCTTATCCATGGTAACTCAATGGATGCCTTATCAACTATTCCAAATGGGGAGGTACAGCTTATTATTACTTCTCCGCCGTACAATATTGGAAAGGCCTATGAGAAGGCAACTGCCTTAGATGATTATCTTTCGGCCCTTGAGCCAATTATTGAACAATTAATACGGACACTGTCTCCGCGTGGATCGCTATGTTGGCAAGTAGGTAATTATGTTGAAGATGCCGAGGTGTTCCCATTAGATATTTATTACTACCCAATTTTCAAAAAACATGGCCTACAACTGCGAAACCGAATCATCTGGCATTTTGAGCATGGCCTTCATGCTTCAAAGAGATTATCAGGCCGATATGAAACTATGCTTTGGTTTACTAAAACCGAGGATTATACATTTAACTTAGACCCTATTCGTATCCCTTCCAAATACCCTGGCAAGCGCCATTTTAAGGGGGATAAACGGGGGCAACCGTCGGGAAATCCTCTAGGGAAAAATCCTTCTGATATTTGGCATATCGTCGCGCAGGACTGGGAAACAGCATTATGGAATATCCCCAACGTGAAGGCTAATCACCCAGAAAAAACAATTCACCCATGCCAATTTCCAATTGAGTTAGTGGAGCGATGCGTTTTAGCATTAACAAATGAACATGATGTGATCCTTGATCCTTTCTCAGGAGTTGGGTCGGCATTACTTGCAGCATTAAAGCATAACCGACGAGCCATTGGTTGCGAGAAGGAGGCTGAATATATAGCTATTGCTCACCAGCGTATCCGAGACCTGTATGCTGGAGTGTTAGGGTATCGTCCTCTTGGTAAACCCGTATTTCAACCTACAGGTCGCGAGAAGGTTAGTCAGGTTCCAACAGAATGGAAAAATGGAGTATACTCCAAATAAATTGGAATGCGAAACTGGAGAGGTTAGGGGAGAAAATATTTGAGACGGTAGAGGTAGTATGAAGATAGGGATAATCACCATAGATTAGCGTCATGGAATTACCACTGAGCGACGAGTTGCGGCAACA
>JAEUSP010000060.1 GCA_016788565.1 Chlorobiota bacterium | reverse complement strand
GCCAGCGTCCGCGAAGCCCCCGTTACCGAATCCAACGACTGGCACAAACGCACCACGCGAACCGAAAACTGAAACGTCCGCTCCCGAATATCAGATTCTGGCATTGAAGAGTGAAGAGTGAATGGTGAAGAGTGAGATGGGAAGAGGGTTTGTTTTGCGGTTTTTTTTGATGGTGGTTAAGATAGCAACAAGTTGGTTGGATTCGTTCAACAGGGGGGATGCTTGGAACAAATTCGTGTGTGGGAATCACGGGAGTGTGTGCCCCCAAACTTACGCAATGACGGGGGGTGAAGTGAGGTGCGGAATGGAGATGCGCGGAATGGAGGTGTTGCATCGTTCACATTTTATCCTTTCACCTTTTGCCGGCTATCGTGTAGTTTGCAGCCAACACAAACGCCATGCACTTGACGAAGAACTCCATGCCATCGCTTCTTTCGCTTCTGCTGATCGCCATTGCTGCTTGCAGCGGACAGGAGACCCACTCGCGCGCCCAGGAATATCTGCCGAACGGCGCAGACAAGGCGCAGCAGCGATCATCAACCGTCCCCAATCCGCCGGAAAACTACCTCACCTTTGCCTTCTACAATCTGGAGAATCTGTTCGACACGGAAGATGACCCGACGAATTCGGGGGATGATGAGTTCACCCCCGGCGGCACAAACCAGTTCACCGAGGAACGGTTGGAGCGGAAAATGGGAAATCTTGCCAGGGCAATCCGCGCCATCAATGAGTACCGCGGCCCCGACCTGCTGGGCGTTTGCGAGATTGAAAATCGGCGAGTGCTGGAGATATTGACCCAGGAATATCTTCCGAAAGGTGTTTACTCCATCCTTCATGCCGAATCGCCCGACACGCGAGGGATTGATGTTGGCATACTCTATCGGGCCGCCGAACTGAAGCATGTTACAACCACCATGCACCGGGTTGATTTGGGCAACGGCCGCCCCACCCGCGACATTATGGAGGCCACGTTCCAGCGGCAGGGGAAAGCGTTCACGGTGCTGGTAAACCACTGGCCGTCGCGGTTGGGGGGGGAGGAAGAATCGGAGCCACGCCGCATTTCCGCCGCCGAAACTGCCGCACGAATCATTGACTCGCTACGGGCGATTGACCCCAGCACCGACATTGTGATGATGGGGGATTTCAACGACGAGCCACACAACCGCTCAATCCACGACGTGCTGGATGGGCGCGCCTACGACGGCAGCGGAGCGTTCAAGCATCGGATGGTGAACACGGCGGCTCCGGTGGAGGAAGAAGGGGTGATTGGCAGCTACTTCTACAAAAAAGATTGGGAGTTGATTGACCAGATACTCCTATCGCCCGGTGTGTTGGATGAGAAAGGTTTGGTGCTGTACGAAACCGCCGAAACCGTGTTCGCTCCCGATTTCCTTCGCGACCGCAGGGCCGATGCCGATGCCGGCCCACCATTCCGCACCTACAAAAACAAATTCTTCATCGGCGGAACCAGCGACCACTTTCCGGTGGTGCTGCGTGTGGGGTGGAAGTGAGGGAGCGGGAGGGGGCATTGGTGATTGGTCATTGGTGATTGGTCATTGGTGATTGGTGAGTTTCTGGCTTTGGCTCCATTTCACTCTTCACATCTCACTCTTCACTCTTCGCTTTGGCTGCGGGGGGCATTAGTGATTAGTGAGTGGTGATTGGTGATTGGTGAGTTCTTGGCTTTGGCTCCATTTCACTCTTCACATCTCACTCTTCACTCTTCACTTTTCACTCTTCACTCTTCACTTTTCACTCTTCACTATTTCTCCCACAAAGTTTTTTCTGCCGATTCTTTCCCTTCCTGCAAGGCAGCTTCAACGGCATCGAATCCCACACGTTCCAGCAGTGCGTCCTGCTCACCCGAACGCCGCAGTGCTTCGGCATAACCGATTGTGCTGAACGTCACCATGCCGTACAGCGGCATCCAGCGGTCGGGGAACAACTGCTGCAAACGGGCTTCGATAGATTTTTTGCGGAGGTAGTTCGGGTCCACCACGCGCGAGCGCATCTCGAAGAAATTTGCGACGGCCAGCCGTGCAATCGCATCGGCGTTTGGCTTCCGCAGTGCGTAGAACTGCGGCATGATGCTCCCCCAATCACGGCTTTCGGCAAGCAGGGTGTCCAGCACAAAACAATCCTCAAAACAGCAGTTCATCCCCTGGCCGTAAAACGGGACAATGGCGTGGGCAGCGTCGCCAATCAGCAAGCCCCAATCGTCAAGGTGCCACGGGCCGCAGAAGACCGTTCCAAGCCGTGAGGTGGGGTTGCGTCCCCAGTCTTCCAGCAGCGTTGGCATCAGCGGGATTGCATCGGGGAAGTGGCGTTGGAAGTAGCCCATCACCTCATCATCGGTCAGCACGGTGTCGAATCCATCTTCGCCATCGAACGCCGCAAACACCGTGCAGGTGAAGGTCCCGTTCGGGTTCGGAAGGGCGATCATCATAAACTCATGGCGTGGCCAAATGTGGAGCGCGTTTGGCTCCATCAGGAAACCCCCATTTGGTGCGGGGGGAATTTCCAACTCCTTGTATCCATGCTCCAGCCACTCAGTCCGCGAATCGAACCCGGGCAGTTCCTTCTCCATTGCTGCCCGAAGCGAAGAGTTTGCGCCGTCGGCAGCAATCAGCCGTTCGGGGGTGATGGTGGTGCGTTCGCCGGTTTGGTCGTTGACCAGCGTTGCAGTCCGCTCCTTCAGGCTCACCGATTCGCAGCGGGCATTAAAGTGGACACGCACCCCGGCGCGTTCGGCAGCATTCAGCAGAAGGATGTTCAGCCCGGAACGTGAGATGGAGTTAATCGCTTCCCCCTCCTTGCCGTAGGGCTGGAAATCAAGGCTTCCATCAAGGGCGTGGATCATCCGGCCCGGCATTCGGATTGCGTCGGCAAGCACCTGATCCTGCAGCCCCACTTCCGCCAACGCCCGCAGCCCACGTGTGGAAAGCGCAAGG
>JAEUSP010000035.1 GCA_016788565.1 Chlorobiota bacterium | reverse complement strand
TCGAGTATAAATCTGAAAGTCCAAAAATAATCGAACATTTTTTCAACAATGATCTATGAAGCCGAATGAACTACGCTTATTTATCAGCTCCACCTTCCGTGATTTACAGGAGGAGCGGGAGCATCTTCTGAAGAAGGTGTTTCCGCTTATTCGTGCGGTTTGTAGCGAACGTGGCGTGACCTTCACCGAGATTGATTTGCGCTGGGGAATTACCGAAGAAGAGGGGACATTGGGCCGAATTATTCGGGCTTGTTTGGAGGAGGTTGACCGCTGCCGACCATTTTTTATTGGAATACTTGGCGACCGCTACGGCTGGATTCCCGACAGCAATGCTATCCAGAAAGATGCCGAGCTTCTGCGCAATTATCCGTGGATTGATGAAGCTGTGATAAATGAAGCCAGCATTGTTGAAATGGAGTTCACGTACGGAGCCTTGATGGAGGGGTATCCTTCCAGTTATGCGTTATTTTATCGCCGTGTTCCCACTCAATCGTTGGAATTATCAGAGGATCAGCAAAAAATAGAGACGTTGGTGCAGCGGGTGAGCGATGCTGGATATCCTATCGCCGATTTTGCTACACCAATGGAGTTAGCCGAGCGTGTCCGGCGGGATTTACTTGCAATTATTGATGAGCGTTGGCCACCGCTGCCAGTGCGCGCTACGTTGGATGCCGAGCGGAAGGCGCATGAGGCGTTTGCCGTTACGCGCCGCTATGCCTATATCGCCATTCCCCATTACACTAACCAAGTTTTGCGGTGGCTGCAAGGGAATGCGGAATATGCAGGGAGAGCGCAAACTCCATTGGCAATTTTGGGAGCATCAGGAAGCGGAAAAAGCTCGTTAATAGCCTACCTTCATGCGCTTGTAGTGCGCCGGTTTCCACATTATCACGTTGTGGTGCATTATGTTGGCGCGGCACACACCAGCGGCGATAACATAGGTGTGATGAGGCATTTGATGGAGGAGATCAACGATCTGTATGGGAACCAAACTTCCATTCCCGATAACCCTCAAGAAATTGAGGCGAAATTCCCCGAATGGTTAGCGTGTGTGCCCGAAGATCGCCCGTTGCTGTTGTTGATTGACGCGCTAAATCAGATGGAGGAACCGGGCAATCAACTTCGTTGGCTTCCTGAATATATCCCACCCGCTGTTCGATTACTTGTTTCCACTATTCCCGATGATTCGGCGCAGCGATTGCAGGCACGCGGCTGGAATTTGTTGGAATTGCGCCCCCTGAATTTGCAAGAGCGCGAAGCAATGGTGGTTCGATATTTAGGGGAATACCACAAGGGGCTAAACACCCATGCCACCCACACCGTTGCCGCACACGAACAAACCGCCAACCCATTATTTCTGCGGACGTTGTTGGAGGAGCTTCGATTGTGCGGTGATTATCACCTTTTGGAGCCTCATCTTCAGTATTATTTGAAAGCACAAAGCCCGCAGGAATTGTTCGGTTGCGTGATGGAGCGAATGGAGCGCGACTACGGCGAAGCGATTGTGCGCAATGCGTTATCGCTAATTGCTTGCTCGCGCCACGGGCTTACCGAGCATGATTTGCTGGCAATCAGCAATGTTAGCCGATTAGACCTTTCGATGTTGCTGCACGCGCTGGATTTCCATTTAATCCACCGTGATGGAGTGTTGGATTTTTTTCATGAGTATTTGAGAAGTGCCGTGGAGGATCGCTACCTTCGCGATACCGAAACGCGCGGGCAGTATCATCGGCAAATTGCCGAGTTTTTCCAGAGCAGACTTGCCGCTGCTTCCATTACCGAGCCGCTTCCCTGGGGGGTTGCGTTGGAGCTTCCGTGCCAGTGGAATATGATTGGCGATACCGCTCGGTTAAAGGATGCCATCGCCTCACTTCCGGTCGCCCTTTCGTTTGTTGCTACCGAACATATCCCCGAACTGCTTCGGTACTGGCTTCTGCTTGGAAATTTTGAAGATATGGAGCAAGCATATCTTCAACATCTTCAGGATATACGGGAAACCGAAACCGACGCTGCATTCGTTGCTTCGGTTGCCGTGCATCTTAGCAAAATCTTGGTGACGGCTGGCCGTTATGGCGGAGCTGCCGATGCCTGCCAAGTAGCGTTGGAATTGCAACAACAACACCTTCACTGGAATAAAAGCGAAGTTGCCGAGGTGATGAATGAGTTTGGAATGGTGTTGGTTCAACAAGGGAAGTTTCAGGAGGCCGAGCCGCTACTGCGGCAAGCCTTATTCTTGCAGGGGAAGCACGACTATCTGCAGCAAGCCAACACGCTGAGTAATCTTGCCGAACTTCTTTACCTACGCAGGGAGTATCCTGAAGCAGAGCAAGCCTTTCTTCAAGCGTTAGAGATTCGTGAAC
>JAEUSP010000031.1 GCA_016788565.1 Chlorobiota bacterium | reverse complement strand
GTGGATGTTGTAATGTTGCGGCGCACCCAGTCATTTTTTAAGGAGCTACATCATGGATCCGCCATGCTATCTTGCCTGAGGCATTTCTGCTTTTATCCTCGCTGTTGCTAACTGCACCCAACCACACACACAGTACACTGTACATCATTAAAAAAACAAAGGTCTTACCATGTCAACAACCAACAACCAACAACCAACAACCAACAACCAACAACCAACAACCAACAATAACCCATTACTACCAACCCTGCGAAAGATCATTTGCTTGTTGGTAAGTGTCTGGAGTATAACAGCGATTAGTTATAGCCAAGAACCCTTGGTTGGGCCATGTACAAAAAATCCAGAGTGCACAGAGCAATGGGAATCAAGAACAGTCACCAGTAATCTTATCTGGTATTATAATTGCCCTTGCGCTCTCACTGTTGAGTATCGAATACGCACATGTGATAGCTGTGAAATTGTTATTGATAGAATCACCTATGATCCACGATGCATATACTGCAGTTATCATTGGGGGCGCGTATTTACGGTTGGTTTGATTACAGCATTGCAAGACCCATCTAGAGCAAGCCAATGTAGAATACAGCAAGGTGGAGATTGCATCGAAAATATCAGCGTTGGAGTGGCAGCTTGCTGGAAAAAGGACATTGAAACAGGGTTCCCAGACCTTCGTGCTATGGAGCCTTGTGCCGTTGGTGCTTGCTGTTTTGCTCGATACAAGGTTTGTTGGGATGTAAGAAGCAATCCTAAACTTGTTGCTATTGAGCGCGAAGAGGTTACTTGCAATGTGGATCTGAATGATCCAAATCAGCCCTGGTACTTCGGTTGCGATTTTAACCCTTGCCCGCTATTCCCATCGGTCACACCAGAACCATAAACCACTCACACTAAATCCAATACAACAATGAAACTACTACAATATGGATGGAGCCTGTTCATGGTATGTTCTTTCTGTGCATCCGTACAGATAATGGCACAGACAAGAGAATGGAAAGTTCAAAAAATAGTGGAGCGGGGAATATCGTGCATTGCCTGTTTAGATGAGCAACATTGCGTGTTTAGTGGGCAAGAAACACAGTATGATGACACGTACATTTTTCAAACAGTAGATGGAGGAAAAACGTGGAGAAAAATTTATGCTGATACAGGGATTTTTCCAAAACGAGCATTGCCGTTGCATAGCCTTGCGTGGATTTCGCCAGATGTGATTGTCGCCAGTGCCGACAGTAGCTATATTATCCGCTCGGTGGATGGCGGAAAAACATGGACGAAAAACCAAATTTATGATGGATTTTATTATGCAAAACCAATGTATTTTTGCGACAGTCTTCATGGAGTTGTATTTGAAGACAAGGAGATAGCGAATGAGGAAAGTAGCCACCCATTAATAACATCGGATGGTGGAGCAACATGGCAACATATACCGGGACCAAAAGAACCGATAGAATGGAGCCAAACGGTAATTCAGACCGGTGACTGCATTGCCCCTGGAAAATATATTGGATATACACCGAAATTATCAGAGTACGCAATTAGCAGAACAACGGATTACGGAAAAACATGGGATCGTATGTTTAATTCATTTTCGCTCCCTAATGGCACAGCATGGTATGGAAATTTTTTCTTTCTGGATAGTATGAATGGGTGGTTCACGCTTCCTGGAAAATTTCAAAAAGGTTATGGCTATCCAATGGTCATTGCTCGAACGCAAAATGCTGGTAAAACTTGGGATGTAGTTTTCCAGGACACGTTGCCGATGAGATTAGGAGGGTTCCAAGCAATAGCTTTTACTGATTCGCTGCATGGGATTGGGACAACAAGCGGGCGTATATGCCGCACCACTGATGGCGGAGCCTCATGGAGTGTTGATAGCGTTCTACTGGAAAAAGGTTCTGTAACGCTTGTAGCGCAGATGAAGCAAGAACCGCACGTAGTTACTGGCGGCGGGGGATTGATAGCCTATTTATCTGAAGTAAGCAGTGCCGAGCAACCACCACCAGCAAGCAAGGGTATTGGGGAAATTGTGGTGCGAAGAATAGGTGAGTATCTGGAAATAAATTTCGCAAGTGAACATGCAACGCCAGTGCAAGTATGGGGTGATGACCTACAGGGGCAGCGAGTAATAACCGAGCGAACGATAGCGGGTGACCCAGGAAAGGGGAAAATTCGGATAGATATTGGCGACTTACCATCTGGGGTCTATTTCATCACGGTACAGCAGGGAAAGGAGCAAAGAACCGAAGGGGTGCAAATAGTACGGTAATGAACAACAGAACGGGCTTGGCATTTGCCAAGCCCGTTCGATTATCTCCATGCTGTTGTTTTTTTTCGCAATCGTATCTCATCCAAGCATCCATGCATTTTTCATCACCGCACCACTACCACTGGCGTTGCGGACCACCCGTAATCGTTTTCCATTACCAGTTGGTAGGTTCCGCTGGGAAGGTCGCCAATGGGTAGCTGCAGATAGTGCGTCCCGGCAGCAATCACCTGCGGTGCGGTGCGCGCTTGGATAGACCCATCGTGCGCCACAAATCGGAACCGAATGGTGGCCCAATCGGCGGCCACGATCTCTGCCTGCACGTGGTCGCGTGCGGGCTGCGGAGCCATTTTCACCAGCCGTGGTTGCGCCACAAACCGCA
>JAEUSP010000011.1 GCA_016788565.1 Chlorobiota bacterium | reverse complement strand
TTGATGGTGCTGCTGCTTGCATTGATTGCCGTGACGATGTTTGCCCCGGCAGTAGAAGCGATAGTGGTTGTGCCGGTTGAGCCTGTGACATCACCGTTCAGGGTGATTGCGCTAACGGTTCCGTCAACATACCCTTTGGTTGTGAGCGTTGCGGCGGGGTCGGCACCAACGGTTGTTGCCGAGGTAGCCTTGCCGGTGATATTGATTCCGCCAGTTTGGGTGAACGTGAACTCCGGTCCACCCGTGTTATCCATGTCAATCCGAAGCTCGTTTGCTGCTGTGTTGTAGCTGATCTTTGCTTCATCGGAAGCGCTGGTGCCGATGAAGAGAGTGCTGGGGCCTAAGAATAAATCTTTCCACCGATTTGTAGTTGAGCCAAGCGAGAAGACGTTGTTCAAATCGGGCTGCGTGGTCCCGCCGCTGTTAATCGGTTTATCAATCACAAGCACATCGCTGGCATCGTCGTAGCTGATGGTTGCTCCGTCGGGGCTGGCCTGCGTGCTTGGCCCACCTTTTAGGTTGGCTTTATCACCTGCGTTGAACCGCCCGATATGAATACTCCCACCAGTCACATAAAGCGATTTCCACCGCCGCTCCGGCGCGCCAAGGTTAATTAAGGCATCTTCTTCCGGCACGAACGCTCCCTCGTCACCAAGAGCCACATTCGTTGAACGCATGAAGCGGGCACGGATGATCCCTTCGGTAGCAAACGCAAGGTCCTGTGCGTTGTTGGTTCCTAAGTAGCGTGTGGTGTCGTCGGTGATGCTGTTGCCGGCAACGCCCCACGCGGTGTCGGTGATGTTTTTCCATGCTGGAGCGGTGGCCGCGCCTTGCGAGGTAAGGTACTGCCCGGCAGTGCCGGCGTTCCCCGCAACCGTCAGCGGCCCGTTGATGTCAAGCCCGCTGCTGGTGAAGACTTTGGTCCAACGTTTCGAGGCCGAGCCAAGCGAGTAGGTGTTGTCGGTGTTCGGGCCAACGGTTCCTTCCACCTGAAGTTTGAAATCGCTGGTGGAGGTTGTTCCAACGCCAACGTTTCCTTCAACCAACAGGCCGTTGGTTGGTGCGGCGGTTGTGCCGGAATATGCTGCGCCGATGGCCGCGCCCCCTTCAACATCCAGCGCGCTTTGTGGAAGGTCGGTTCCAATCCCCATGCGGCCTGCGCCGGTGATTGTGGCCTCGTTGTCGCCGTCGCCGTCGGCATCCACCTGCATCCGTTTTGTGCTGCTGCTGTTGGCGTAGCTCAACACCGTTTCATCGCTGGCAGCATTGCCGATATGGACGCTGGTTGGGCCCACGTACAAATCCTCCCACCGTGTGCTGGTGGTTCCAATCGTCTTGTTGGCTGCCGATGGAGTGATATTCCCCGCCACCGACAAATTCCCCGATTGATCCAACGCCATTTTTTGCACGCCACCGTTGCCGTTAAAGATCAGCGTTCCGCTGCTGTCGGGCATTCCAAGTTGGAAATCGTTGGCCGGGCCGTCCAGCTTCATTCGTGCAATCCGTTGTGAGTTCGGCGCGCCAACTTTTGGCTGCAACACAAGCTGGTCGGGATCGCCCACGATTGTTGCCGGGTTGTCGGTGGTGGTGGTCCCAACGGAGAAGTTGCCGTTGACATCCATCACCGCTTCCGGTGTGCCGTCGCCGCTGGGGTTAAAACGGAAGGAGTTTGTGGAGGTACTGTAGCTGATAAACCCCTGGTTGGTTCCCGTCCCCATGCTTAGCCCGGTTGAATCCAGATAGAGGCCACGCCAGCGTTTTGCGGTGGAGCCAAGATCGTACATGTAGTCGGCATCTGGACCAACGTGGCCAGCAACCTGAAGTTTGAAATCACTGGTGGAGGTTGTTCCAACGCCAATATTTCCTTCCACAATCAACCCGTTGGCTGGCGCGGCGGTTGTGCCGGAGTAGGTTGCGCCGATTGCTGCTCCACCTTCAACATCCAGCGCGCTTTGTGGAAGGTCGGTTCCGATTCCCATGCGGCCTGCGCCGGTGATGGTTGCCTCGTTGTCGCCGTCGCCGTCGGCATCCACCTGCATCCGTTTTGTGCTGCTGCTGTTGGCGTAGCTCAACACCGTTTCATCGCTGGCGGCGTTGCCGATATGGACGCTGGTTGGGCCAACATATAGGTCGTCCCACCGTGCAGAGATTGATCCCAGCGTTTGGGTAGCAGTGGTTGGCAGCACATTCCCCACAACGGTCAGATTGCCGGATTGGTCTAACCCCATTTTTTGGGTTGAGCCGTTGTCTTTAAAGGATAAAACCCCATCAGCATCTGCAACGCCAACTGTCCAATCGTTTGCTGAAGGAACATTGAAGGTCATGTTCGCGCTCCGTTGCGCTCCCACCGAAGTCGGCTTTGGCTGAAGCACCAACTGGCTTGGATCACCTTCAATGGTCAATGGGTTGTTGGTCAGTGCTGTGCCAACGGAAAAGTTTCCATCTGGGTCCATCACGACTTCTGGCGTACCATCTCCGTCTGGATCAAACTGAAGTGATTGGTCGGCTGTGCTGTAATTGATAACCCCTTGCGTTGTGCTGTTCCCCATGCTTAGTCCATTTGAACCCAGCCATGCTTTTTCCCAGCGGCGTGCGTTCGAACCAAGCTCATGGGTGTTGTCTGCCGAAGGGCCAACATCACCATTTACTTCCAGCTTGAATGAAGATGGATTTGTGACACCAATACCGGTGCTACCTTCAACAATCAACCCGTTGGCGGGCGCGGCGGTGGTGCCGGAGTAGGTTGCACCGATTGCTGCGCCACCCTCAACATCAAGTTTGCTTTGTGGTGAGGTGGTTCCCAGCCCGGTGCTACCTTCAACAATCAAGCCGTTGGCAGGTGCGGCGGTTGTGCCGGAGTAGGTTGCGCCGATTGCTGCGCCACCCTCAACATCAAGTTTGCTTTGCGGTGAGGTGGTTCCCAGCCCGGTGCTACCTTCAACAATCAAGCCGTTGGCGGGCGCGGCGGTGGTGCCGGAGTAGGTTGCACCGATTGCGGCTCCACCCTCAACATCAAGTTTGCTTTGCGGGGTTGTGGTTCCCAGCCCGGTGCTACCTTCAACAATCAACCCGTTGGTTGGTGCGGCGGTTGTGCCGGAGTAGGTTGCGCCGATTGCGGCTCCGCCTTCAACATCAAGTTTGCTTTGTGGGGTTGTGGTTCCCAGCCCGGTGCTTCCGTCATCGGTCATCACTGCTTCGGCTGAGCCATCGCCGCTGGGGTTAAAAGTGAGGAAGTTGTTCACGATGTCGTAGCCGATCATCGCCTCATTTCCCGACACCCCCAAGTGGAGGCTGTTCGGTCCCACAAACAGATCACGCCAGCGTCGGGTTTGCGAGCCAAGATCGAAGGTGTTGTTTGCGTTCGGTCCAATGCTTCCGTTCACCTCCAGCGTAAACGCGCTGGGGTCGTTGGTTCCAATCCCAACGCTTCCTTCAACAATCAGGCCGTTGGTTGGCGCGGCGGTTGTGCCGGAATATCCCGCACCAACAGCGGCTCCACCTTCCACATCCAGCACGTTTGCAGGCGTAACGGTTCCCAATCCAACGTTCCCATTTTTGTTGAAAACAACGCGGCGGGTTCCGTTGGCATCAAAGAAAAACTGCCCTGGGCTGTTGGTGTTGTCGGTTCCACTCTGCCAGTAGTCCCCCAGCAGGTTGAATTTTTGGCTGACGCGATTTGGGCTGGTGGTTTTGCGTTGCAGCACAAGCTGGTCGGCATCCCCTTCAATGGTTACTGGGTTCAAGGTGCTGGTTGTGCCAACGGCGATGTAGCCATTGGCATCCATAACGGCCTCGTACACGCCATCCCCGTCCGGGTCAAAAAGGAAAGATTTGGTGATGGGGTCGTACCCGATAATCCCTTCGCTGCCGTTCTCACCAATGTGAAGGCTGTTTGGCCCCAAGAACAGATCCTCCCAGCGGCGGGTTGAGGAACCCAGCGAGAAGGTGTTGTTGCCGCTGGGGCCAATGCCGCCAGCAACTTCCAGCTTGAACGAATCGGGGCGCATGGTCCCGATTCCCATATTGCCAATGGTGTTGACGGTTGGATGTGGCGTTGGTGTGGGTTGCGCAAGCAGTGTTGCGGTGGTTGCAAGCAGCAGCAAGCAAACAGGAAGCAGAATCGTTCGCAATGTCTTCATCCGGAGCGTTGGTGTTGGTAAGCTGTATGGAGTTGCTGTTGAATAAGCGTTGGAAAGGCCGATAGCCTACGGGAGTAGTTTAGAAGCCGCGAATATACGTTGAAATTATTATGCTTCGACAACTTAGTAGTGTAGTCAGTAGTCAGTGGAAGGTGGGTAGTCGGAGGTCTGTTCCCCATTACTCCGTGCGTCAGCGCGGAGCTTGCGCGCGCCCTGCACCCCTTTCACCAAAAAATTGGGGGGACGCGAAGCTCGCCAGAGCGAAGCAGGGGGGCGCGAGTCGGAAATCGGAGGTCGGAAATCGGGAGTCGGAGGGCGTGAATCGGTAAGTAAATGCAAAAAATTTTCCTTGACTTGAGGGGGGAGGGGAAGTGTTAAATTTCAGAGCTATAGTTATCCCTAAAATTGAGTGGTTTACAAGAATAATTTTCTGCTATTTCTGCGATGCAGAAAGCTGGTATGCATACCTTGAATTTTGCAATTCACGATATTTCAACTCTACTCAGCTACTGACAGATCGCCAACTATTTATTCTTCACCCCGCTCCCTTTCCTGAAATTGGCGTGGGACGTAAAAGCTGGGGTCAATATCGGGGCGGGGGCTGTCGGCACCGGGCTGCCAGCGGAAGGAGTTGAAAATTGCTGATCGGGCATCCAGATATGGCTTCATCTTCATGCCGTAGGGGATCACCTCAATCCGAACGCTCCGTTGCGAAAGGTAGTAGGTCCGCACAAACGCGGTTCCCCCTTTTGTGGCCGAGTCGCTTTCAACGTAGGTGTAGCCGCCGTTGTTTTTTGCACTGTCGGGAATTGACGGCGGGGCCACCGTTACCGTGAACCGAAACTCACCAGCACCCGCAATTCGATAAACCCTCCGCTCAAAACGCTCCGTCGGGTTCCAGCCGCTTGCCGCCGAATCCAGCACGGCTTCGGCGGGGATGTTTGCCAAGTAACCTTTGCGGCTTTCAAATCGCTGCGCGGTCATGGGGTCGGGCGGGGGGATTTGTGGCTGTGCCGAAGCCGAGCCAACAGCAAGGACCAGCAGAAGCAACCCGATTGCGCTGGTTGCTTCTGTTCCGGGGCTATTTGTCGTGTGGTTCGCCAGCCTCATCGGCTTGGTCCTTTGTTATCGAAGTAGCGGCCTTTCTCGTAGTCCTTCGGATTGCGCCCGTACCGCCACGCATCCAACTCTTTCACGGCGTTTGGCATCGGCACAAAACTATCTTTGATTGCTTGCACCTTGTCGGCGTACTCCGTTTCCCCTTTTGCGGTCAGCAGGATTTCAATCTCAACCGTGTTCTCCTTCAGGATATACACCCGCTTAAAAATTTTCCCGTTGCGCCCAACCGAGTCGGGGTCGTGGTAGTGAACTCCATCCATCATCTTGAAATCGCGTGGAACCATCCGCCACTCCTTGATATGCCGAATCGTGATTGCCCCGGCCCCGCCGGGTAGAATGTAGTTTTGCTTCTCGGTCTCGCCGGCTGGTAGAACCTCGCTTCCCAGTTTGTTGTATTTGGCCTTGTTCGGCAGCAGGAAGCTGTACCCAAATTGACTCTCGAATTTTTGAGTAACCGAGGTGTCGGTGGCCTTCGCCGTCTCAATCGCTTTGATTTCGGTGCGGGCAACGGTGTCGCCATCAATGATTGTTTGCAGCCAGTACTGGCGTTTCTCCTTCAGCGGAATCGGGACGATGCTCCCCAACGTCACGCTGAACATAAATTTCCCCCCTTCGGTTGGGGCAAGCGCAACGTTCGGCTGCGATTCCTCCCATAATTTTTTCCCCTCCGTCTGGGCATCCCAGATGCTAAAAAGAAAATGGACGGTTGGCGTTGGGTTGGCCTTTGCGTCCTCCGCCGGGAACTCAATAATCCCCTGGTATTCCATGGTTAAAGGAAGCTGGGCCGACGCTGCGGTAGCAAGCAGCAGAAAGCCAAGAAGGGAAATCACGGAACGTTGTGTGCGTTTCATCATTGGTGTATTGGTTGTTGTTGAATTTCTTTGGTGCGGGTCAGTGCGGTATGCGGCTGGCAAGACTGACTTGCTGCTGTTTGGTTTAGGGGGGAAGAAGCTATGGCTTCCCCAACTGGCTGCAATATCACTCCGCCACCCAATGTTGAGCAAGCCCTTCAAAAAAACCTTCTTCGCGCCACCCATTCCGGCAAACCGCAGGCCGCTCCCGATTGGCCGTGCGTTCCGGCTTCGCTATGTTTGCCGGCTACCGAAGCCAATCCTTCATTCAACTCACACAGCAGCTACACCAAACAATCAGCATGGATATTGCCGGAAAAACCGTTCTTGTTCTTGGCGGATGGGGCCTTGTTGGGGCCAGCGTTTGCCGCCGTTTGCTTGCCGAACGCCCTGCCCGCCTTGTTGTCACCTCACTTCAGGAATCCGAGGCCCGCGACGCAGCCCACGTGCTTCAGCATGACATTCCCGATGGAACCAGTGTGGAGCTGATCCCCTGGTGGGGAAATATCTTTGGGCGGTTTGAACACCGCACCGCATCGCGTGAGTCGCTTCTTGCCGACCACCCCAACCGAACCACCCTGATCCACGACATTTTTGACGAGCTGAGCGATGATATTCTGCAGAGTTCCGCGCTCTATCGGCTGATCGTTGACCACAAAGTGGATGCGGTGGTAGATTGCATCAACACCGCAACGGCGATTGCTTACCAAGATATGTACGGCTCGGTCCGCAACACACTGAAGGCCGCCGACCCCGAAGGCCGCTACGACGGAGAAACGGTGGAGCGGCTGATTGCATCACAGTACACGCCGCAGTTGATTCGGCACATCCAAATCCTCTACCGCTCGATGCTGGATGCCGGAACCGCAATGTATGTGAAGATTGGAACCGCCGGGTCGGGGGGGATGGGGCTGAATATCCCGTACACCCACTCGGAGGAACGCCCGTCGCGGGTGTTGCTCAGCAAAAGCGCGGTGGCCGGCGCGCAAACGCTTCTGCTGTTCCTGATGGCGCGCACCCCGAACGGCCCGGTAATTAAGGAAATTAAGCCAACAGCAACCATTGCTTGGAAACGGATTCAGCACGGTGAGGTGCTTCGCAAGGGGCATCCAATTCCGCTGGTGGATTGCACGCCGGAGCAAGGGGTGAAGTTGGAAGGAAGCCTGAAATTAAAAGGGGAGGGGATTGCGTCGCCAACCGGAAAAAATCTGACAGCTCCATTTATTGACACGGGGGAAAATGGAATTTTTTCGCGCGGGGAATTCGAGGCGATTTCATCGTTGCAGCAGATGGAGATGATAACTCCGGAAGAAATTGCCGACGCAACCGTGTTTGAATTAAAAGGGGGAAATTCCGGCCACGACGTGATTGCCGCGCTCGACTCCACAGTGTATGGCCCCACCTACCGTGGCGGATATTTGCGAAGCCGCGCAGTGCAACGGTTGGCAAAATTGGAGGAGGAGTCGGGGGTTCCGTCGGTGGCGTTCGAGATGTTGGGGCCGCCTCGGTTATCGAAATTATTATTCGAGGCTCACATTCTTGGCCACGTTGCTGGCTCGCTTGCCAACGTGGTGAATACTGATGCCGAAACGCTTTCGGTTGCCGCCGATGCCTTAATTCGTGCAAATGCGGATATTCGCAGCCGCGCTATTTCCATTGGCATTCCAATTTTAATGCGTGATGGAGTAACGTTGCTTCGTGGGGATAGCATAAAAATCCCGCCATTCCGTGGTGATTGGGAATTACCGATTGTGCCAGAAGAAACCGAACATTGGGCACATGCCGGTTGGATTGACCTACGAACCGAAAATATGCAAGCCTGGAAGGAACGCCTTGCACGAATCCAAGCCGAAACCGAAGCTCACCGCGAAGACGACACCAGCAGCCGCAACAATTTCCCGATGGATCACTGGGAATCCTTCCAAACCATGCCAATCGGAAAAATTGCAGCTTGGATTTTTACGGTGGAAGATGAGGGGGCGAGGATGAAGGCATAAGTGCGTGTGAGAAACGCGGATTGTGCAGATTACGCAGATTAAAAAAAAATCGTTTAATCCGCGTAATCCTCATAATCCGCGATTCTGAATTCCCCAATCTGTGCATTTCCGTAGCCACATACATCAATTAAAATTTATACCCAACCCCCACCACCCACTTCCGCAAAGTGAAGTAGCCGATGGATGCTTTCCATTGATTATCAGCAATGTAGCTAAGGTCTATTCCGTGCATGAAATGATAATTCGCCTCCGATTGATTCTCATACACGACTTTCGTGACATTATCTTCCACCAGAAAAAACCTTCGCTGCTGCGTTACGCCAGCGTTGTACATGGCGTAAAAATTCCCAGAACTGATCCCCCCGCCAAGCGTTAGAAATAATTCGGAATTTTGGAACCAGCCTAACGATGTCACATTGCTGTTCGGTGCTGTGGTGCTTTTGTGGGCGGGGCGTTTTATCCCGTTGAACAGCCCGCCAACCTCCAGCCCACCAATGATTCCTGATTTTGTCACCACGTTCAAATCCACCGAAAAGCCGCCCGGGGATGCTGGTGAGTAGTTCACTCCCATGATTGCCCCAGGCCGCAGCGCGGGAGCTGACGATGAGGTGGCCGCTGGCTGCGCACGTAGCAACGGTGCGGCCTGGAGTGCTACCAAAATTCCCAGAACGTAACTGAGCTTCCTCATAATGCTGACTGACACAATGTTGATTGACACAATGTTGATTGACACAATGTTGATTGACACAATGTTGATTGACATTTTTTTTGCAAGATGCAGAATCCTTCCACGGCTCCGCAAGGGGTAAAGTAGGGAACCTGCTTTTTGCAACGCTGGGTTGCACGCAACCCAACAATGCGGCAAACACAACCATTGATGGATCAATCCAAGCTAAACGCCATGTCCCAGAACACACTTGACTACATTGACGAACACCTTGACCGTTTTATCGAGGAACTGAAGGAGTTCCTTCGCATCCCTTCAATCTCGGCCCAGCCGGAGCACACCCCCGACACCCGCCGCGCCGCCGAGTATGTGGCAGCCGAGGCAAGCCGCATCGGCCTGGAAAATGCCGCAGTGATGGAAACCGACGGCTACCCCGTGGTCTATGCCGATTGGCTTCATGCCGAAGGAAAACCAACCGTGCTGATTTACGGCCACTACGACGTTCAGCCAGCCGAACCGCTGGAGCTTTGGACCTCACCCGCGTTCCAGCCGGAAATCCGTGGTGAGGATATCTACGCTCGCGGCTCCATTGACGACAAAGGGCAAGTCCACCTGCACCTGAAAGCGATTGAGGCGATGCTGCAAACCCAGGGCACCCTTCCGGTGAACGTTAAGTTGATTATTGAGGGGGAGGAGGAGGTTGGCTCGCCCAACTTAGTGCCGTTTGTGGTTGCCAACCGCCAGTTGCTCCGTTGCGACGCGGTGATGATTAGCGACACCACAATGTACGATTATGACATGCCCTCCATCACCTACGGGCTGCGTGGGTTGGCATATCTGGAACTTCACGTGACCGGTTCCGATCGTGATCTTCACAGCGGGATGTTTGGTGGCGCAATCGCCAACCCCATCAACGCGATTGCGGCGCTGATTGCCAAGATGAAAGATGAAAACGGCCGCATCACCCTTCCCGGATTTTACGATGATGTGATTGATGTTACCCCAGATGAGCGCGCCGAACTTGCCCGGTTGCCCTACGACCCTCAAACCTATCCAAACATGTTGGGAATCACCACCACCACCGGCGAAGCAGGCTACACCGACCTTGAGCGATTGTGGGCGCGCCCAACGTTGGATGTGTGCGGAATTTGGGGAGGGTATCAGGGGGATGGAGCAAAGACGGTGTTGCCGGCAAAAGCTGGCGCAAAAATTTCCATGCGGTTGGTGGCAAACCAATCGCCACTGAAAGTAGCTGACCAGTTGCGGGAATTTGTGCAGGCCAATTTGCCGGAAGGGGTTCGCGCCGAAGTGATTGACCTGCACGGCGGCCCCCCAGCACTAACCCCAACCGACTCCGCGCCAGTAAAAGCTGCGTTGGTGGCGTTGGAGAAAGCGTTTGGAGTGAAGCCATTTCTGATCCGTAGCGGCGGCTCGATTCCGATTGTGGCAGATTTTGAGCGTGAGTTAGAAGCCCCAGTAGTGATGATGGGCTTTGGCCTGCCAGACCAAAACGCCCACGCCCCCGATGAAAAAATGAACCTGAAGAATTATCACCGTGGCATAAAAAGCGCGGCACACTTCCTGGAAGAGTTTGCCCAGGCGTGAGCTGGAAATATTGAGCGAGGAAACTCCGCAACGAAGCCTGTTGATCTGTTCAGCAGGCTTCGTTTGTTTTGTGGGGCTGACTGTTGGTGAGGAGTTGTCAGATGCTCCGCAATTCCCGCAGCCACGCCTCGGCTTCGCTGTCGCTGGGGGCGCGCCAATCGCCGCGTGGGGAAAGCGATCCGCCGCTGCCAACTTTGGGGCCGTTCGGCACGCACGAGCGTTTGAACTGGCTGGTTTTGAAGAAGCGGAACAGAAAGACTTCAAGCCATTTTTTAATTGTTGGCAGATCGTACTGGTTTCGCTTCTCTACTGGAAGATCATCGGGCCAGTTCCCACGCTCCAGGCTGCCCCAAGCGTGGCTGCTTAAAAACGCCACCTTGCTTGGGCGGAAGCCGTAGCGGGTGATGAAATAGAGGTTGAAATCTTGCAACTCATACGGCCCAATCACCTGCTGTGTGCTTTGGGTTGGGCGGTCCGATTCGGATTCGGAAGGGGGGATGAGTTCGGGTGAAATTTCTGTGTCGAGAATGGAGGTTAGCACGCCGGAGGTTACCGAATCGAACTGGTTGGTGGCGGCAACCCAGCGGATTAAATGCTGGATCAGCGTCTTCGGCAGCGAAGCGTTGACGTTGTAGTGGGACATGTGATCGCCCACGCCGTAGGTGCACCACCCCAACGCTAATTCTGATAAATCGCCGGTTCCCAGCACCAGCCCGTTGTGGAAGTTCGCAAGCCGGAACAGGTGTGAAGTTCGCTCGCCGGCCTGCACATTCTCGAACGTGATGTCGTAGGCCGGCTGGCCATCAACAAAGGGGTGGCCCAAGTCGCGAAGCATCTGCAGCGATGACGGGCGGATGTCAATCTCCGATGCCGTCACCCCCAGCGATTTCATCAACGCCCAAGCGTTGTTGTAGGTGTGGCTGCTGGTGGCAAACCCGGGCATGGTGAATGCCAAAATGTTCGTTCGGGGAAGCCCCAATTTGTCCATTGTTCGGGCCGCCACAATCAGCGCGTGGGTGGAGTCCAGCCCACCCGAAACACCAATCACCAGCTTGTGAATGCCGGAAGAAGCCAGCCGCTGCTGAAGCCCCTGAACTTGGATGTTGTAGGCCTCGAAGCAGCGGTCATCTCGCTCGGCGGCATTATTCGGCACGTAGGGGAACCGATGGACGGTGCGCAGAAGCGGAACCTCACTCTGCGGCAATTCTAGAGTAAACTCCACCCGGCGGAATCGGCGCAGCCGCTTGCGGTTGTCGTGCGTGGCATCGCTGAAACTGGTCAGGCGCATTCGGTCCTGTGCCAGCCGCTCAAGGTCAATGTCCGCAAACAAAATTTGCTCATGGCTGGCAAACCGTTCCGACTCGGCCAGCAACTCGTTATTCTCGTAGATCATCGCGTGGCCATCCCACGCAAGGTCGGTGGTGGATTCCCCAAACCCGGCGGCGGTGTACAGATATGCCGCCACACACTTCCCCGATTGCGCCGCGCACAAATCCCGCCGGTAGCCTGCTTTCCCAACCGTGATGTTGCTTGCCGAAAGATTGCAAAGCACCGTTGCCCCAGCCAACGCCGCAAGGGTGCTGGGTGGGGTGGGGGACCACAAGTCCTCGCAGAGTTCGGCATGAAGAGTGAGGCCGGGAAGGTTGGCCGCGCTCAGCAGAATATCGGTCCCAAACGGGGCGCGCTGGCCAAGCAAAACAGCCTCGCCAAGCAGTGCGTCGCGGGCGGCGGCAAACTGGCGTTTCTCGTAAAACTCACGGTAGTTCGGCAGGTACGATTTTGGATAGATGGCAAGGATATTTCCGTTGTGGATTGCCACCGCACAGTTGAACAGCTTCCCTTCCAGCCGCAGCGGCGCGCCAACAATCAGCACCGGAGCAAGGGTTTTGCTTTCGGCAAGAATCACCCCAAGCTGTTCCAGTACCTCATCAAGCAGCGCGTCTTGCTGGAACAGGTCGTCGTTGCTGTACGCGCTGATGCCAAGTTCGGGGAACAGCACAACGGCGGCTTTGGATGCGGCAGCTTGGGTTGCCATTGGCAGCATCTGCTGGGTGTTGAATGCGGGATCGGCAACCCGCAACCGAGGCACACAAACAGCGACCCGAACGAAGCCGTGGCGATAGATAGAGTTGAAAGGAAGCATGGGGAATGTCGAATGTCGAATGTCGAATGTCGAATGTGGAATGAAGAGTGGGGAGCAGGAAATAGGGGCATTGGAGTTTTCACCAAACCTAACCCTCCGCTCATGCTGAAGCTCCGTCGAAGTATGAGCGGAGCCACCGGAATGTCGAATGTCGAATGTCGAATGATAGAGTTCCCACCGAACCCAACCCGCTCCCCGCCTCCCGCTCCCCGACCCCCGGCCCCCGGCCCCCGGCCCCCGACCTCCGACCCCCGCTAACACCAACTTACGTTTTACGCCGCGTTGTTCCGCCGCCCGAACGTGCCGCATTTGGTAAGTTGCGCGGTCATCAGCCATGAACCTGCCCTCATGCGTGCGATTATTCCCGTAGCTGGCGTTGGTAGCCGCCTTCGCCCACACACATATACCCTCCCGAAAGTCCTGCTGAATGTTGCCGGGAAACCGATCCTGGGCCACATCCTTGATCGCCTGATCCAAGAAGGGGTCACGGCGGCCTCGATTGTGGTTGGATATTTGGGTGAGATGGTGGAGGAGTACGTCAGGAAAAACTACCAGATTGATGTTGAGTTTATCCAACAGCCAGAGTTGCTGGGGCTTGGCCACTCCATCTATCTGACGCGCCACACATTCACTGCCGACCCGTTGCTCATCATTTTGGGCGACACCATTTTCGATGTTGATTTGCGCCCGGTGCTTTCCGGCCAGGAATCCTCGTTGGGGGTGAAGTGGGTGGAGGACCCCCGCCGTTTTGGCGTGGTGGAAACTGCCAACGGGGAGATCACACGGCTTGTGGAGAAGCCACAAAATCCCGCAACCAACCTTGCCATTGTTGGCCTGTACTTCATCGCCAACCCAATGCTCCTTTCGCAATGCTTGACCGAGCTTGTGGATGGCAATCCGGGGAAACAGGGTGAGTACCAACTGACCGATGCCTTGCAAATGATGATTGACCGTGGCGAGCGTTTCGGCACCTTTGCCGTGGAAGGCTGGTACGACTGCGGCAAACCGGAAACCTTGCTGGCAACCAATCGGCATCTGCTGGCGCAGCAATCAACCGTTCCAACTCTGGAAGGGTGCATCGTGAATCCCCCCGTTCACATTGCACCGGGGGCGCGGGTGAGCAACTCCATTATTGGCCCGTTTGCAACCGTGGCGGAAGGCGCGGTAATCCAAAACGCAATGATTGAAAACTCCATCGTGGGGGAGAACGCAACGGTGGAGCGGGCGACACTGGCCGACTCCATTATCGGCCCGGAAGCACAAGTGCAGGGCGAGCCGCACAGGGTGAACATCGGCGCAAGCTCCGAGCTCAATCTTCGATAGAGCCTTGCTTCCGTCGCCAGTGCAACAACAACAACCAACACTCAAAATTCATAACCGTTCAACATGTCCTATCTCTTCACATCCGAGTCGGTCAGCGAGGGGCACCCCGACAAAGTATCGGACCAGATTTCCGACGGAATCCTTGACGCAATCCTGAAAGAAGACCCCATGGCGCGCGTTGCTTGCGAAACATTCGTGACAACCGGGCTGGTGGTCATCGGCGGCGAGATCACCACCACCACCTACGTGGATTTTGCCGAGGTTGCCCGTGGGGTCATTCGCGAAATCGGCTACACTCGGCCCGAGCTTCGGTTCGATGCTGATTCCTGTGGAGTGCTGAACGCAGTCCATTCCCAATCGCCCGACATTGCCACAGGGGTGAACCCCGGTGGGGCTGGCGACCAGGGGATGATGTTCGGCTACGCTACCGACGAAACCCCCGAACTGATGCCAATGCCGCTGATGTTCGCCCACCGAATCGTCCAGCAGCTTGCAAAAGTCCGCAAGATGAAAAACAGCCCCATGCCCTACCTCCGCCCCGACAGCAAAAGCCAAGTCTCCATCCAGTACGACCAGCACAATCGCCCTGTTCGGGTTGATACCGTTGTGGTCTCCACACAGCACGACAAGTTCAAAAGCAAGAAGGAAATGCAGGCGCGGATTAAGGCCGACTTGATGGAACACGTCTTCCCGAAAGCAATCCCAGCCGGGATGTTGGATGCGAAAGTGAAGTATCACATCAACCCAACTGGCGTTTTCGAGATTGGTGGCCCGCACGGCGACACCGGCCTAACTGGGCGCAAAATCATTGTTGACACCTACGGCGGAAAAGCCCCCCACGGTGGCGGCGCGTTCAGCGGAAAAGATGCCACGAAGGTGGATCGCTCGGCAGCCTACGCCGCGCGCCACATCGCCAAGAATATTGTGGCTGCTGGGCTGGCAAAAGAATGCACCATCCAGGTGGCCTATGCCATTGGTGTTGCCCAGCCAGTTTCGCTGCGGGTGGACACGCACGGGACAGGGCAAATCAGCGATTTCGCATTGGCCGAGATCGTGAGCAAGAACGTTGATATGACCCCGAAAGGGATCATCGAGCGGCTGCAGCTGCGCCGCCCAATCTATCGCGCAACCGCCGCCTACGGCCACTTCGGACGCAAAGGCGATGGCTTCACATGGGAAAAATTAGACCTTGTGGAGACGCTGAAAAACGAAGTGAAGTAATCAAACACACACAAGCAATTCCAAATCATAAACTCCACAACATGGATCACAAAGAAGGAATGTATAAGGTTCGCGACCTGGCACTTGCCGAAGAAGGGCGCAGACTGATTGACTGGGCCGAAAGCCGAATGCCGGTGATGATGGCTCTGCGCGCAAAATATGCCGAAACCCAGCCGCTAAAAGGCTACCGCATTGCCGGTTGCTTGCACGTCACGAAGGAGACAGCAGTGCTGGTGCGCACGTTGGCGGCTGCCGGTGCCGAAGTTTCATGGTCCGGCTGCAACCCGCTATCCACACACGACGCCGTTGCCGCCGCGCTTGCCGATGAAGGGATCAACATCTACGCCTGGCACGGCCTGAGCGTCGAGGATTTCTACTGGTGCATTGACCAGACGTTGCTCATCAATCCAAACCTGACGCTGGACGACGGGGCCGACCTGATCTTCACGGTTCACAACAAGTACCCAGAGCTGGTGCAGACGATTATCGGCGGAACCGAGGAGACCACCACGGGGGTCCACCGCCTTCGCGCAATGGCCGACGACGGCGCGTTGAACTACCCAGTCATCGCCGTGAACGATGCCGAAACCAAGTGGGATTTCGACAACGTGTACGGCACTGGCCAATCAACATTGGACGGCATCATCCGCGCAACATCGGTGATGTTGGCCGGGAAAAATTTTGTGGTGGCGGGATACGGCCACTGCGGCAAAGGGGTGGCACTTCGTGCAAAGGGGATGGGGGCAAACGTCATCGTCACCGAAGTGAAACCAACCGCCGCACTGAAGGCAACGCTGGAAGGAATGCGGGTGATGGAGATGGACGAAGCCGCCAAACATGGCGACGTGTTCGTGACCGCAACCGGAATCAAAGATGTGATCGTCAAGCGGCACTTCGAGTCCATGAAGGATGGCGCGATTGTCTGCAACACCGGCCACTACGATTGCGAGATCAACATCGCCGACCTTGAAGCGATTGCCAGCGGAAAACGGGAAATCCGCAACAGCAACGAAGAATACGTCACCAGCGATGGCCGCCGAATCTACCTTCTGGCACAAGGCCGTTTGGTGAACCTTGCCGCAGCCGAAGGGCATCCGTCCGAGGTGATGGATATGTCCTTCGCCAACCAGTTCATGTCGCAAATCCGCCTTGCCGAAATGCACAAAAGCGGCGAACCCTGGGAGAACAAAGTCTATGATATCCCAGCCGAGCAAGATCAGGAAATTGCCCGCTTAAAGTTAGACACCATGAGCATCGGCATTGACGAGCTGACCCCCGAGCAGATCGAATATATGGACAACTACGCTGCCGGAACCTAACCAGCCGCAATGGTAGTTGCAGGGTTTTTCAGCCTGAACAAAAAAACGGCGCGGCAGAATTTGCCGCGCCGTTTCACGTTATCCATACTCCATTTTTTGTTTAGGTCAGCCGCTTGCCACTGCTGAGCATCTTGTTGAAGATGAACTTGTAGAGGAGGTAGATTGCCCCACCGACAAGCACCGCATAGATTGCCCACGAAAGCAGGGTCCAAGCAAGCCCCAACACCATAAACAGCAACTTGATCGCCACGTACCCGACGACGATTGCTAGGACGATTGCCAAAATCTGTTTACCCGACATGATGAACTCCGGCGTATGTTGATTGAAAAGTTGGTTTCGTTACCTGAAGAACGCTCCGTTCTTATTTCTGGAGCTTTCCGTAAGTGGGCATCGGCTACGCCCAAGATAAGCACAAGTTTCGCACATGGTCAAGCAGCAACAAGGAAGTTCTAAACAAGAAAATTTTATCAACGAGCTGGACCTGCAGCGGGTTCGGCTTCGGGCTGCGTGGTTATCGTTCGGCATCGGCATCCTGATGCTGCTGATGAAGATGGGGGGATACCTCATCACCAACTCTGCCGCGGTACTCTCCGATGCATTGGAGTCGGTGGTGCACGTCATCGCCACCGGAATTGCCCTGTACAGCACTGTTCTGATTGCCCGCCCCGCCGACCGCCGCCACCCGTATGGCTACGGAAAAGTGGAGTATTTCTCGGCAGGTGCCGAAGGGGCGTTGATTGTTGCTGCGGCAATCGCTATCTGCTACGAGGCGGTGATGGATGTAACTCGCGGCAACCAACTGAAGGATATTGATGTTGGAGTATGGATTGTGGCGGCGGCTGGGGCGATCAATTTGCTGCTTGGCTACTATTTGATCCGCACTGGCAAGCAAACCCGTTCGCTGGTTCTTGAAGCCGACGGCAAGCACGTTCTGACCGATAGCTTCACCTCAATCGGTGTGTTGGTTGGCTTGCTGTTGGTGAAGCTAACTGGGGTGGTGATTCTGGACCCATTGTTTGCCATTGCTGTTGCGCTGAACATCCTGTTCACCGGCTATCAGCTTGTTCGCCAGTCGCTGAATGGATTGATGAACACGGTAGATACCGAGACGCTTGAGCGAACGGTGGCAGCCGTCAACAAGGTGCGGAATCCGGTAATGATTGATCTGCACCGTTTGCGTGCATGGCGGGGAGGGGAGCAGCGGTTCATTGATTTCCATCTAACCCTGCCACGCTATCTTCCGCTTCACCAAACCCACGAACTTCAGCACCAGTTAGGCGATGCAATTGCCGCTGAATTCCACAACCACGCCGAGCTTCTGCTGCATCTTGACCCCTGCAACAACGTGCTCTGCCGTTTTTGTGAAGTAGCCGATTGCCCCATTCGGCACAGGCCATTTACCGAGAAAAATGAGTTCACAATAACTGGGGCGGTGGATATTCCGGTGTATCAGAGAGGAGCGAGATAGAACACCGTGCGGAGAGGGCGAGATTCGAACTCGCGGTAGGTTTTGACACCTACGCCCCGATAGCGATCGGGGTGCCATCAGCAGAGTTTAGGAGAGAGAGGTTAGGAGAGTTCAGTTGGAGGAAATTGCTGGATATAGTGAAGGAGGTAGAGTGAGCTTTTCGTTGCTTTGAGCCGACGTTCTTCAGCAATAGCTTCAGCACGGGAGTGGAACTGCCTGACGGCGCGAAGCACCCAGGGTCCTTTGTTTCGTGTGGCAGTGCATCCGCCAGCATTATGACGTTGGAGCCGAGCAAGAACGTCGTGAGTCTGCCCGATATAGAACCGCCCATTTGAGAGGCTTTGGATGATATAGACGAAGTATTGCCCCATAAACAGAAAAGCCTGCTCGTCATAAATATACGAGCAGGCTTTGTTTGCGGAGAGGGCGAGATTCGAACTCGCGGTAGGTTTTGACACCTACGACGGTTTAGCAAACCGTTGCCTTCAGCCACTCGGCCACCTCTCCAAAAACTAAATTGTACTAGTCAAGACGCGCCTCGCTCACCTACGTCCCGATAGCTATCGGGATGCCTTCAGCCACTCGGCCACCTCTCCAGAGGTTTTCGTTGTCCAAAGAATGAACTGGCTGACTTCAATTTTGGGAGCGCAAAGATAACAAAACTGGATACCCGTAAAACAGCATCGGAATGTATCCTTGCCGAAAAAATCTACAAGAATTCAACGCGGGTGATCCAGTGCGCTGTGGCCTTCTGGACCAATGGCCATGCGTTGTATTCAAGCCGACCCTTGTGGCGAATATGCTTCTCCGACGGCCACGGGTCACGAACCACAATGGATTCAATCTGCTTCGGGTTCGATCCCGGAACAACTTTCACCGCTGTGCACACCACTGCGTGGTTCATGTTTGGACGGCTTTTGTAGGAGAACAAAATCGGGTTGCCGTTCGATAGCTCGCGGATTAGCGTTGCCGACGATGGCGCGCCCGGAATCAGCATGGAGGTGACGCGGAATTTGCGCCCTGTGCGGTCAGTCCCTTGATAATTGAGGCTGGAGGTCATCGCGTCAAGCCCCCCGGGTTTGTTTGGCAGATTGCCCCACCGGTCGCTTCCGAACGCACGGTGAACAATCTTCTCCTGGCTAATGTCAACCCCGTGCATCTGAAGAACCATCTGAATGCTGGCCGCCCAACACCACATTGGTTGGCGTTGCGTTGTCCAGCGTTTGTTTAGGTGGTCTGTTTTCAGTCCAATGTACATGCGTTCAATGCTTGTGAGACATCTGTTTGGGCCGGTGGCCAGCAAACAATTCCCGCAACAATACACCTCTGCTCTGAGCTAGTTTGCAAGAGGTTGTGTTGCTGATTCCGTGAGCAACCCGCAAAAGCTGATGGCTCTTCTGTTCACTCAAAACAAAAAGCGGCGATCCTGAAAAGAATCGCCGCTTCTGGTAGCGGAGGAGGGACTCGAACCCCCGACACATGGATTATGATTCCATTGCTCTAACCGACTGAGCTACTCCGCCGTTGCCGCGCACTGTTGGTGGCCGCGTTTTTCCGTGGGCGCTGAGGGATTTGAACCCCCGACCTCCTCGGTGTAAACGAGGCGCTCTGAACCAGCTGAGCTAAGCGCCCTTCATCCTTCGTATGCGTTGCCGCCAGAAGTAAGGGGCTGCAAATATAGCCGCTTGGGGGGGCTACGCAAGCAGTTCAACAGGGGCAAGTTCGCATCAATTAGTTTCCTTGCGGCTACTTGCTTACTTCCCCCTTGAACTCCACCGCAACCCCGGCCCCCACGATTTTCCCAAGATAAACCCCGCTTGGAAGCTGCCCAGAAAACCGCTGCCGAACAACCGTTGTTGATTCCTCCAGCAGCCACCGCGAGACCTCATTTCCTTGAATATCCGTGAGCGTCACGGTTGCGCGGGCGGGGAGCGGAGCCGATAGCTCCAACAGCAACTCCATGCCGTCACGGCTGAAGGTGGCGGATGCCGCCAACGGGTTGCTCTGTGATTTCCCCTCTGGTTCGCCAAGCCCCGCCCCGCTCGATTTATCGCTCATCACATACCGCAGCGAAAGCTCGCCATCCTCATCGAACGACTCCACAATCAGCCGGTGCGCCGGGGCGGTCTCCACACGAATCCGCCCAATGGTAGATTTGCCGTTGCTTTGCCCGCCGGTAAAAACATTGAATCCGTACCGCCGCAGCGTATCATACAGGTGGCTGTTGGGAATATCTAAGTTAGCCGCCACAAACTCCGGCACAACCGAGTGGGAACCATCATCAACCAGGTTGTTGTGGACGCTTCCGGCGATGATTAAGAAATTCCGCCCAGCATCAGTTTTCAGAAGGCTGCGGAGCGAGTCAAGATCGGTGGGATAGCCCACCCAGTACTCGGCGGTCTCGTGCGCAATGCTTGGGCGGCCAACAAGAAGCGCGGCCGGGATCAGCGGCGCAAGCCCAGGATTGAACGGCCCCTGGCTTGCCAACACTTTCCATCGCGCGGTCGAGCTTCGGATTGCGTTCAGCAGCCATGCCCGCTGGTTGGTGCCGGGAACGGGGAAGCCGGAGAGCATGGAGTGAGTAGGCCCCGGAGCAAACTTGCCGTCGCGGAATGCGGAATCTACGGGGCTGCGCTGGGTTCGGCTGTCCATCATAAACACCTCCACATTTCCAATTCGGAACGAGTGCCAAATTCCCCCTTCTGGGTTGGCCAAAGGGTAGTGAGGTTGGTATCGCTGGTAGGCTTGCAGCAACTCCGTTTTCAGTGCTGGAGCAATCGCACCGTTGCCGTTGTTTCCGGCAAAATCGTGGTCGTCCCACTCGTAGGCGATTCCCATCTGCGAAAGAATTTTTTTGGTGAGTGAGTAGGCCGTATCCAACCGCATGGCGTAGGATTGACGCACCGAACCGGGGGAATTCGGGAACCCAGGAACCAGCACGTCAGGGTAGGACCAGTCGCCCAAATGGATGAAATAATTCCCCCCCAGCGTGTCGCCAACATTGAAGGTTTTGCCGGCCGCACCAATCGCCGCACGGTTGCACGAACCAAACAGCAGCGTCACCGGCGCGTCGCTTCCGGTTGGGGGGAAGGTGGTGAACGATTGGGTGGGGGAGATTGCCTTGCCGGAAGCATCCACCACACGGTAGTGGTAGCGGGTTGCTGGCAGCAATCCATCCAGCGGAATCTTCAGCACAAAATCTTCCGATTGCTGCGGCGTGCGTTCCGAAGTCCGCTGCGGGGCGGCAAGCCCGGAATCAACGCTGTACTCAATCCTGACCGCTCCCGCCCCGTTGCACCACACCAACACCGTGGCGGTGGTGCTCCCCACATTGCCAACAAATGGCCAACGGAACAGCGATTGCGAAAAACAGTGGGGAGCGTTGAAGCTGAACAGTGCGGCAATCGCGGCCAGCATCAGCCAGGGGCGGAAGTGAGGTTGTATCATGGATAGTGTTTTGTGAAGTCGCGCCGAATATACACCTCCACCGTGATGTTGAGCTACTCGCAATCATCCCTGAAACTAGAGTTCCAGAAACACGGTGAAGAAGGGAGTGAGCTGCCAGCAACCTGATACTGGGGGAATTGAAAGCTGGAAGATGAAAGTATATTTGCCGCCATGAACTCCGAATACTTTTCGCAAGCCCCCGCAACATTGGTGTTGATTGGCGTGACGGTGGTTATCAGCCTGTTGGGGTGGAGCCGCCCTTCGTGGTGGCGGTACATGGCGCTGGAGCCGCACCACATGTGGATCAATCACCAGTATCACGCCATTGTCACCAGTGGCTTCCTTCATGGTGATGGAATGCACCTGCTGTTCAATATGCTGACGATGCTCTTTTTCGGCGTGCCGCTGGAGGTGACTGTCGGCTCGCAGAATCTTTTGCTGATTTACTTCATCAGCTTGATTGGCGGAAATCTGTACCCCTACTTCAAGTACCGCAAGCAGGTTGATTATGTCGCCATTGGGGCATCGGGGGCGGTGTCGGGGATATTGTTCTCGTTCATCCTGTTCTATCCACTTACCACCATCTACCTGTTCTTCAGCCTGCCAATGCCGGCTGCGTTGTATGCGGTGCTGTATGTGGGTTACTCAATCTACGCCATGCGCAACCGGAACGACAATGTTGGCCACGAAGCGCACTTGGCGGGGGCCGGTGCGGGCATTGTTGCCACGGTGATTGTTGTCCCGCAGGTGATTGAGATTATTGCAAACCACTTCTGATGAACCTTCCTACCTCCACCGTTACCTCTCGGATTCCGCAGTTAGTGTTGTGGGTTGGCGTGTTGGCCATGCTTGCGGCGGGGTTGCTTCTGTTCACAACGTTCTGGGGCGATTCCACCATCTACCTTCCCTACGCCCGAAGCATTGCTGCGGGGGATTTCTTCAGCTACAATCCCGGGCAGTTCTCCTCCGGAAGCACTTCACCGCTGTGGGCGGTGTTGCTCTCCGTCCCCTACTTGCTTGGTGCCGATGTCTGGGGCGCAAAACTCCTTTCGTTGCTTGTTTGCGTTGCGGCGTTTGTGGTGTTGATGCGGCTTGTTCGCGCAACCACTGGCGGTTCCGCTGCTGCCGCAATCGTCGCGCTGTATGCTGTGGAGATGCTGACGTTTTTTGGGGTGATGATGTACGAGTCGGGGCTGATTGTGCTGCTGGTTTCACTCTCACTCCTCTGCTCGCTTCGGATTGCCGAAGCCTTGCGCTCCGGCAACAACCCAAGCCTACATGCGTGGCTGCGTCTGGCTGCGGTGTGGGGCGCGATTCCGCTCACCCGTCCCGATGCCACGGTGCTGGTGGTGCTGCAACTTGGCGCGCTGTGGTGGTTTTCGGGGGGCGGTTCGTGGCGGGTGTTGGCGCGGCTGCTGTCGGTTGGGGTGATTGCTGCGGTTCCCGCCGTCTGCTACTTCGGCTACTCCTACCTGACGGTTGGGGCGTTCTCGGTAAGCAGTGTTTGCCGCGCTTTTGCGTTGCAGGAATCTGCGCAGCGGATTGGGCCGGTTGCTTACTCCAAACCGGCGCTTGAGTACTTGGGGGGGATACTCTACATGATCCTTCCCGCCGCCGTTGGCTTCGATTTCCTGCGCCGCCAGCCGGCGCGTTGGCTGGGGTGGGCGGCGGCGGCTGGCGTGCTGATCTACTCATTCTTGCTGGTGTTCGTCTCCCCGGTCACCAACGATCTTGTCCGCTACTTCCTTCCGATTGCCCCGCTGCTGGTGGTTGGCGTGGCAACCGCGTTCGGCAGATGGGAACGGCAGGCGGAGCAAGAAGGGGGGAAGGGGTGGAGCATTGCACTGATAGCAATCGCACTGATATTTCTTATCAAGCCAGTTGGTGCGGTGATTGGCCAGGCGTTGGAGCAACGCACACGCGGCTACACCTTTGATGAAATTGTGGAGAAAGAAGCTGCCCAGAAGATCAATGCGATTGCGCCCCCCGGGGCAACGGTGCTGGCCTACGAGGTGCAGGATCGCTACTACCTTCGCCCTGATCTTCAGTTGCTCAGCCTTGATGGAATCACCGACGGCAAGGTGGCCCCATATTTGGCCAGCGGCGATATGGTTGCGTTTCTGAAGCAATATCGCCCGGGCTACTTTCTGGCCAACGATGCGGTGGAGTATCGTCCGTATCTTCGCAAAGGGTTGCTGTTCAAGGTGGTTGCGGCGTTCCAAGCCGACACAACACTGCGCCAGTTCACCTCCGATGGCATGACCTTCCACTTGCTGGAACACCGTGCGCGCCCGATGCCGAAAGGCTTTGCCGGTTGGCGTGCGTTGTTTACCATTCAATACCACAAATGAGCAACGCGGCGGGGGGTGATAATTGCATGGCCGTTGGCGGTTGCATAGTTTGGCGGCGTTCTTCCGTTGGCAACCAGGTGCGGTTTTTTTATGGTGAAATGGCGGTGATATGGCTACCGAATCGCTTTCGCGAATACTGTGGATTGGGACGCTGGTACTGTTCCTGTTCTACTTGCTGATGGGCGGGCTTCCGTTCGGTTCGGTTGTTGTTGCCAACGTCGTTCTGGTTCCGGCTGACATCAGCAACAGCTACCAGTTCTGGAAGTTGTTCAGCTACCTGTTGGGGCCTTCGTTTATCGGGTTGCTGCTTGCCGGAATTGCCTTTGGAAGGCCGGGGGAGGAGGTGGAGCATTTTTTGGGGAAACGGAATTTTGGGCTGTCGCTTCTTTGTGTGACGTTGGGGGTTGCGGTGCTTCATGTTCTGGCAAATTGGGGATCGGACTTCTACCGGCTGGCGGGGCTGGAACACCTTGCGTTGTTCACCCTTGTGGGGTTCCTTTACTTGTTCCCGCAAAGCAGTGTTCGCATCTTTTTTATCAACATCCCAAGCTGGTTTGTGCTGACGTTTGCGTGCGGGTTGGTGCTGATCCAGACGGTGGATGCCGTGGTGACGCAAGGGCATTCGGTGGGGGCCTTCTTCACCGAAGGGATGTTCACACTGGTGGCCAGCGGTGGGTTCTTCCATGCGCGATTCCAGAAATATCGCTTTCTTTTGGGGGCGATTCGTACTTTCGAGCGGGTGATGTTTCGCCCCCAGCATTCCGGCAGCCATCCACGCAGTGGCGCGGCCCAATCGCTTCCCGCTCAACAGGCTTCGGTGCGCCCGTTCCCTGGGGGACGCTTGCAGCAATCGCAACGCCCACCAGCCCGCCGCCAACTAAGCGACGAAGAGCGGTTGAACCTGATACTGGAACGAATTAGCGAGATTGGCTACGATTCGCTAAGCCCCGACGAACAACGATTCCTTCGGGAATACTCACAACGGTTGTAAATCTTTCCCGATCATACAGATCACACATTTCCCATGACACCAGCAGAACGACTTGAGCAATTGAAAGGAGCGGCACTGCCACTTCTTTCGGAGCATTTCGGCGAGGAAAGTTTCCAGACGGCCGAGCACCGCGACGAGCTTTCCATCATTGTTCCCCCACAGCGGCTGACGGAGTTGGTTGGATTCCTGCGCGACAACGAATCGCTGCGGTTCAACCAACTGCGCGACATCAACGCCGTGGATTGGAACCGCCGGAAAGACCGGTTCGAGCTGATCTACAACTTCTACTCACTCCCCAACAGCTGGCGGATTCGGGTGAAATGCTTCACCGACGAAAAACGCCCACATGTGGACTCCATCTGCGGGCTTTATACCGCCGCAAACTGGTACGAGCGCGAAACCTACGACATGCACGGCATCATCTTCGACGGCCACCCCGACCTTCGCCGGATGTACATGCCGGAAGATTATGTGGATCCCGAAACCGGCGAGCCAATCTACCCGCTCCGCAAGGATTACCCCGTGATGGGCGTTCCCGACGCGCTTCCGCTGCCAGACAGAAACCCAGCGGTGTAAGCCTCCGGCTTCACCAATTCCCAAAACCCGATTCTCCGGCAACCGATTCCCGACTAACCGACTCCCGACAACCGATTCCCGAAACCCGATTCCCGACAACCGACTCCCGACCAACCATGAACATCGGATCAACTGCAACGCTGGAACGTGTCACCGACCTTCGCCAGCGGAAAATTTTGAGCAAGGTTCTTGATAAGGATACAACGATCTCTCTGGAAGGGCGCGACCCGCTGGAGAACACGATGATCCTGAACATGGGGCCACAACATCCGGCCACCCACGGTGTGCTTCGCGTCCTGCTTCGGCTGGATGGCGAGACCGTGGAAAAGTGCGTCCCCGAGCTTGGCTACCTGCATCGCGGCTACGAGAAGTTGGGGGAGAACATGACCTACCATGAGTTCCTTCCCCACACCGACCGGCTGGATTACCTTTCGCCGATGTCGAACAACGTGGCCTATGCAATGGCGGTGGAGAAAGTGTTGGGGTTGGAGATTCCCCCGCGTGCAGCCTGGATACGAACCATGATTTGTGAGCTTGCCCGCATCAGTTCGCACCTTTTGGCAATGGGGGCAATGTCCATGGATTGCGGCGCAATCACCATGCTGCTGTGGACCTTCCGCGAGCGGGAGCGGCTGTACGACATCTTCGAGAAGATCTGTGGTGCGCGGTTCACCACCAGCTACACCCGCGTGGGGGGCGTTGCCAACGACTTCACCCCCGACATCATCCCGATGATCCGCAAGTTCATTGACCAGTTCCCCGCACAGCTTAGCGACTTCGCGGGATTGGTAAACCGCAACCGAATTTTTGTTGAGCGGGTGTCGGGGATTGGATACATGTCGGCAGAAGAAGCCATTCAGCTTGGGCTAACCGGCCCCTGCTTGCGTGGAAGCGGCATTGCCCACGACCTCCGCCGCGACGAGCCATATCTGCTGTACGACCAACTTGATTTTGACGTAATCACCTACGCCGACGGCGATTGCTATGCGCGCTACATGGTGCGCGGCGATGAAATGAAGGAATCGGTGAAAATTGTGCGGCAGTTGTTGGATAAAATTCCCGAAGGCCCCGTGCTTGCCAACGAAGCCAAACAAGTGCTTCCAGGAAAAGTGGAGATTTACACGAAGATGGAGGAGCTTATTCAGGATTTCATGCTGGTCAATTTTGGCCAGCAAACTGAGCGGGGGGAAATCTACTCCTGCATCGAATCCCCGAAAGGTGAGCTTGGCTTCTACATCGTCAGCGACGGAAGCGGGCAGGCGTGGCGGATGAAAATTCGCTCTCCTTCATTCTGCAATCTTCAAGCATTGCAGCCAATGTGCGAAGGGGCGATGATTAGCGACGTGGTGGCAATTATCGGCTCGATTGATCCGGTGATGGGTGAGGCGGACAAATAAGAAAACCACGATGAAATAAAAATGGCCTATCACATTGATAGGCCATTTTTGTTTCTGGAGTATTTGTCCTGAAAAAAATGATAATTATCCCTGTTTTTGCTCCTCTTCCGTCACCGGTGTTTTTTCTTCGCCAGCTTCAATCACCTGCTGGCTTGGTTGTTCCGTAGCCGGATCAAGCTGGGATGATGAATCTGGAGTTGAGGGAGTGTGCGTTGCTGGGTGCTTGCTGCTTGCTGGATAAAAAAACAGCAGCAACACCACCCCAACCGATACCGCCGCATCGGCAATGTTAAAAATGTAGAACCGCTCAAGCTCGCGCCCCAACAGCGAAAAATCGGGAATATCAACATCCACAAAATCAACAACACGACCGTAAAATAAAGGAGCATAATTGTAGAAGACTCCGTAAAACACGCGGTCAATAAGATTCCCCGCCGCACCGCCAAGAATTAATGCCAACGCAAAGCGCAGCCCGCTCCAGCCATCGGCTGATGTTTTCCGCAGAAGATGAATCAAAAAAACCGATGCGGCAACGCTGAAAAGGCTAAGAATTACCGGCATCCCAAAATCCAAACCGAACGCCATTCCGGGATTTTCCACAAAGGTCCAACGGAGGAAATCGCCAAACACCGGGCGGCTTTCGCCAAGCATCATCCCTGGGTAATTCCAGCCAAGCAGGTCGAACCCTTTCACGGCCAACTTGGTGATTTGATCGAACAGCACGATCAGCAATGGGAGAAGAAAAATTTTGTTCCGCACAAACAGTGGTTGGTTTGTTGTTGATGATTGGATGAATTACGTCGGCTATTCCAAATAGCTTCCGCAAAAGAAACCGCAAAGGACACACGGAAATATCCCTGTGTCCCTTCGGCAATGTGGCGTAGCTCCACCGTTTATTCCTCGTCGGGGTCCAGAGCTTCTTTGTACAATTTTCCTGGCTCGCACAATTTATTGGTGTTTTTATAGGTGGAGCATACCTGTGCGATTGGGACCTCCAGCAATCGGCGGCTGTCCAACCGAAGTCCACATTTACGGCACATCCCGTAGGTCCCGTTGTTGATGCGAACCATTGCGTCCTCAAGCCGCTTCAAATAATCGGAACCGCGCTGAACTTCCAGATAGCGTTTCTCACGCTCCATCGCGTCGGTTCCTTGCTCCATGTGAAGGGAGTAGGCGCTGTTGTCGTCGGCACTATCGCGTGAGGTCGCGTCTTCCAATAAATCTTTTGAAATATCAAGGTCTTTCACCTGTTCTTCCCGCTTGTACTCAATGTTCTTGCGGAATTTATCTAAGTCCTTTTGGGAAAATGGTTCGGCGTTACTCACCCCGGTGCGGGCCGAAAATATCTCCTTCGGGAGCTTGCTCAGCAAGGCTTTTGCTGCTTTTTCTTTGGACCCTGCGGTTTTTTTCTTTACTGGTTTATTTGTCACGTCTGCTGTTGGTACGGATGATGATTGGTTCGCCGGGGCAACCGCTGCCGTTGCGGGTTTCGCTGCGGGGGCTGGCTGTGGCTCGATTTTTTTGGACTGCACGGTTGGCGCGGCCGCTGCCACGCTCTCGTTTGCCCCTTTGTTGCTGGGGGCTGGTTTGCTCGGTTTCCCCGTGGTTGCTATTTCTGCCCCATTTTTTTTCGCTCCCTTTTCGCTCCCTTTTTCTGGAGTTGCTTTTTCTGGAGTTGCCTTTACCGAAGCCGTTTTTGTTTTTGGAGTTTTCGCTTCTGCTGGGGCTGGTTTTGCTGCTGGCGCGCTTTTCCCTTTTGCTGCCGATGGGGGGGGAGTGGTTGTCGCCGATTTTCCTTTTCCGGCGGGGGCTTTGGTTGCTTTGGCCGCAGCAGGTGCTGGTTGGCTTTTTGTTTTTGCGGCTGGCTTGGCAGCTTCTGGTTTTGGCTTTGCTGCTGGTTTTGCCGCAGTTTTGGGCACGGCCACCGGGGCTTTTGCTGCCGGAGTTTTTGCCGAAGACTTCGGCGTTGATGGCGTTTTTGTTTTCACTTCAGCGCGGGATGCTGGGGGCGCAGATTTCTTTTTGGCAGTTGTTTCTTTCACCGCTGGTTTTGCTGCGGATTGCGTTGGCATTGCTGGTTTGCTTGAAGCGGTTTTGGCCCCCTTCGTTGCCGTTGCTGCGGGTTCCTTTGGTCTGCTGGCTGCCATAATCTCTGTTCCCTCGAAATGAAAATGTGATTTTGAAGGTTTTTTAGATTGCTTGCACGTTCTCGATTCGCGCCACTGCTATCCGGCACGGCTGGCCGTTGATTTCAGCTTCGCTACCTCCATTGTTGCTATCCGATTGGCCAAATTCTGCCTGGCTGAACATCACCGCAAGCGTCTCGGCCATGATGTATTCCCGTTGCGATTCCAGGGCTTGCTGAAGTGCGACATCGTTGGTTGCAAACGATAGCTGGATTCGGTCGGAGACTTCAAGCCCGGAATCTTTTCGCAGGTTTTGCACGCGGTTTACGAACTCGCGGGCAAGCCCTTCTTGGCGGAGTTCTTCGTCCAATGCGGTGTCCAACGCCACGGTGATGGAACCCTGGCTTGCCACCAGCCACCCTTCGATGTCTTCGTGGATGATCTCGATGTCTTCTGGGCCAATCTCAACTGGCTCATCGCTGCTTCCCAACGTCAGTTTCCCCTCGGCTTGCAGCTGGATGATTTGCGGCTGCGAAAGCCCATTGACCAGCGCAACCACTTCTTTCACCCGCTTCCCAAATTTTGGCCCCAGTGCCTTGAAGTTTGCTTTTGCCCGAATCTTCACCACGTCCGATTCGCCGGCGCGAACGTACTCAATTCCTTTCACGTTCAACTCATCCATGATGATTCCGGCCACGCGGCGGTAGTCGTCGCGCTCGGTGTCGTCGGCAACGGCAATCAGCAATCGCCGCAACGGTTGGCGCACCTTGATTCCCGATTTTTCGCGAAGCATCCGCGCCAGCGCAACCGCACCTTGTGCGCGTGCCATGCGGCGTTCAAGGTCGGGGTCAATCGTGCCGGTTTCGGCTTCGGTAATCAGCGCAAGGTGCACCGAGTTTTCGGCTTCTTGGGCTGAGGTTTCGTTCAGCGCACGGTACAGATATTCGGAAAGGAAGGGGGCTGCCGGGGCCATCAGTTTGCAGACCCGAGTAAGGCATTCGTACAGCGTTTGGTAGGCCGCAAGTTTATCCTGCGACATCTCACCCTTCCAGAAACGGCGGCGGTTGCGGCGCACGTACCAGTTGGAAAGATGCTCCACGGTGAACTCACTCACTAACCGCATTGCTTTTGTTGGCTCGTAGTCGTCCATCAACGCGGTGTAGCGTTGGGTGGTGGTGGCCAGCACCGAAAGAATCCAGCGGTCAAGCTCGGCACGTTGGGCCAACGGGAGCGATGCTTCGCGGTAGGTGAAGCCATCAATGTTGGCGTACAGCACAAAGAACTTGTAGGTCTCCACCAACGCACGGAAGAAGTCACTCAGCACCGTCCGGCTGATGTCGTCGGGGTTGAAGGGGCGTGGTTTCCAGGGGGGCGCGCTGGTGGTAAGATACCAGCGGACGGCATCGGCCCCGTAGCGGTTCATCATCTGGAACGGATCAACCACATTCCCCAATCGCTTCGACATTTTCCGCCCATCTTTATCCAGGATCAGGTCGTTGACCAGGATGTTTTTCTGGGAAGTTTTCCCGAACAGTGCGGTGCTGATTGCGTGCAGTGTGTAGAACCAACCGCGTGTTTGGTCAATCCCTTCGGCGATGAAGTCGGCGGGAAAACGCTCGCCGCTTTCAATCATCTCACGGTTCTCGAACGGATAGTGCCACTGTGCAAAGGGCATCGAGCCGCTGTCGAACCAGACATCAATCAGCTCGGGAGTGCGGCGGTAGGTTTTGCCGTCGCGGCGGAAGATCACTCCATCAACGAACGGCTTGTGAAGATCGAGCTGGTTGGCAACATCGGCCATCGGGACGATGCTTCCATCGCCCTGCTGGAACTCACCCTGCATCAGTTCAGCAACCGAGCCAACGGCAAAAATGTCGTTCGGGTCGGCTTCATTCACCCAGATGGGGAGCGGGGTTCCCCAGTAGCGGTCGCGCGAGAGAGACCAATCTTTGTTTTCTTCCAGCCAGTTTCCAAACCGCCCCGCGCCAATTTCGGGCGGGTGCCAGCCGATGGTGTTGTTCTGCTCGAGCATCTGGCGCGCGTACTGGGTGGTGCGGATGAACCATGAGTCGCGAGCGTAGTAGATCAGGGGGTTATCGCACCGCCAGCAGTGGGGGTAGCTGTGCAGGTAGTCGTTGCTGGATTTCAGCACCAGCCCACGGTGCTTCAAGGCGATGATGATCTCTTTATCGGTCCCTTCCTCGGTGCGATCCTCGAACGTGAGTGTTTTTACGGTGCGCCCGGCGTAGTCGGTAACGTCGGCGGTGAACCGCCCGCTTCCGGTGACTGGTTGCAGCACCGGAAGGCCATATTTCAGCGAGACTTCGTAGTCATCCTGCCCAAACGCTGGGGCAATGTGAACAATGCCAGTTCCATCCTCGGTGCTGACAAAATCCCCCGTGACCACATACCAAGCGTCGGTGTCGGCCGCCACGTAGCTGAACAATCGTTCGTAGCGGACGCGCTCCAGCTGGGAACCGCTGACGTTGGCAAGCACTTCCCAAACTCCATCGGGGTCAAGCGCGGCGCGGCGTGCTTCGGCAAGGATAAACTGCTCCTCGGTCGCCGGATTGCGTACCAGCAGGTAGTTGATGTTGGCCCCAACGGCCAGCGCAACGTTCGAGATCAAAGTCCAGGGTGTTGTTGTCCAGACTAAGAAGAAGGTGTTCCCGCCATTTCCGCGAAGCGATTCGGGGAGTGTCTCCTCCAGAATTCGAGCTTTCACATACAGCGAGGGGTCGCGGACATCTTTGTAGCCCTGGGCAAGCTCGTGCGAACTCAGCGGGGTTTCGCAGTGGGGGCATTGCGGCACAATTTTGAAGCCACGGTAGATCAGCCCTTTTTGGTGGAACTGGCTGAGTGCCCACCAGACCGATTCAACATAGTTGTTGGTGCAAGTGATGTAGGGGTCCTCAAGGTCCACCCAGTAGCCCATCTGCTCGGTCAGGCTGTTCCAGCCATCGGGCTTGTTGATATGCTCGTACACCATCTCGCGCGCAAGCCGGTTGAACTCGGCCACGCCAATTTTCGTTTCGATTTCACTTTTTTCTTTCAGCCCCAACTGCTTTTCGATAGCGATTTCCACCGGAAGGCCGTGGGTGTCCCAGCCCCCTTTGCGCTCCACGCGGTGGCCACGCATCGTCTTGTAGCGGCAGAACATATCCTTCAGTGTGCGGCCAAAAACGTGGTGGATGCCAGGGTTGCCGTTCACCGTTGGCGGCCCTTCGTTGAACACCCAGCGATTGCTGGCAGGGCGCGATTCGATGGAGCGTTTGAACGTGCCGTTCTGCTTCCAGAAGGAGAGCACGTCGCGTTCTAACGCTGGATAATCAACACGTTCGGGAAGTTGAGGAAACATTGAGTTGATGGTCGGTTGACTTCAAGTATGGCGCGGCACTGAAAACCAGAACGAAAACGGTTGGCGAAGACGGTTGCGGTTGTCCAATGCAGGGCTGCTGGTTTTGAAAGGGGGCAATTCTACTGAATGACCGTGACTTCCGCAACCGTTCGCGGGTGGATTTTTTGGAAAATGGAGCCGGAAGCCGACCATGTTACTAATTGGCATGGCTTGGCACGTGCCGGAACGCCGGGCTTTTTGGCAGGCAGGCTGCCGCCACAAGGGGAAGCCGTAGTATATTCGCGGGCGTTTCCAACTACTGTACTCACAACCCAATTCTGTTATGAACAACAGCAATCACACCGACTTGGTAAGCCGTTTCCCGGAGTTGAAGAACCCGGAAGAAGTGTTGATTCGTGTTTCCGATGCCTTTGTCGCGCCGGAGTACGCCCGGGCTGGGCTGGGCTTGCTTCGTCGTGTGCTGCGCCAGCTTGGCCACGACGCACGTTTCGGCTTATCCACCGTGGTGACAGCGCCAGAGCATTACACCAACATCATTGCTACGGTAGCAAAATGGTGGTTTGTGAACTTCCACATTGCCGATGCCGAACATCTGGAACATGGGGATGACGATGAAGACATTGCCCCCCCAGACTTCCCGGATATTCTGGAACACCAGAAAGCCGAGCATGAGGAAATGGAGGAAGCGAATGACGAGCAGGGGGAGGACGACGGCGACGATGATGATGATGAGCTTGAGGTGGTGGAAGCAACCTTCTACCAAGTTGGAACTTTCCTGCTGGACAGCGCCATCATCCCTCACGAGACCATTTTTGACCGTGAAGACAACATTGACTGCTACGCCTACGATTATCCCGATGAACGCATCGAGGCCGAACGATTCTACTGGGCGCGGTTGGTGTGGGAGCCGGAGGACCTGGAAAACGAAGATTTGGTGAACGCGCTGATGTCAGCCGCCAATTTTGTGCTGACCTACTACGCCGAGGATATGCCGTTTGCCGAGTTCCACGACAGCGACCTTGCCCAGGTGATCCTGGATGAAGGATTGGCCGAGCGGGTGATCGGCGCTGCCGACTTTGGCGACGTGGTGGTGATTGACCCCAATGCTGATGATGAGTAATCAAGATGATGAGTAATCAAACAGAACATCCCATCCCCCAAAAGGGATGGGATGTTGAGTAATGAAAATTTCATAATGCCTGCGCAACGGCGAACATCCGCCAGCAACTACTTCCGGCGTTCGTTGGTTAGCGCGGTGTTAATCTCCTTGTACATCTCTGCCCGCGTAGCATTGCGCGACTCTAACGACTCACTGTTGTTAAACTCCCGCTCCGGCTGAATCTGGCAGATAAAATAAGCGGCCAAATCCCCAACGCAGTAGCGATACTGGCGGTAGATTGGTGCTTCCGGGCCAAGCGCTGTCAGCGGAGTGGGATTGTCCAGGTCCTTGATAAGATGCGGGATTGCAGTTTCGCCAAACTTGACCATGGTTTCGCCAAGTCTGGCCAGATGCCCGCCCGGAAGCGCCCACCAATGGTGCATGAACGCACCATCAATTGCTTCGGAATAGACCTTGATCATCCGTGGGTCGGGAGCCTTGCCAAGCATCACAAGCAGTTCGTGGGCAAGCACCCGCAAACGGTTGTCGCCCCGCTCCGATTTCGTGATCTTCTCAAGGTCTTCTTGTGCTTTCGGCCGTTTCAGTAGCCGTTCAGCTTCGCCGCGTGTGAACAGGGCATCCACCGATGTCCCTTGCAGTTCTTCGCGCATGGTTCCAAGACAAGTAATCGCCATAGCCCTTCAATAACAGTCTGGTTTTGTACTGTGGGGGAAGAATCTACAACAGCACCCCCACCTTTTCCAAACATTGTTCATCATCCTGATATTTTTTTCCCAACCAAACGCCAGCCATGCCCGCGCTAACCCACTACCTTGTTGTTGATCTTGAAGCCACCTGCTGGGCAGGAGGGGAGCGGCGAAGCGAGGCAGAAATCATTGAGTTTGGATGCGTGAAACTGCTGCGCGGTGGATTGCAGGAGGATGGTGAGTTCCAAAGTTTCGTCCGCCCGGAACGCCACCCAAAACTGAGCGAATACTGCACGCGGCTTACCGGAATCCAGCAGCGGGATGTTGATGCAGCCGGAAATTTCAGCGCGGTGATGCCCCGGCTGCTGGAATGGATAGGGGAACCAACCGCCGTCACCTTCTGTGCGTGGGGTTCCTACGATCGCTTCCTGATGCAGCAGTCCTGCCGCTTCTATCGCCTCCCGTATCCGTTCGATCCCGAGTTCATTGACCTCCGCTTGGAGTTCCGCGACCGCTTTGCCGGGCGCATCGTCCCGATGCCGCAAGCGATGAAGATGCTGGGGCTGGAATCGAACGGCCCCAAACACTCGGCCATCAACGATGCCCGCAATGCCGCCCGAATCTGGCGCGAACTGTTGGTGGGGTAGGAAACAATCGGGTCAGAGAGGGAAGAGAAAGAGAGTGGAGTATGAGCCGAGCCGCCGAAAGCCGACCCCGCTCATGCTGAGCCCCGTCGAAGTATGAGCCGAGCCACCGAACCGAGAAGCAGCCGATCTCTCACCTACCAGTTTCCTACTTTACACACTATCTTGAGATAAGCCAAACAACTTTGCCATGACCTTCGACACCTTCCGCAGCTACTGCCTTGCCAAGCCACACACCACCGAAAGTATGCCCTTCGATGAAGAAACGTTGGTGTTTAAGGTTGCCGGCAAGATGTTCGCTTTGACAGGCACCATGAGCCTGCCGCTGAGTGTGAACCTGAAATGCCAACCAGAGTTAGCACTGGAACTACGCGAACGCTACGATGCCGTGCGCCCCGGTTACCACCAGAACAAAAAACACTGGAACACCGTGGTGATGGATGGCACAATCCCAGCCGGTGAGCTTCGGGAGATGATAGACCACTCCTACGAGTTGGTGATTGCCGGCTTGCCGAAAAAGGTGAGGGATGGTCTTGTTCGGTGATCTTCCCTGTTTGGTGGCTTCACCGCACCTTCACCCGAACCTTACCGAAGTGTGAGGGAGGTAGCATCATAAATATGGAAGAAGTATGCAAAGGCGTACAGTGGTTCAGGGGGCGTAGGGTTGCTCCGCCAATTTATACTCCAATGAAATCGGCTTGCGAACTTCAGAAGGGGTAACTGAAACGCTATACTCCAAACAGAGTGGTTTGCGAAAAACTCAATCACTGTCATTCCCACGAAAGCGGGAGCCGAAGGTCTGCGCAGCGTATCCATAGCACACCTGGCTGAGTAGAATTTCGCAAACCAATTTGCGTCCAGCATAACCCTGAATTTCCACATACCCTAATCCGTGCAATGCAATCTGGTTCGAGTATATTTTTTGGAGAGCACTCGTTAACAATTTCTTTTTCACAGTCAACATGTACCAGCGATGACGTTTGAAGAACAGCAAATACTGATTGCTGAAGCAGAAGCGCAAACCACAGCGGGAAAATACGCCGAAGCAGAAACCACTGTACGTGCAGTCCTTTCCGAGCCGGGGATAGCGCCGATCATACAAGCCCAAGCTCTGATCGCTCTGAGCGAATCATTGTGGCATCGCGGCATGGCAAAGGATGCACTGGTGTATGCTGAAGAAGCTGTTGCTGCTGCTACGGAAGCAGGGAGCAAATCGGAGGAAGCCAATTCATTACGTAACGGTGGGATTGTGTACGGAATACTTGGAGATTATGAGAAGGCAGTGGAGTGCTTCAGCAGGGCCCTTGCCCTGTATGATGAACTTGGCCAGCGTTCGGCTGTTGGCGGAATTATCAACAACATCGGGATTGTGTACAAAATCCGTGGGGAGTATGTAAAAGCGTTGGAATTTTTCACTCGCGCACTGGCCTTGCATAAGGAACTTGGCCAGCGTTCCGGCATTGCTGCTGCTACTGTGAACATCGGGATTGTGTACGAAAGGCTTGGCGAGTATGCAAAAGCATTAGAGTATGGCATCCATGCGATTGTTCTCCATGAAGAACTTGGCCAGCCTTTGGGTGTTGCTACTGCGAACGTTGGAATTGTCTATTGGGGGCTTGGGGATCATGCAAAGGCGTTGGAATATTTCACTCGCTCCCTTGCCTTGTATGAAGAACTTGGCGATCCTTCCGGTGTCGCTCTCGTTACTGGTAATATCGGGGGTGTGTACGAATGCCTTGGCGAGTATGCAAAATCATTGGCCTCTCATACCCGCTCCCTTGCCTTGCATGAAGAGCTTGGTGAGCGTGATGGTGTTGCTCGTGTTACCGGGAATATCGGGAATGTGTACTGGGGGCTTGGGGATCATGCAAAGGCGTTGGAATATTTCACTCGCTCCCTTGCCTTGCATGAAGAGCTCGGTATGTGTGCCGATGCTGCACTCGTTATCGGCAACATCGGCGCACTCTACGCTCAGAAAGAGTTCGCCGACTACAACCCTACCAAAGCCGAAACACTCCTCCAGCAAGCAATCTCGCTGAATCAAGAATTAGGAACCAAGCAGAGCCTCTACGAAAATCACAAATCCTTAGCCAACTTCTACTCCCAAGAAGGCCGCTGGGAAGAAGCCTTCCAGCAGTTCAAGAAATACCACGAACTCTATCAAGAAGTTCAAAGCGAGGAATCGCAGAAGAAGGCAGCCCAAGTAGAGCAACAACGGCAGATTGCCGAGATGGAAAAACGGACCGCCGCCGAACGCGCCGATGCCGAAGCCACCAAACGGGTCCTTCACAACATCCTTCCGCCAACCATTGCCCAGCGGGTTGTCAGCGGGGAAGAACGGATAGCTGAATCCTTCGAGTCAGTCACGGTGTTGTTCGCGGATATTGTTGGGTTCACGGTGCTGTCGCAGCATATCTCAGCAACGGAATTGGTGTCAGGGTTAGATGTACTGTTCAGCCAGTTTGATGAGTTAGCCGAGAAGCACGGTTTGGAAAAAATCAAGACGATTGGGGATGCGTACATGGCAGTATCGGGCTTGCCGGAACCGAGAGAAGATCACGCCGAATCCGCCGCGAAGATGGCGATGGAGATGGTGGAAGTGGTGAAAGAATTTGCGGGTCTTGGAGGCGACTCACACCTGCAAGTGCGGATTGGTTTGCACACAGGTGAAGTGGTTGCCGGGATCATCGGGAAGAAGAAATTCGCCTACGATTTATGGGGCGACGCGGTGAACACGGCAGCGCGAATGGAGAGCCACGGCGAAGCGGGAAAAATCCACGTGAGTGAAGAGTTTGTGAGCGCGGCTGGTGAGAGGTTCAGCTTCACCGAACGTGGGGAAATGGAGGTGAAAGGGAAGGGGGTGATGCGGACATTTTTCTTGCAATCCACATCCACGCCATGAGGATTCTGATTATCCAAACCGGATTTCTGGGGGATGCTGTGCTGGCAACCGGATTGCTTCGGGGGCTGGCTCGCTATCGCGAATGCCACGTTGGCATGGTTGTGCGCGGGGCGTATGCCGAGTTGTTTGAACATCACCCCAGGCTCCGCTGGCTGCATCCGTTCCAGAAACAGGCCAAAGGCGGGTTTGCGGAGGTTTTGGAAAGCATCAAGAAAGTTCAGTATGACCTTGCGGTAGTTCCCCACCGCTCCGCACGTTCGGCGTTGCTGGCGTGGCTTGCGGGGATTCCACGACGCATCGGCTTCCGGCAAAGTGAGCTGCCGCTGCTGTTTACCGATACGGTTGAGTATCACATCTTCCACCAGGAAACCGACCGCAATGCCGCGCTGCTGGAACCTGCCGGATTGTTCGCCGCACCCCGAAGCCCGTGGTTAAGTCCTTCCCCTCACGACTTCATCCCCATGCTTCCTTATGCTGCCGAGGGGCGCGCCCTGGTGCTGATTGCCCCCGGGTCGGTGTGGCCAACAAAACGTTGGGGTGCCGAAGGATTCGCCGCCGTTGCACGCCAACTTACGGCGCGCGGCGCGGCGGTGAAACTGATTGGCAGCGAAGCCGAGCGGGAGCTGTGCCAGCAGATTGCGGCCCAAGCCGGATTGCCCCAATCCCACAACCTTGCAGGGAAACTAACGCTGCGCCAACTGGCAATGCTGATTGCGATGTCGGCACATCTGGTGGCCAACGATAGCGCGCCGGTTCACCTTGCCACAAGCCTGGGAACCCCGGTCACCGCAATTTTTGGGCCGACGGTTCCCGGGTTCGGATTTGGGCCGAACGAGGAGGGGAGTTCCGTGGTGGAGGCAGGGCCGCTTGGCTGCCGCCCGTGCGACATTCACGGCCCTGCGCGCTGCCCTATCGGGACGCATCAGTGCATGGCCGATATCACCCCGCAAATGATTCTTGCCACTATCTCCATCCCCACGCTTTCACCTTCGGACTTGGAACCGTAACTTCGGCCCACATTCAACAGGCCACGCAGCGGGAAACCAACTGCCGATAGCCATGCTGAAGCCTTCCGTTCTGCTGGGTTGGTGGCTGCGTACAACTGGCCGCCAACAACTAACAACCAACCAATCCATGAAGCATCTCATCTTCGCCATCGTTTTTATTGCCGCTTCGGCTGGCATTGCTTGGAACCTTCGCCGGTTAATCGGCTACCTGAAAGTGGGGAAGCCGGAAAACCGTTTCGACCACGTGTGGGAACGGGTGAAAAACGTCCTGGTGGTGGCCATTGGGCAATCCAAACTGATGCGCGAGCCGGTGGCCGGCGCAATCCATGCCATGATTTTTTGGGGCTTCCTTGTGCTGCTGGCTGCGGTGATTGAGTCCATCATCGAAGGGCTGATCCCGGGGGGGAATATCGCTTGGCTGGGGCCAATCTACTCGGCCATCACCATCTCCCAAGATGTCTTCTGCCTTTCGGTGCTGGTTGGCGTTGTGTGGGCGTGGTGGCGGCGCTCGGTGGTGAAAGTAAAACGCTTGCAGGGGGATGCTGCCGAGAAAAAAGATGCCACGCTGATCCTTGCGCTGATTGGGACAATCGTTGCCTCGCTGTTGCTAACCAACGCCGCACGCTTGGGGGCCGGCGCCGAACACCCCTGGGCGGTGCGCCCCATCGGAATGTTGCTTCACCCATTGTTCAGCAACCCGGCCACCGCAACGGTGGTGTTTGAAGTGATGTGGTGGCTGCATATCCTCACCATCCTCGGCTTTATGAACTACCTGCCGTACTCCAAGCATCTGCACGTCATTACTTCGGTCCCCAACGTCTATTTCGGTAGCTTGGAAACGGTGAACTCGTTGAAGAAAATCAACTTTGAGGAGGAGGGAATCGAGAAATTTGGCGTGGTGGATGTGGAGGATTTCACCTGGAAGCAATTGTTGGACGGAATGACCTGCACCCACTGCGGACGCTGCACCTCGGTCTGCCCGGCGAACACCACCGGGAAGGTGCTGGACCCCCGTGAGGTGATCCTGCAAGTTCACCACCGGACGATGGATCGCGCACCAAAATTTGTTGAGATGCTGGCCGCGCAAAACGGCGTGGCAACCGGGTCGGGCGAAACGCCAGCAATGGCCGATGACGGAAAAAAACTGATTGGCGATTACGTTTCGGTTGAAGGCTTGTGGCAATGCACCACCTGCATGGCCTGCATCCAAGAGTGCCCGGTGATGATCGAACACGTCCCGGCAATTGTGGATATGCGCCGCTCGATGGTGATGATGGATGCCAACTTCCCCCCGCAGCTTCAATCGGCATTCCAGAATATGGAGAACAACTTCACCCCCTGGGCCTTCAGCGCAAGCGAACGGGCCGACTGGCGTGAAGGAACCGAAGTGAAAACCGTTGAGGAGGACAACGAAGGTGAGGTGCTGTTCTGGGTTGGATGCGCCGGGGCCTACGACGACCGCTACAAAAAAGTCACCCGCTCCTTCTCCGAACTGATGGACATTGCCGGGGTGAACTACCGCATTCTTGGAACCGAGGAAAAATGCACCGGCGACCCCGCCCGCCGTGCCGGAAACGAATATCTGGCGCAGATGCTGATCCAGATGAATGTGGAGACGATGAACAATGCTGGCGTGCAGAAAATCGTGACCAGCTGCCCGCACTGCTTCAACACCATTGCCAACGAGTATCCCGAGTTTGGCGGCAAGTACGAAGTGCTGCACCACACCACCTTCATTGACCAGATGGTGAAGCAAGGGAAGATCAACACCATGACCCCGATGCAGGCCAAAGTCACCTACCACGACAGCTGCTACATTGGCCGCTACAACAACAACTACGAGGCCCCGCGCGAAATGCTGAAAAGCATCCCCGGCGTGGAGATTGTGGAGATGGAGCGGAACCGTAGCCGTGGGTTCTGCTGCGGGGCCGGCGGCGCGCAGATGTTCATGGAGGAAACCGAAGGGAAGCGGATCAACATCGAGCGGACCGAGGAAGCCTTGAACACCGGTGCCGAAGTGGTGGCCACCGCCTGCCCATTCTGCATGACGATGATGAGCGATGGAGTAAAATCAAAACTCCCCGATGGAGGTGTGGTGGTGAAGGACGTTGCGGAGTTGGTGCTGGAATCGGTGAAAGGAGCGGGGTAGTCCGGCTTTTCACCTGCCCGCCAGCGGTTGCGTTATTCTCTGCCCCGTCCGGTGTCCAGCTTGGAACAATCGGAGATTGACAGTGAAACGACATTCCATTTTTCTTGCAGCCGCCGCACACCTGTGCGGCGTTGCTGTTGTTACGGCCCAGCTTCAGGTTACCCGTGATGTTCTGCTGGAGCCGTTCGTTGATTCGGTACAAACAACCGGATTTCTGCAGGCGCACGGGGTGACGTTCGAAATAAATCGCGGGTTCGGTTCCACTGATGGCGAAGTTGCTTGGGACACTAAAGCTGGCGGGGTGATTGAGTTCTATCGCTGGGATGATGCCACCCTGTCGCTCCTTTTTTGCAACGAGATGATCGGCAACGCCAAGAACGACATCGGCTTCAACCCCAGGCAAGTTCGGTGGGAGGAAGCGTTGGTGCTTTCCAAAAAAGTTGGCGACTTCACACTGCAGCTTGGGGGGATTCACCAATGCAAGCATGATGTTGATAACTCCGACCCGCTTGATTCCGACGACCCCGACATCACCGCCATTGCCAAGCGGGTGGTTATTCTTAGCGGCCCGTACGCCTCGGTCCTTTCGCCAACGTTCCAACTGCTGGATCAACTTTCCGTTTCCGCCTACGCCCGCGCCGATTGGTATCCGGCTTCATCGGAGTACCGTTTCCCGGCAAACAGCCAGGGCCGCAGCCTTGCCGATGCCGCCGGAAATATCTCGGCAGGGGGACGGATATCGTACTTGGTTGGCACGGTTGGCCAGGGATATATTCTCGGTTGGGGGGCGTGGTCGGTTCCCGGGGGAAGTTTCGCCGAATCGTTCAGCTTCCGTGGCGAGGCTGGCATTGGGCTGAAAGGGAAGATTGGGACGTTGCACCCGTACATTGCCATCGAGCATTTTGCCGACGACCTAACCCGCTACTTCCCACAACGCTCAACGGTTATTCAAGCTGGGTTCCGTTTCAACAGTTCCATGCTGCGGTAACGTTCTTCCCTGCTTGGGTGTTGTTGGGGGTGTCTGCAAAACTACTGGCAAGGATTACTCGCAAATTGGTCTGCACCCACGTTTGCAATCACGCATCGTTCGTTCAATAACCCTTAATCAGGAGAGTTTACCATGAGATTCTGTACCCCGTTTGTGCGATGGGGATGGTTGGCATTGCTGCTGGTCTTGATGCCAGCAATCGCTGTGTCGCAACCCTCAAAAGTTCGTGTGGTTCACCTGCTTCCTGGCGGCCCAGCAATGGATGCCTACTGGAACAAAGAAACCACACCGTTGGAAAGCAACATGAATTTTGGCGATGGCTCCAAGTACGCCGTCACCGACATCACCGAGCCGGCCGGGCAAGGATTCCGGGAAGTGAAGATGACCCGCGCCGGCCAAGCCACCACCATCTTCACCCGCTCCTACCCGATTGTGAAGGATAGCTCCTACACCGTCTATCTGTTCGGAACCAACCAGCCGCTGAACATCTCGCAGGTAATTCTTGGCCGCCACAAAGTGGTTGCGGGGTCCAACATGCTGGGCGTTGTCCGTTTCATCAACGGGTCCTCCGATGCTGGCAAATTGGATATCAGCATCACCGATGCCAAAGGGAACAAAAACACCACCCAACAGCTGGATTACCAACGGTTCACCGGCTACCAAACGTACGCCAACGGCATCTGTACGGTGGAGGTATCGCAGACCGGCGGGGCGGTGTTCTACCGCGCCACCTACAACCTTGCGGCAAACCAGATCATCACCATTGTCCCATCGGGGCGGCTGGCGGTGCCGGGTGAGTTCAAGCTGCGTGTGGTTGATGAAACCAGCGACAACACCCAAATGCCATTGGCCCAGATGACTCCATCGCTGGAAAACAAGCAAGCCAAGTTCCGCGTTGCCAGCCTTGTCCCCGATGCTCCGGCATTGGACTTCTACGTAGATAACGTCTTCCCGGCGTTGGATGCCGGGCTTACCTACCGCAACGCCACTGGGCTGCTCACCACCGGCGATGGAAACCACACCATCAAGATGATTGCCCCCGCGCTGAAGCCAAACGATACGGTCTTCAAAAGCATGGCAATGAAACTGAGTGCCGACACCATCTACACGTTGGTTCCGGTTGGTTCCATGGCCACCAGCACCAGTGTTGTTACGCTAACCCGTGGCAAAAACGTGAATGTGCCAGCCGGCAAATCGCTGGTGCGGATTCTTCATGCTGGGGTGGGTGCTGGCATTGTGGATATGAAAATCACCGATGCCAACAACAACAAAGTCAACCGCGATGCCATCAACTACGGCACGCTGATCCCAACATTCGAGCTTCCCGCCGGCGCAACGCGGATTGACATTGCGTCCGGCGCCGGGGCCACCTACATCAGCACGTCGGGGGTGATCCCGGCGGGCAAAATTTTGACGCTGGTGCTGAACGGACGGAAGGACACCGAGGGTGAGCTGAACTTCACCATCGTGGATGAAACCGCCGACGCCGCACAAACCCCGATGACCACCTTCACCTACGTCCCGAAAGGGGAGGCAAAGGTGCGGATTGTTCACGCCGCGCCAACCGTTCCGGCGGTGGATATTTTTGTTGACAACGTAACCCCAGCCAGCGAGACCAACCTGGCACCACGCAACGCCACCTCGCTCCGCTCGTTCTCCCCGGGCGTTCACAACGTGAAAGTTCGCGTTGCCGGAACCGGGATTGGTGGAGTGGGAATCGAATCGGATGCCAGTTTGAACGCCGACACCGCCTACTCAATTTTCGCCATTGGGCTAACACAGCCGGTGGTGCTAACCCGCCCGTTCAGCCTAAGCGCGCAAGCCGGGAAAGGGTTGGTGCGGTTGCTTCATGGAGCCGAGGATGCCGGGGCAGTGGATGTAAAAATCACCGATGCCGCTGGGGTTTCTTCGGAACTCACCGGTGTTCAGTTCAAAGCCTCCACCGAGTATTTGCCGCTTCCAATCGGGCAACTCACCATCGAGCTGAAACGGAATGGGCAGATTTTCTACCGCGCCCGTGGCTCGGTGGAAGGCGACCGGTTGGCAACGATTGTGGCCAACGGAAGCCCAGCCACCGGCGATTTTAAGCTGAACGTGGTGGTGGACAACAACGAAGCCGCACAGAAACCACTTGCCGAGATGACCAGTTTGCCGGTGCAGTCGGTGTATGAAGATCGTTCGATGGTATCGGGGATGAGCATTGCTCCGAACCCAGCCGCCAGCGTGGCCACGGTTCGCTACGGCCTGCTGAAAGAATCGGAAGTTAGCATCGGGTTGTTCGATGCGTTGGGCCGGGAAGTTGGACGGATTACCCGTGGAGCATCTGCCGGGGATCAGCAAGCGGTGATTGCCACCGAGGGCCTATCCAACGGATTCTACCGCATCATCATCAGCGCCGCCAACGGCCAAGTGATTGCCAGCGATAACCTGTTGATTGCACGGTAAGGGTAGAAAAAACTGCGTAATTCTTTACCAACAGCAGGCTCCGTGGATGCGGGGTCTGCTGTTGTGTTTCTATCGCTGGCGTTGCTTGGATGGAGTCTTTTGCAAGAAGAGGAATCTTACAACCCATCCCGCGTTTCCAATCCGACTTCTGTGTTAAATTCGCACGCCTCCTTGCCCAGAGTGCTTGGCGGGCTTCACTTGCGCGAATCTCTGCATGGACTTCGAATTGTTCAACGGCCTGACCAGCGGTGGCCAGACCTTCCTGCTGATCCTCTGCTTGCTCATCGCCCTCGGCTTTGAGGTTGTTAATGGCTTCCACGATACCGCAAACGCGGTGGCTACGGTGATCTACACCCGGTCGCTGCGGCCCTGGGCTGCGGTGATTTGGTCGGGGATTTGCAATTTTTTCGGCGTTTTTCTTGGGGGGATCGCGGTTGCCCTTGCCATCGTTCACCTGCTTCCGGTTGATCTGTTGATTGCAAAAGGGACCGGCGGCGGGCTTGCTGCCGTGCTGGCGTTGCTGGTTTCGGCGGTGCTCTGGAACTTGGCAACATGGTACAAAGGGCTTCCCGCCTCAAGCTCGCACACGCTGATTGGCGCAATCCTTGGCGTTGGAATCGCAAACTCACTCCTTCCCGGCCACGTGTTTGGCGATGGCGTAAATTGGAGTAAGGCCGAGGGCGTTGGCCTTGCGCTGTTGATCTCACCACTGATCGGTTTCACCCTTGCCGGAATCCTTCTTTGGTTGTCCAAACGAACCATTCGCAAACCGTACCTGTACGACAAACCTTCCGAAGAAACCCCGCCCCCCCTCTGGATTCGCTCCCTTCTGATTCTTACTTGCACCGGTGTCAGTTTTGCGCACGGCTCGAACGACGGGCAGAAAGGGGTGGGGCTGATTATGCTGGTGCTGATCGGCATTCTTCCGGCGCAGTACGCGCTGAACACCTCCATGACCCACGACGAAACCGCGCGAACGCTGGATGCCGTCCGAAAATTGGAGGCAACGTTTGCCAGCGGCGCAATCCGCGAGCCGGTGCGGGAAGGTGGCGCAACCATGCAGCACGCCGGGTTCCCCCCCCAGGGGGCAACCTCCACCGCTTCGCCAATCTCGACAACGCAAGCGGTCCAGAATGATTTAGCATTGATCCGGCAACTGCTGGAAGGGAAATCCACACCGAAAGATGTCCCGCAGGAGCAACGGTGGGAGGTCCGCAAAAGTGTGTTGCGGGTGGATAACGCGATTGCGGTGGCGGAAAAAAATGGGAACCTGATGCTTGCACCTGAAGCCAAAGTTGCTGTGAGAAACTACCGAAGCGACATCCGCGCCATCACCGATTACGCGCCGTCGTGGGTGATGGTGGCCGTGGCCCTTGCGCTCGGGTTCGGAACAATGATCGGCTGGAAACGGATTGTGGTGACGGTGGGGGAGAAAATTGGAATGGGACATCTGAGCTACGCCCAGGGCGCATCAGCCGAGTTGGTGGCCATGAGCACAATCGGAATTTCGGCGGTGGCGGGGCTTCCGGTTAGCACCACCCACGTGCTTGCCAGCGGCGTTGCCGGAACAATGGTGGCCAACAGTTCCGGGCTGCAAACCGCTACCGTCCGCAAAATAGCCCTTGCCTGGCTTCTCACGCTTCCCGCCTCGATGCTGCTTGCTGGGGGATTGTACTTGGTGTTCCGGTTGTTTGTATAAGCGGCCGTTCAACACCACGCCCCCCGACCGGCCGGGGTAATGAAGGAATGGCAGTGTGAGTCTGTTCGCAAACCATGTTCATTGGGGCATATCCGTCAACCGATTCCCGACTCCCGCTTCCCGTGCCTGACCGCTACGACCAACTTCTCGATAATCTTCGGCGCGCCCGCCCGCTGTTGGAGCGGGCAAGGGGGGCCGTCGCGCTTCCGGCGTATGTGATCGAAAGCCGTGGCGATGAAGTAGCAAGCCTTGCTGCGGACCTTGTGGCCGATGCCGAACGCGAAGCCAACCTTCAGGCCATTGCCAGCGGACGGCTGCTGCTGGCGGCGGTGCTTTGGCGGCGCGAACGCAACGCTGCACGCGCCACCGCACTCTATGCCGACGCGCTGGAATCGTTCGAGGAAGAAGGGAACGTTGCCGGAATGGCGCGCACGCTTCTTGCCAGCGGGGTGATGTACTTCGAACTTTCCGACCTTCGCCGCGCACTCGATCAGTTTCAGTTTGGGTTGCACGTTTCCACCACCATCCCGTCGGCCCCATACCTCCCCGAGCTTCTTCGCAGCATCAGCCTTGTGCAAAATCGTTTGGGTGAGTTCCGCCAGCGCGATCAGACGTTGGCGCTGGGGATGCACATTGCCCGCCAACAGAACAACCGTTTCGCGCTGCTCCGATTCTTGTTTGATATTGGCCAGTATGATGCCAACGCAGGGCGGTTGCAATCGGCGTTGGCGCGGCTGGTTGAAAGCGCGGGAATCGCCCGGCAGGAAGAAGAAGAACTCTGGTATTTCCGCGCCGTGAAAGTGATCGGTGAGGTCCACGCCGAAGCCGGGGCGCACCTGAAAGCAATCGAATATCTGAACGACTATCTGGCTTATGCCATTGCTGGCGGGTTGGATAACGACCAGTCCTTTGCGTTGGCTTCGCTGGCGGTGGTTCATGCTCGCATGGGGGAGCATCCGCTTGCACTTCACTACTGCCAACGCGCCCGCGCTGCCGCCCGCCGTTTTGGTTTCCCGCTCCCCGAGTGCAACACCCTGATGACGCTGGCCCCAGTGTTGGCACAACTGCGGGAGTACGACGCGGCACTGGAGGCGATAGATGCTGCTGCGCAGCTTGCTTCGGCCATCTCATCGGTGATCCGCATTGCTTCGTGCCACCAGATTCGGGGGTACATTCTTTACAACGCCGAACGCCACGCCGACGCAATCCCCGCGCTCCGCGACGCGCTTCGCTGGGTGCAGCGGATGCAGAACAACGAAGGGGATCAGGTTGCCGACCTTGCCAACCGCGACCTTGCCGCCGCGCTCCGTGCGGTTGGATTGGAAGCCGAGGCCAATCCGTACCAACGTGAGCACGAGCGGTTACGGGAAAAATTGAAAGCCGAACAAGAACTTGCCGCCAACAGCGGGGTGCTGCTCGATTTCGATCTGCAAACCGTCTTCGATTCCGCGCCGCCAGCGGCCGACACCCTTACCCAAACGGTGGAGCGATTGCTGAAGTCAAGCCATGAGTGGCTTGCGCGGACTCAGGCAACGGCAACTCACTCTTCCGCCACTTCCACGCTCACTCCCTCGGTTCTTTCCACCCCAAAAAAAAATCAAAAGGGGAGGGAGGCGCGACGGGGGAAACCGGCGGCGGAGTTGCCTGCGACCGCGTCCGTGGTGGTGCAAACGTTGGGGCGGTTTTTGGTGAACGTGAACGGCCAAGATATCACCCAGGAGGAGTGGGGAAGGAAGAAGGCGCGCGATGTGTTCAAGTATCTGCTGCTGCGCCACCGCCGGGCGGTTCCGGCCGAGGAGTTGATTGACGCGATCTGGAAAAACCCCGCCGGGCGCAATCTGCTCCCTTCGCTTTGGAACGCCACGTCGTGCGTTCGCAAGGCGTTGCAACCGGAGCTGAAGCCGGGAATGGCCAGCAGTTTTATCACCATCACCGATGGGACCTACCGGCTTGATCTGGGTGGCGAAGCACAGATTGATTTCATCAAGTTTCGCCAACTGATTGCTGCGGCATCCAACCAAGCACCGGACAAAAAAATGGAGTTGTTGGAGCAAGCTGCGCAACTCTATCAAGGCGATTTTTTGCCGGAGGATATCGCCGAAGAATGGGCCAGCTTTGAACGCTCAACACTGAAAGATGAGGCACTGGATGCGCTGATGCAGCTTGCTTCGCTGCAAGCCAGCGCTGGCCAGCAGGAACGTGCCGCAACTCACCTTCGGCAAGCCTTGCAGGTTGATGCTATCTTCGAGCCAGCATGGGGGTTGTTGTTGGGGATGCACCAAGCACCGCAACAACATCGCGAGCTTCAATCGCTGCGGCAACGTTGCCGCGATGCCTTCCAGCGTGAGATTGGGGGGCCGCCGCCGGAGCATCTGGGGGGGGAGGAGAGGAGGAAGTAGGAAGTAGGAAGTAGGAAATAGGAGCAAGAGCGGAGACCACCCAACCTGACCCTCCGCTCATGCTGAGCTCCGTCGAAGTATGAGCGTAAGCCACCGAATAGCGCCGCACACTTCTTCGTCATTGCGAAGCAGTGGCGAAGCCCATCTCGCGGCTGGAAGTGTGTCCGATGCTCTCACAGCCAACCGCGAGATTGCTTCGTCGAAGACTCCTCGCAATGACGGTGAGGTGAGGTGAGGTGAGGTGAGGTGAGGTGAGGTGAGGTGAGGTGAGGTGAAATACCCTCCTTGCGTCCACCGCGAACACAGCCCTCCGCTCATGCTGAGCTCCGTCGAAGTATGAAGCGGAGCCACCGAATGGCGAAGTACCAGCGTGGTACTCTGGTGAGTTTCGTTCTCCAACCATCTAACCAACATTGCTTATGCGTGCCACCGAATCGGCTACCCGCGCCTACTTCCAACACTTCCCAGGCCTTACTCCAACTCAGTTTGGGCGGACGGGGTTAACCGTTTCACGTGCGGGGTTTGGGGGCTACCGCGTTTCGGCGGAGATAGCCGGGCACCATGCTGCACTGCGCGACGCACTGCTTTGGGGGATCAACCTGATTGACACTTCCACCAACTACGCCGATGGCAGAAGCGAGCAACTGATTGGTGAAACACTGGGTGAGTTGTTCGCCGAAGGCGCGCTGCGCCGCGACCAAGTGGTGCTGGTAACAAAGGCCGGATATATCCAAGGGAACAACTACGCAATGGTGCTTGAGCGTGAGGAAGCCGGAAGCGGTTTCCCCGATGTTGTTCACTACGACGAAGAGTTGTGGCATTGCATCTCACCGGAATTTCTGCACGACCAACTCACCCGCTCGCTGGAACGACTGAACCTTCCGATGGTAGATATTTTTTTGCTCCACAATCCCGAATACTACTTGGATTGGGCGGCCAAGCATGGCGTTCCGCTACCGGAGGCGCGGCGCGAATACTACCGCCGAATCCACGATGCTTTTGCCTACTTGGAAACGGAGGTGGAGCGTGGGCGAATTGGCTGGTACGGGATTTCCAGTAACAGCTTCCCAAGCGATCCCGATGCCGATGACTTCACGTCGCTGCAAGAAGTGATCAACATTGCCAACCGGATTTCGCTGGTGAACCATTTTGCCGTGATTCAGTTCCCGGCAAACCTGTACGAGCGCGGTTTTGTGAGCCAGCCAAACCAGCCCGACGGAAGCACCCTGATCCAGCTTGCCCGCAAGCAGAATCTTGCCACACTGATTAACCGCCCGCTGAACGCACTCCAACCCGATGGCCTGATCCGCCTTGCCGATTTCCCGGTTGAAGAGGAGGTCACCAGCAAAGAAATTCTGCAAGCATTGCAGCAGCTTTCCGGCATGGAGGCCAAGCGGGAGCAATTCATTGAATACGCCGATGATGAGGAGAATCGCCAAGACTTACAGGATGTGCTGATGTTTGCGGAATTGTTTCTGGAAACTTGGCAGGAGTTCGGTTCCATCATGCTGTACCGCGACCTCCTTGCGCATCACTTCGCGCCGCAGGTTCTGTACCTGCAGGAACAAACTCATGTCCACGAAGGGAATCCGCTGGGGGGCTTTCTTGCTGAATATGTTGAGCAGGCACTCAAGATGTTTGCCATGGTCGGTGATTACTACCGCATGCAAGTTCGGGAGCGTTCAAGGTGGTTGCGTAAGGCTGTTTGGGATGCCGTCGGTCAGAAGTCAGATGGCTCGCTTTCATCACTTGCCATTCGAATGCTTCTTGGGGTTCCCGGTGTTCACAGCGTGTTGGTGGGAATGCGCCGGGTGGAATATGTGGAAGATGTTCTGGAAGCAACCCGCCAGGGGGAGCTTGGCGATGAGGAAGCGATGAAGAACCTGCGAGTGAAGAGTGAAGAGTGAAGAGTGAAGAGTGAAGGATGGCAACCCTACCCGCGAACGCAGCTCTCCGCTCATGCTGAGCTCCGTCGAAGTATGAGTGGAGCCACCGAACGGCGCGGCTCACTTTTTCGTCATCGCGAAGCAGCGGCGCAAGCCCATCTGGGGGCTGGCACGGTGTCCGATGCCATCTCAGCAACGCGCGAGATGGGCTATCGCCGCTGCTTCGCGGTGCTTCGTCGGAGACTCCTCGCAATGACGGAGCAATGACGGGGTGATGAAGGTGAATGAGCTTCAGCGAAATTTCCCCGCGCCAAAATTTCACTCGTGTGCCGTGAAAATTTTGTTTGAACAACCAAATCATCCGTTGTAAGTTGCCCGCCGATTTTTTCCTGCCGTTCCTGCGCCCATCGTTCTCTTTCTCGCTCTGATTGCCCGCCAGCAATCATTCAGTCCCCTTGTCAATTTTTTTACGAGGCTATTGCTGCCATGCCGTTGCCGAAGTATGATGATGTGGAGTTGCTTCACCAGGGAGCCAATGCCGTGGTGCAGCGTGGGGTGCGCCGTTCCGATGGAACCAGCGTTATCCTGAAATCGGTTGCTACCGACTATCCAACTACCGAACTCCTTGAGCGGTTCCGGCATGAGTTCGGGCTGCTTCGGCAGTTCCACCACCCGCAGATTATCCAACCGATTGAGCTTGAGGAACATGCCAACAGCATCACCATTGTTCTGCACGATCACCACGCCCAGCCGTTGATCGAGTGGCTTGATGGAAGCCCATGCTCCATTGATGATTTTTTGGAGTTATCCATCAGCATTGCCGATGCTTTGCAGGTTGTGCATGGTGCTGGGGTGATCCACAAGGACATCAATCCTGCCAACATCATCATCGCCCCGGAAACAAGTCAAGCTGTTCTGATTGATTTCGGCATTGCTTCGGCGGTGGCGGCGGTTGCTCACACCAGCGCCAACCCCGATATCATCAAAGCAACGCTGGCGTACGTCGCGCCGGAACAAACCGGGCGGATGAACCGTGCCGTGGATCACCGCTCCGACCTTTACTCACTTGGTGTCACCTTCTACCAAATGCTGGCCGGGCGGTTGCCGTTTACTTCGCTGGATCGGCTTGAGCTGATCCACAGCCACATTGCCCGATTGCCCGAACTCCCAAACCAGATACGCCCAGAAATCCCCGCACCGGTTGCCGACATCGTGCTGAAGCTGATGGCCAAAAGCGCCGACGAACGCTACCAAAGCGTTGCCGGCCTTCGCCATGACTTGCAACGCTGCCGTGAACAATGGCATACCAACGGCCAGATTGAGCCTTTCCCGCTGGGCGCGCAGGACGTTGCCGACCGGTTCCAAATTTCCGATAAACTGTACGGAAGGGAGCGTGAGGTGGAGCAGCTTCTGTCGGCATTCCAACGGGCCTCCGCCGGGGGAAGCGAGCTGCTGTTGATTGCTGGTGGATCGGGGGTGGGGAAGTCGCGGCTGGTGAACGAAGTCCAGAAACCGATTGTGGAGCATCGGGGATATTTCCTGAGCGGCAAGTTCGATCAGTTCAAACGGAACATCCCCTTCAGCGGGCTTCACGTTGCCTTCCGCGAACTGATCCGGCAGATCATGGCCGAAAGCACCGAGCGGGTTGCTGCCTGGCGCGAACAGATCAACCGCGCACTTGGCTCGGTGGGCCAAGTCATCGTTGAAGTGATACCGGAATTGGAGTTGCTTGCCGGGCCGCAGCCGCCGGTTCCCGACCTCCCTTCGGAGCAGTCGCGCAACCGGTTCAACCAAGCGTTCCGCCGGTTCGTTCAGCTGTTCTGCCGCCCCGAGCATCCGTTGTGCATCTTCCTTGATGACCTTCAGTGGGGCGATGCCGCAACGCTTGCTTGGATTGAAGACCTGCTGGCCGACCGCAGCTACGGAAGCCTGCTGTTGGTTGGCGCGTACCGTGCAAACGAGGTCACCGCGTCGCATCCGTTAGCGGCAATGCTGGACCGGCTTGCCGAACGGAAGAGTCTTGTTTCCACGTTGCCGGTGATGCCGCTGGAGCGGGCTGCGGTTGGTAGGCTGATTGCTGAAACGTTGCTGCGCACCCCCGCCGATTGCTCCGATCTTGCGGATCTGTTGTTCAGCCGAACCGAGGGGAACCCGTTCCACATCACCCAACTGCTTGCCGCGCTCCATGAAGATGGCGTGATCCATTTCGACTACCAGGAGCACCGTTGGCGATACGACATCAGCGGGGTGCGGAACTGGCGCGTTACCGACAACATCGTTGACCTTCTGACCGAGCGGCTGCAACGCCTTACTCCGCAATCGCAATGGGCCTTGCAGGTGGCCTCCTGCATCGGCAACAGTTTCGACCTTGAGATGCTGGTGCTGGTGATGGGAACCAACCGCGCCGAACTGCGGCAGTTGTTGGCCGAAGCAGTGGAGGAAGGGTTGATTGTTGAACATTTTTTCTGGAGCGGAGAACATCGCCAGGGATACCGGTTTCTGCACGACCGCGTGCAGCAATCGGCGCACTCCTTCCTGACAGCCGAGAAGGCCCAGGAACTGAGTTTGCAGATTGGGCGGCAGATGCTGGCCGCAGCAAACAATCCCGAAGAGGAAGATCACCTGTTCGAGATTGTGGATCACCTGAACATGGCCACCCCGCTGATCGGCGACCCCGCCGAACGCGCCCGCCTTGTTGGGCTGAACCTAACCGCTGCGCGGCGGGCACGCAACTCCACCGCCTACCAACTTGCGTTGCACCATGCCGCAGTAGCAATGGAACTGGTGGAGCCGGAAGCATTGCACGCCAAGTCCGAACTGGCAACACAGCTGCTGGCCGAACGCGCCGAGTGCGAACATCAGTGTGGGAACAATGCCCAGGCGGAGGAGTTTTTCAAACGTGCACTGCAGGCCGCGCCAACCACCGATGGCAGCATTGCCGTCTGCGAACAGATCATCCATTTCTACACCAACCTTTCCCGCTTTGCCGATGCCTACTCCGCCGCTCGCGCTGGGGTGCAGTTGATTGGCTACTCGCTCCCCCCAAAATTCATCCCCCCGCTCTTCCTTGCCGACCTTGCCAAAGCACGAATGATGATGCGTGGCCGCCGGATCGAGGATGTTGTGAACCTTCCAACCATGAGCCAACCGCGCCAGCTTCAGTTGATGAAACTGATGGGGGCGGTTGCAAAAGCTGCCTACCAAATCCGCCCGGAACTCTGCGTTGCCATCGCCACCAAAATGGTGATCGAATCGCTCCGCCACGGCAATGCCCCCGATAGCGTTATCGGCTACTTGGCCTATGGTGTGATCTTCAGCGGTGCGGTGTTGGGAAACCACCCGGTGGGGCATCGCTACGGGGTTGCAACGCGCGCATTGATCGAGCGGTTCAACAACGAACGCCAGAAAGCTGAGGTCTATTTTGTTGGCGGATATTTTGGCACTTCATGGATGGAGCCGGCCACCGAATCGGAGCGGTTGTGGGAATCGGCGTATCAATCGGGGGTGGAGGTTGGCGACCTGTTCCATGCCGGCTGCGCGTGCAGCGGAACCGCGCAAAGCCTGCTGATGCGTGGCCAGCCGTTCGATGATATTCTGAAAACCACCGGGCGATTTCTGGATTTTCTTGATCGCGTGCGGAACCGCGAATCGGCGGGGGCAGTGCGGGGTGTGGTGCAAGCAATCAAAAATTTGCGCGGCGAGACTGAGTCGAACACTTCGTTTGCCGATGCCGGGTTCAACGAGTCGGCGTATCTGGATGAGCTTTCCACCTACGGGTCGCGGCACTTTGCGCACTACTACTTCATCAACAAAACTGCCGCGCTTTATCTGTGGGGCCACCACCAACAGGCGTTCGATCTTGCCGCCAGCACAACTTCCTATTTGAAAGATTCCGTGGGGATGCTGCATGGTGCCGAGCATCGGTTCTACCACGCGCTTGCCGCGGCGGCGTTGGCGGAATCGGCCAGCCAGCATCGCGCGGCGCGGTTACGGCTGGCACGCTCCACCGCAAAAAAATTCCAACGTTGGGCTGCGGTTTGCCCAAACAATTTCAAGCATAAATCCTTGTTGCTGCAAGCCGAGTTGCAACGGGCAACGGGGAATCACGCCGGGGCAATCAGCCTGTACAACTTGGCGATCGAGGCAGCATCGGAGTTCGGCTATTTCCAGATTCAAGCGTTGGCAAACCAGCGTTGCGCACAGCTTCACCTTCAAAGCGGGGCGGTGCGGATTGTGCGGTATCACCTTCGCGAAGCTGAGTATTGGTATCGCCGCTGGGGCGCGACCGCCGTTGCCGATGGATTGCTGCAACAGTATCCAGAACATCTTGGGCAATCGGGCCGCGCCGATTTGGCCACAACCGGAACCACCACCACCATCACCAGCCCGATCACCACCACCGGCGGCGCGCTTGCGCAATCGCTGGATATGATGACCGTGATGAAAGCTGCCGAGGCTATCTCCGGCGAGCTTCGCCTTGGCTCACTGCTTCGCCGGTTGATGATGACCGTCAGCGAAAACGCCGGCGCGCAGCGGGCGGTGTTGCTGCGCCCGCACCAGGGGGAATGGCAGTTGCAAGCCGAGTTCCAAGTTGCCACGGGGGAATTGCGGATGCCGGAAATGGAGGTGGTTGCCGAGGGTGGAAATCTTCCCCAAAGCATCATTCATTTTGCATCACACAGCAAGCAGGCCGTGGTGCTGAACAACGCCGCTTCCGATAGCCAGTTTGGCCGCGACCCAGCCGTGCAGCAACGCAAACTCCGCTCGGTGCTCTGCTTGCCATTGCTGAACCAGGGGAAGCTGAGCGGGGTGATCTATCTGGAAAACAATCTGACCGATGGAGCTTTCACCCAGCAGCACGTTGGCTTGCTGAAATTGCTGAGCGGGCAGATTGCCATCTCCATTGATAACGCCGTGCTGTATGATAATCTGGAAGAAAAAGTGGCCGAGCGGACGCAGGAGATTGTGAAGGCGCAGGAAACCAGCGAGCGGTTGCTGCAAAACATTCTTCCGCGCCAGACGGCCCAGGAGTTGAAAGCCACCGGCCACGCCCGTGCGCGGTCGTATGGGATGGTCTCCATTCTGTTCACCGACTTTGTGAACTTCACAGGGACGTCGGCCCTGCTTGATCCCGATGAGTTGGTGCAGCAACTGGATAGCTGCTTCCGCGCAATGGATGACGTTGCCGCACGCTACAACATGGAGAAAATCAAGACTATTGGCGATGCCTTCATGTGCGCTGGCGGGATACCGAACCCAAACACCACCAACCCGGTTGATGCCGTGCTGACCGGCTTGGCGATTGTTCGGGCGTTGGATGAATTGCGCCAGCAATCCGAGAGCGAAGGGAAGCCGTTATGGCAGTGTCGAGTTGGCATTCACACCGGCCCGGTCATCACGGGAGTGGTGGGGAAACGGAAATTCGCCTACGACATCTGGGGCGATTCGGTGAACGTTGCCAGCCGGATGGAATCGAACGGCCAAGCCGGGCGGGTGAATATCTCGGCGGATACCTACCAGCACGTCAAAGAATTCTTTGCCTGCACCCACCGCGGCAGCCGAAACGTGAAAGGGAAAGGGGAGATTGAAATGTATTTCGTGGATGGAATCCTGCCGGAGTTTTCGGTGGATGGAAACGGGGAGGAACCAACGGAAGAGTTCCTGCAATGGCTGCGGCAGCAAGCGTAACCAGCGTATCGAAGAAGAGAGAATGTGAGGTGGCACGTCATCTCCACGCTGCAGCATGGAGTACTGCAAAACAGAGGTGAGGTGAAATCTCCTCCCTGCGTCCACCTGCGAATCCAGCCCTCCGCTCATGCTGAGCCCCGTCGAAGTATGAGCAGAGCCACCGGATGGCGAAGTGCTTCAAGCCCCGAAGTGGGCGAAAGTGAATAGCCCAATGGCGTAAGCCTTGGGAAAAGGGAAGGACGCTCAGGAAAACAAAGCCCCGTAGCGGGCGAAAGAAAGGGGGATGCGGGTGAACCCTGTCGCCCCATTCGGGGCTATTCGGTGTTGTTGGAAACGCTGATCCCAGGGCTTACGCCGCTGGGCTAAGTGAGAGTATCGCCCCATACGGGGCTAAGCATGGGAAACGCCCCTACCGTCATCGCCCCGACGGGTCGGGGTCTTCGACAAGGAGCGTTGAGCGACGTGGCGATCCCGCGTGTGGCAGTGAGTCCGATGCTTTCACAGCAACGCGCGAGGAGGTGAGATACCTGCGTCCACCGCGAACGCCGCCCTCCGCTCATGCTGAGCCACGTCGAAGTATGAGCGGAGCCACCGAACTCGCGCCCCCCTGCTACGCTCTGGCGAGCTTCGCGTCCCCCCAAGATTGGGGGGAAAAGGGGAAGAGGAGTTTGGAACTCTGTCCGATGCCGTCCCAGAAAATCGCGAGATGGGCTATCGCCGCTGCTTCGCGGTGCTTCGTCGAAGACTCCTCGCAATGACGGTGGGGTGCGGTGAGGTTCGTCGAAATCCCTCCATTCAGTACTTACCCCAAAAACTTCAAGCAATCAATCAACACACAGGAAGAGCGAGGCGGGGGGAAGGTTCATACACACCAATTCTCAACAGAATCGTAAAACAGGAAGGTGCATTGTGAGTTACCTTGATGTCCCACGGATCCATTTCATTGGCCGGTTTTATGCCGACCCTTCAACGGTCAATAACGACCCAACACACTACCAACCGGATGTCACCAACCCTGCCCCCTGGCAGGACCCCGCCGGGCTGCATTCATTCCGCATCCTTGATTGCAACGTCACTTCGGTGGAAGGTGGTGCGGCTGCCGACCCATTGGTGGGCGCGGCGGTGACAACCACGGACCTTCCCACCCCCGCAAAAATTGTGGACCTTGATGTCTATCAACAAGCCGTCCCCACCATTTTTGGGATGAAGCTGAACATTGCCCTGGGTGACGGAACCTCCATCACTGGCCAGGTGCAACCGGTCTCGCTGAACAGCCTTTGGTTCAACGCGGTGCTGCCGATGCGCGGCTGGGATGTGCAGTATGGTTGGGGCAGTTTCGGTGGCGACTCGAACGCTTGCGGAACCTACCAAACCGTGATGAGCGTGAAGGAGAGCGATTGGCCCGCAACTGCCGGGGCATTGCAAGCACTGAAAGAAAAAACATTGGCCGTGGATGGGAACTTGCTCCTTGCGTTCCGCTTTGTGGTGGATGGCTACGTGAACGTGCCGGGGAACCAGAACTACCGCTACGGCCGAATCACCGGGGCCATTGGGCCGGTGGCCCCCAACCAACCAGTGCAAGCCGTTGGCCCACGTTGGCTTGCCGGGCGGCCCACACCGCCAAACGCAAACTGGGATGTGCCAGCGTTCTACGGAGCCTCCTTCAAAGTTGACCCCGACCGCAAAACGATGGTGATTGATATGGCCAACGCAATCTGCCGCGTGCTTCCCGGCGGCGACCCTGTTGACTTGGGGACGGTGAACGTTTGCGTTACCGCCAACGGAACCGCAACGGTGCTTGGCCCGATTGATTGCACCTCGTTCGCGTACTCCAACAGCTCCGGAATTGTGGAGCTTCCGTTAAGCGATGCACAGCTTCTGTTGGCCCAATCCAACCCGATCACTATCACCACTTCCCGGGCCGATATTGGGCCAAACCCAATTTTTACCGAGGACCCCTCCGGCTGGTACGTTGCCGCCGATAATCGTGCGCTGCGGATGGCGGGCGTTCCGGGAACAACCGCCCAAACGGATATCTATGTCACCCGCTGGGGCCAGCCTGTCCAGAATGTTGGGATTGAGTTGATGATTGAGCCGGTGTACGGCACAACGCAAGGGGCAACCGTTCCGCCAACCAACCCGGGGGATACGCCGCAATCGGTGAACGTCTTCCAGCCGCCAACAACCTACGCAACGCCAACCGACGAAAACGGCAAGTCGGTGGTGGCACTGCAGGTGATGCACGACCCCGGCGCACGCACGCCGCAACTGGATGGCCAACTCTATTTCATCGTCCCGTACATCAGCGGCACAATCCCCCCCGACATCGTGAACCAGCCTCCGGCCCAGGAGCTTCAAATCTCCTGCTTGGCTTGGGCGAACACACCAACGATAGAGCAGCCAACGTGGGCAGATATTCTGGGGATCATGGAGCCGTACGTGAAGCTCTACCCGGGAATGACCCACAAAATTGATTTAAGCGTGGAGGCCACCTTCAACCTGTTCGCCACCAATCCGCCATGGATAGCGATGCACGAGCCAGAGCCGCGCAACGGCATCTGTTCCGGCGCAATCGGCTTCTACATGACCCGCGATTTCACCGACACTCGATTCATGCCCGTCACCCGCGACCTTTCGCCGAGCAAGTTCCAGACGGTCATCAACTACATTGCTAATCTCCAAAAGTCCATGGGGTTCCCGCCATGCAAACCAGCAACCGAGCCAGCAGCAGAAGGAGGGAAAGCATCATGAAAAAGTACCTTCAACATTCAGCATCTGCCATTGCTACATTCGTGTTGGTGGCGATGGTGGCATCAATCGCGGCGGGGTGTGGCGGGGAAAAAACGGGAGCGGAGCTTGAGCCAGCAATCGGCGCAGCCAAGCCGGGGACCGACACGCCACCGGCAACCGACACCATCCCCTACACGATTGAGTTCGTTCCCAAGCAGTTCGATGGCCCGCCGCTTCCGGCATTGCAGGGCTACCATGCGTTCGTCAATCGCAGCGACGGGCGGTGGTTAGTGGTGGGGGGGCGTGGGCAAGGACTGCACACGTTCATGCAAGCGCCGGCCACAAACTTCATTGACTCACTCTCCAACCACTTCCTGTGGGTGATTGACCCGGCCAGCGGAAAGTATTGGAACTTCGATGTGAGAAATCTTCCTGATAACCTCTCGGCTCCGCTCTCTTCCACCACTGCGCAAGCCTGCTACGATCCGGCCACCGACGTGGTTTATCTGGTTGGCGGTTACGGCTGGCTGGCCGATGGAAGCAACATGAAAACCTTCAACACCATCATCAGTTTTCCGCTGGGGAAAATGGTGGATGCGGTGGCGCAGCCTTCCCCCGACTCCGCAGCGATTCGTGGGCTGATGAAATTTTCGCAGGATGATCGCTTTGCGGTGACTGGCGGAGAGTTGTTCCAGTTGGGGGGATCGTTCTACTTGGTGTTTGGGCAGATATTCAACGGCCAGTACCGCGCGTTTGGGGGAAGCGACACCGGGTTCTACCAGCAATACACCAGCCAGGTTCGCCGGTTCACGCTGAACCCGGGGACGCTGAAAATTTTGAGCTACGGAGCCACCCCCGACAGCGCGTTCCACCGCCGCGACGGGAACATCATTGCCAGCATTGACCCCGCCACCGGGACCGAACGGATTGCGGCGTTTGGCGGTGTGTTCCAGCCGGGAATTATTGGTGGATACCAGCAGCCGGTGTATATCAATGCCCAGGGGTTTGCAAAAGTGGATACCACCGTGGCGCAGCGATTCAGCGCGTACGAGTGCCCGGTGATTCCGGTGTATGACAGCGTTGGCGGGGCCATCTACCACACATTCTTTGGCGGCATCAGCCATTACTACTACCACCAAACCGATTCCCAGAAGGTGGTGTTTCATCTTGCCACCGGGCAGGGGCGGAACGATGGTTTGCCGTTTATCAGCGACATCTCGGTGTTCCGCCAGGGGAGCGATGGGAAGTATGCTGAGTATTTCCTTCCAACAGCCACGCCGGGGGATTCGTTGGTGGGGGCAAGCATTCCGTTTATTCCAGATATCAACAACTACGCCAGCGGAATCGCCTACCCGAACGGGGTGATAAAGCTGAGCGCGCTGCCAGCCGGGAAGCGAACACGGGTTGGCTTCATCTACGGCGGAATCCTTGCCTACAACCCGCTACCGGTTGTGCCAAACACCGGAACCAAAGCGGTGAACCACATCTACGAAGTCTATATCACCCCCAAGCCAATGGGCGTTGTTACTGCCGCGCTGGCAAAGGAGAGCACGTGGAGCGGGGAAAATCTGCATCGGAAGTAAGTGTTGAGGTTGGGCGGGCACGCTGTTCAGTCCTCTCTTTCTTCCCTCTGTGCCTCTGTGGTTCTTTCCCTTCTTCACTTCTGAAGAAAGGGAAAATCCCAGAGGCACAAAGCATGGAAAGAAGAGGCACCCAAGTATAATGAGCCGCCGTTTCATCTCCGTGGTCTTTCCCGTTCCAACGCTGCCTGCTGCCGCAATCGCTCCGTCTGGACTGCTAATGGTTCAAGTCCAATTTCTGCGCGGCGTTGATCCACGGTTTCGGGGTTGAGAATTGGGATAGGGGAAAGATTCCCTTCGCTATCCCAGTCGTGTTGTGTGCCGTAGCGTTGCGGTTCCCCGTGCAGCATCAGAACACGGTCTTCGGTTGTTGCCACCAAGTTCCAAGCGATTTCTCCGCTCTTGGCAGCATCCGTTATCAGTTGCAGCCCTTCCTGCATGAACTCTGGGTTGCTGATGGAGTGTTGCAGCACTATCCAAGCCGCCTCGGTTCCGTCCTCTCCAACCAGCGATCTTCCCGGCCAGCCGTGTTGAGCAATGATTTCCTGAAGTCGAGCGCTGTTGTGCTGGTGCAGTGCCTTCATCTGGGGATTGTAGCCCTCAAACAATGTTCCGTCGGCAGCAAGCTGTGTGCGGAGCGCGTAGTCGGCAGCGGCTAATTCCAGAAGCTCGGTGCGGAGCGTTGAATTTTGTGTCGGTGACATAGTTGTTGATTGGTTTCGGGGGGCTTTGGATTGCGGTTGTGCTGTTGAATGTAGCCTGCAATTGCACAGGTTACGCAGATCAGAATACTCAATCCACGCAATCCCTCAATCCGAAGAAACTGTGATTCAGACAATCAACAACAGGGCTACTCCTTCAATAACCAGCCGGCTGCCCGTCGGCCAACCGTTACGAAAAGTCCAACAAGGCCAGCGGCTGCCGGAGTTTTTCTTACTTTTGGCCGCCCCAAATCGGCGGCTTGACCCTTCCTGAACCCAACTCACACTGGCGCACTGCATGGAGCAACCACAGTACAAACGCATTTTGCTGAAACTTAGCGGCGAAGCCCTGATGGGGGATGCCGGCTACGGCATTGACCCGCAAATGCTGGAAACCTTTGCCGCCGAAGTGGAAACGATTTCCCAGCTTGGCGTGCAGATTGGGATTGTGATTGGCGGGGGAAATATCTACCGCGGAATACAAGCCGCTGCCGAAGGGATTCACAAAGTGACGGGGGATCACATGGGGATGCTGGCCACGGTCATCAACGCGCTGGCGATGCAAAGCGCGCTGGAAAATCGCGAGATCAAAACCCGATTGCAGACCGCCATTGTGATGGAGCAAATTGCCGAGCCGTTCATCCGCCGCCGCGCCGTGCGCCACTTGGAGAAAGGGCGTGTGGTAATTTTTGGCGCGGGAACCGGCAACCCCTACTTCACAACCGACACCGCCGCCGCGCTGCGCGCCATCGAGATTGAGGCCGACGCGCTGATTATGGGGAAAAACGGTGTGGATGGAATCTACAACGCCGACCCCCGCACCAACCCCGCCGCCCAACGATACGACCGCGTCACCTACCGCGAAGTCCACGAGCGAAACCTGCGGGTGATGGACCTAACCGCCATCACCCTGTGCCAGGAAAACCGCCTCCCGATTCTTGTCTTCAACATGAGCCAGCCCGGCAATTTGAAGCGGTTGGTGATGGGGGAGCATATCGGCACGGTGGTGACAGCAGAAGCGTAAACGATAACGATTTCAGCAGAACACGAACAACAGAACAACCAACTACAGACCAGATACCAGAGCAGTAATGGACGTTACACTGATTCTTCTTGAAGCCGAAGAGGGCATGAAAAAAGCAATTGACCATTGCAAAATTGACTTCGCAAAAATCCGCACCGGGCGCGCCACGCCAAGCCTGCTGGATTCCGTGCGGGTGGATTACTACGGCTCGATGGTTCCAATCTCGCAAGTCGCCAACGTCACCACCCCCGATGCCACCATGATTGTGGTGCAGCCCTGGGAAAAAAATATGATCGGGCCGATTGATAGAGCAATCCAAGCCGCCAACATCGGACTGAACCCGGCCAACGATGGTGTGGTGCTTCGGCTGCCAATCCCGCCGCTAACCGAAGAACGCCGGCGCGAGATTGCAAAAATGGCGAAGAAGGTTGCCGAGGATTCCAAAATCGGAGTCCGCAACGCCCGCCGCGACGCAATGGAAGCCTTGAAGAAGGCAGAAAAAGAAGAGCACATGAGCGAAGACGCTCGCAAAGGTGGCGAAGCCGACACGCAAAAACTCACCGACCGCTACATCGCCGAAATCGAAAAGCTGTTTGCTGAAAAAGAGAAGGATATTTTGTCGGTGTAATCTGATTTCCGACAAAAGTCAGTGGTCATTAGTCAGTGGTCAGTAGTCAGTAGTCAGTGGTAAGAAGTCTGCTTCCCAACAACTGACAACTGATAACTGACAATCGCCCCCGGATTCCCGACAACTGATTCCCGACAAAAGTCAGTGGTCATTAGTCAGTAGTCAGTGGTAAGAAGTCTGATTCCCAACAACTGACAACCGACAATCGCCCCCGATTCCCAACAACCGATTCCCAACAACTGGCAACTGGCAACTGACAATCGCCCCCCGATTCCCGATTCCCGACAACTGACAACTGACAACTGACAACTGACAATCGCCCCCCGATTCCCGATTCCCGACAACCGATTCCCAACAACCATGGATTCTCACAACGGTTCTCCTTTTGTTCCGCCACATCACGATGGCGAGGTTATCAATGGCCGCGAGCATCACAAGCTCATCATCATGGGGTCGGGTCCGGCTGGGCTGACCGCTGCGTTGTACGCCGCCCGCGCCAACCTGAAGCCGGTCATTCTGGAAGGGAATGTTCCCGGTGGGCAGCTTACCATCACCACCGATGTTGAGAATTATCCCGGTTTCGAGAAAGGGATCATGGGGCCGGAGATGATGGAGGTTTTTCGCCGCCAAGCGCAACGCTTCGGTGCCGATTGTCGGTTTGAATTTGTGGATGAAGTGGACTTTAGCCAGCGCCCGTTCAAACTAAAAACCGACCGTGGCAACCTCCTCTCCTGCGATGCCCTGATTGTTGCCACTGGAGCCTCGGCGCGGTTGCTGAATTTAGAGTCGGAAGCCTTTTACATGGGCTACGGCGTTAGCGCGTGTGCCACCTGCGACGGCTTCTTCTACCGTGGCAAAGAGGTTCTGGTGGTTGGTGGCGGCGATACGGCAATGGAGGAAGCCAACTACCTTACCCGCTTTGCCAGCAAGGTGACGCTGATCCACCGCCGCGACACCTTCCGCGCTTCCAAAATCATGGTGGATCGGGTGCTGGCCAACCCAAAAGTTGAGGTGATTTACGATGCCAACGTGGTGAACGTCATCGGCGATCATTCCCCCGTGAAATCCATGACCGGCGTGGTGCTGCGCAGCACCAAAACCGGAGAAACTTGGGAGATGAAAGCCGATGGATTGTTCATTGCAATCGGCCACAAGCCCAACACCGAAGTCTTCCACGGCCAGCTTCAGACCGACACCAATGGCTACCTGATAACCAAAGGAAAAAGCACCTACACCAACGTGGATGGTGTGTTCGCCTGCGGCGATGTTCAAGATCACGTCTATCGCCAAGCGGTCTCGGCTGCCGGAAGCGGCTGCATGGCCGCGATTGATGCCGAGCGTTGGTTAGAGGTCCAGGAGCATCACAACGCGGGGATGTCGGCGGTGGGGAAGTAGGATATACTCCAAACAGAGTGGTTTGCGAAAAACTCAATCACTGTCATTCCCGCGAAAGCGGGAATCCATAGCGCACCTGGCTGAGTAGAATTTCGCAAACCAATTTGCGCTGAGTATAGCTGCTGGTTTCCGCAAACATTCAAAGCCTTCCCAACCTTGCTATGGTTGGGGAGGCTTTGTGCTATTTGGAGCATATCCAGAAGCACACGCATCCCAGCCAAAACAGCAACAAAAACAGCGGGCCGCAGCGGCTCACCAACTGAAATTCTCGGTTGCCCCCCTCGCGGCTGCTGACGGCCCACCCCAAATTCGTACTTTCGCGCTGTCATGTTCGAGCGCGAAATCAATCAGACAATCCAAACCCTTGCCGCGGAGGTTCTCCGCGAGCAGACCTTCGTTCCGCTGCTGACGATTGTGGAGGACGAACGAATCCCCTGGCGTTTCAAGCCCTTCTTTACCACCGAAGTGCAGTGGTGGCTTCACAACGAAGCACTTGCGCGGGCCGCCAACAAACGCTTCGATTACAGCCACCCAGAGATCACCTCGTTGTTGAGCTACCTTGAGCAAGTTCAGTTCCGCCATGCGCGGTTCGAGCGGGATGATTTCCTGGTGGTGCTGGATAGCGCGGTGAAACTCACCTTTAACTACATCTGCCGCCCGCAAACCACCCTGAAATGGTACATCTTCCGGGGCGAACCGGTGAAGCCCCTGCGCGAGGTGATGCTCCGGTTTGGTGCCTTTGGCGATTACGAATACTTCAGCACCGTCTTTGCCGAGTGGGTGGAGCGGAAACAGAGCGAGCGGACAACGTTCGATGCCATCAGCTCCACCGAATTCGAGCGGGTGATACGCCGGATTGATGACCAGATTCTGCTGAGTTGCACGGTGGAAGACCTGCTGGAGCTGATGTCCCCCTTCTTCGATTTCATCTGCGCCGACCCCTTACGCGGGGTTCCGATTGACGCGCTGGTGATCTACTTCGATGACAAAAACATCAAGAAATTGGTGGATCACTTGGAGGCCTACCGCAGCCAGGGGCACACCCATATCCTCCGCGATGAGTTCGTCTCCGTGCTGGATGAATTGCTCACCGCCAGCGAAGGGGAACCAGAAGCCGATTTCTCCACCGTGTATCAGAACGATGAGTTGGATGCCGTGATGCGCCAGCATCTTACCGGCGACCAGTTGGCGGCGGCCGCTGCCGAGGCGGCGGCCGGGGTGCCAACTTCATCGCAAACTCCAGCACCAATGTCAGCACTGGCGGCCAATGTTGCCCCGGCAATTATTCAAGAATATCCGGTGGCTGCGGCGGTTGGCGATGAGGTGGGCAATCCTGCTTCCGCTCACGAATCCGACGCAGCGTCCACCATTCAGCCAATGCCAGTAGCGGAAGAAGAAATTGCGGATTGGAGTGAGGATGATCTGAGCCACAATGCGTTGGACGAAGGGGAAGATGAGCTTGATGGAGGTTTGCCAACCGACCTGAATTTTGCCGACCTGCGCCAACATCTTAGCGCGTTCCAGGAAGAACCGGTGACTGCCGAGGGGGGGGAAGCCGAGCCGGTGATAGAACCAACGCAAACGCCAGAGGTTGCCAACGAGGAAGACCTTGACGACGACCCCTGGCCCTGGGAAACGCTTGCTCCCGAAATCACCGAAGCCGCCGAGCTTCCCGCAGAAGAAACCACGATTGAGCTTGCCGAAATCAACCCCATTTTGATTGAAGAAGATGACGATGAGGTGGTGGAGGAAACGGAAGCTGAGGTCCAGCTTGGAGTTGAAAATAGAGTAGAAGCTGAGGCCCAGCCGGGTGATGCGCAGCCCGATTCTCTCACCCCAAGCAACGACGACGATGACGACGACGAGGAATGGTTAGCAGAAATACAGCAGCATATTCCCACCTCCATTCAGCAGCCGGTGGCTTTGCAAGCTGTGGCATTGGCTGATGTTGTGGTGGCCAATCCAACGGTGGTTTCCGCCGCCGAGCCTGCGCCACAGACGCTTCCCATTGCTCACCAGCAAGCATCCGCCGCCGCGCCGGGGATGAGCGACGTGCGCACGTTCATTGATGCGATGCTGGAGCGGAAGGTCATCAAAAAAGTGTTCCAGCGGAACCGAAGCGAATACGAATCGGTGCTGAACAAACTCAACGGCGCGCAAAACTGGAAGGTCGCCAGCCAAATTCTGGATGAGCTTTTTGTCCGCAACAACGTTGACCCCTACTCACGCACGGCCATTCGCTTCACCGATAGCGTCTATGGCCGGTATCTTTCCACCAACAATCGCTCCTAAGCCAAAAGGCATACCGTGTTTATAGACTCTGCAGAACTTCTTGTCCGTGCTGGTGCTGGGGGGAACGGAGCCGTCAGTTTCCGCCGCGAAAAATTTGTCCCGAAAGGGGGACCCGACGGCGGCGATGGCGGCGACGGCGGCGATGTGATCCTGGTTTCCACCGCCCAACTTTCCACCCTGATGGACTTCCGTTACCGCCATGAGTACGCCGCCGAGCGTGGACAGCATGGCGGCGGCGCGCTGAAAACCGGGAAGCGGGGGAAGCATATCGAGCTTCGCATCCCCGTTGGCACGCTGGTGTATGATGCCGACACCGACGAACTGATTGCCGACATGAAAAACGACGGCGAACGGTTGGTGGTTGTGCGGCACGGGCGCGGCGGAAAGGGGAATCACAACTACGCAACCAGCACCAACCAAACCCCACGCTTTGCCGAAAAAGGGCGCGCAGGTGAGGAGCGGAACATCCGCTTGGAGTTGAAGTTGCTGGCCGATGTTGGGCTGGTTGGTTTCCCGAACGCTGGTAAATCCACCTTGATCTCCACCATCAGCGCGGCCCGCCCCAAAATTGCCGATTATCCTTTCACCACGCTGATCCCCAACATCGGCATTGTGCGTGTGGATATTGGCGCATCGTTTGCCGTTGCCGACATCCCCGGATTGATTGAAGGGGCCAGCGAGGGGAAGGGATTGGGGCATCAGTTCTTGCGCCATGTTGAGCGTTCGGGGGTGCTCTGTTTTTTGCTGGATGGATTAAGCCAGGACCCCGCCGAAGACTACCGCACCTTGCAGGGTGAGCTTGCCAAATTCAACCCCGAAATGTTGGAAAAGCGGCGGATCGTCTGCATCACCAAAATTGATGCGATGCCGCTGGAGCGAATTGATGAGCTTGCCAAACTGAACATCGGCGGATTGCGGCCACGATTGATCTCGGCAGTTGCCGGAATCGGAATCCCAGAACTGATCCGTGCCATGCACACGGAGTTGACCACGTGGCGGCAACAGGAGCAGTAATCCAACGCCAGCACAGGCTTGCCACCCGTTGGGGGGTGGTGCGTTTGCTGGCCGCGATGGGGGGAATCTTGCTTGCCCTTGCTGCCCTGGCGTTGTGCATCGGCCCCGGAACCTTCTCCTTCGGCAGCATTCTGGGGGAAGAAAACAGCACCATCCTTCTTTCACTCCGGCTTCCAAGAATTATTCTTGCCGTTGGCATTGGCGGCGCGTTGGCGGCAACCGGGGTGATGTTCCAGGCGGTGCTTCGCAACCCGTTGGCCGAGCCGTACATGCTTGGCGTATCGAACGGATGCGCGGTTGGGGCAATGATCGGTTATGCGGTTGGCTCCAGCGCGTTCACGGTTCCGGTGCTGTCGTTTGCTGGGGGCGCGGCGGTGGTGTTGGCGGTGCTCTGGATCAGCAAAGGGGGGGGCTATGGCGATCGTTCGGAAGGGTTGCTGCTTGGTGGAGTGATGGTGGCGGCAATCGGCGCAGCACTGATTTTTCTTCTGCTTGGTTTCCTGGGCGACTCCATGCGAACGGCGATTCAATGGATGATGGGAAACCTTGCCAGCGCGTCAGCCCAAATTGGCTACGGCGCGGGGGTGATGTGGATGGTGGTGCTGCTCCTTTCGCTTGTTGGCGGAAACATCCTGAACGCAATCTCGCTGGGGGATGACGAAGCCACTGCGCTTGGACTTCCGGTGAACCGAGCCAGAACAATCCTCTACTTAGTTGGCTCGCTGACGGTTGGCCTAACGGTCTCCTTCTGCGGAGCGATTGGGTTTGTTGGGCTGGTCGCGCCTCACATTCTGCGGCGGGTTGTTGGCCCCGACCACCGGATGTTGCTACCGGCATCGGTAGTTGGCGGCGGAATTTTTCTGCTGCTCTGCGACACCGCAGCGCGCTCGCTGATGGGTTTCATCGGCAACGTCGGTTCCGAGCTTCCCGTTGGCGCGGTGACGGCGTTAGTTGGCGCGCCAATTTTCATCTCCATCCTCCGCCACAAGGGCCGCCGGTAGAAGGCGGAAGCATTGTGTGCGCCAATTTCGCCGAACCTCCATCCCCGTCACCATCATCTCACCGTCATTGTCCCGCACCCCCCCGCATTCCGCCCCGTCATTGCGAGGAGTCTTCGACGAAGCACCGCGAAGCAGCACCGCGAAGCAGCACCGCGAAGCAGCGGCGCAAGCCCATCTCGCGCATTTCTGGGAGAGCATCGGACACACAGCCAGCCGCGAGATAGCCACGTCGCTTATCGCTCCTCGCGATGACGAAGAAGAGAACCGTGCCGTTCGGTGGCTCCGCTCATACTTCGACGGAGCTCAGCATGAGCGGAGGGCTGGGTTCGGAGGTTGCCGCAGGGGGGATTTCTCCAGACCTCAACTCACGCGCTGTCATCGCGAGGAGTCTTCGACGAAGCGATCTCGTAGGTTCCTGAGAAGTCATCGGCCACCGTGCTGGTCGCGGGATGGGCTTCGCCGCTGCTTCGCGGTGCCACGTCGCTAATCGCTCCTTGTCGAAGACCCCGACCCGTCGGGGCGATGACGAAGAAGAGAGCCGCGCGTTTCGGTGGCTCAACTCATACTTCGACGGGGCTCAGCATGAGCGGAGGGCGGGGTCCGCCGGAAATTCCAAGATTCTTCATCCGGCGTTCCAGCATTCCCCGCTCTTCTATTCGGCATTTGACATTCGACATTCGCCATTTCCCAAAAACTTCTTGCGCTCCCCCCACCCAATGTTGTATGTTGCAGCCCAAGAGCCGAACATCTACCATCCCCTGGCGGGTGTGCAAAGACGCTCTTAGTCGGTCTGTCTCCATGACCGGCTTTTTTTTTTGTGGGTAGGGGCGTATGTTTGCGCCCAATCAACATCTCACTCTATCAATTCACTTCTGGCAATCAGATATCGAAGCATGGCAAAGCAAGAAATACCAGCCCGCAGAACAACAACGCAGCGCGTCCGCCCCGGGGTTCGAGCAACCCAGAGTGGGGGAAGCAAACCGAGCATGACGTGGGGATTTTCCTTCGGGAAAATGAACCTGATACTGCTGCTTGTTGGAATCGCTGTGATTGTGATCGGGTACCTTCTGATGGGCACAGCCATCACCGACGGCGACCCAGCAATGAACGATGGCATCTGGAATAACGCCAACGCCGTCACGTTCGCGCCAATCCTGCTGACCATCGGCTACGGCCTTATCATCCCCTTCGCAATCCTCTACCGTGGGAAAAAGGAGAGCCTCACCGAGCCGGAAGAAGCCGCAGCATAAAACCGAAAATCTTCAGAAATGGAACAAGCCGGAAGCAGATTGCCTGCTTCCGGCTTGTTTGGTTTTGGCTCATCTATGACGGATCTCAGCATGAGCGGGGGCAATATTCGCGGGCTTTTGCACACTATACTCGGCGCAAATTGGTTTGCGAAACTCTACTCAGCTATGTTCGCTATGGATTCCCGCTTTCGCGGGAATGACAGTGATTGAGTTTTTCGCAAACCACTCTGTTTGGAGTATAACTATAGTCACGCCCGAATCCCTACCGCTTCCGCTTCTTCGATTTTTTTGCTGGCTTCTCGGTTGCCGCTTCAGTGGCTGTTGCTGCCTCCTGTTTCCCCTTCGCTTCGGCTCCTTCGGCGTGTTCTCCCTTCTCTCCTTTTTTCTTTTTCTCCTCTTTCGCTTGCTCTTTCAGCGTTTTTTGCAGCTCGATTGCCCGGTAAATCTCGAACAACACGGCTGAGTTTTTCTCCGCTTTTTTCAATTTCACCACACGTTCCAGCAGCTCCAAATCTTGCCACGCGATGGCAAGGCGTGCACCTTCGGCGCGGTACTTGGGATCGGTGTCGGCAAGGAATCCATCCACAAGGCGTTTGCGTTGCACCGGCTGGGTGATTTTTGCCGCAAGCGGGCGAAGCAGATCGTAGGTGTATCCCTTCCGTTCCCGTAGCAGCCCGTCGGCAATGAACGGCGCGATGCTGTCAATCGCCCGCATCCCAAGCCCAATCTGGATTTGGTAGCGGACAATCTGGCTGGGGTCGTTCATCAGCGGAAGGATCAGCGTCTCCAGTTCGGTGCTGTCGGCAATGTTCACCAACGCCCGCGCCGCGCGCCCACGCACAATCTCCACCGTGTCGCTTAATGCTTTGATCAGATAGGGGCGCGCCGTGTCGGCTTTCATTTTCAGCAAGGCTTCGGCGGCGGTGGCGCGGATTCGCCAGTTGGTGGGATCTACCAATTTCCGCCCCAGCGCGATTGCGGCGGTGCTGTCCTTCATCTCGCCAAGCACGTACATCGTTAGCCCCTGGCGCGAGGGCTGGCCAAACCGGAGCGTATCAATCAACTGGGGGGTAAGCCGCCGCCCAATTTTCGGGAGGATGTAGTCGCGCAGGGCAAGAGCTTCGCGGGGAAGCTCGGTGTTCAGCATCTCCATCAGGTAGGGGATGGATTCATCGGCGCGGTCAATCAGTTTCTGGCGCGCTGGGCCAACCATGTACTGATATTTCTGCGGTGCGGTGCTGGCTTGGATAAACAGCGTGGGAAGGTCGTCGGCCAACTCCTTGGCAATCTCTTCTTTGGTTTTCTCCGGCTTTTTTTCTTCGGCTGGCGCGCCAGGTTCATCATCCTTTGGCTTGAAATTTCCATCAAGCCCTGCGCCGTAGAAGCTGCCGGTCCAAAGGGTGTCGTTTTTCCCTTTCGCGCTGCCGAAGAAGTCGTGGCCATCAAGGTCCAGGAAGATTCCGATCATGCCGAACCAGTTGCGCAAATCGCTGTAGCCCATGGTGTTGTCGCGGCGGGCAATGTATCCATCTTCCCCCGCGCCATCAATGAACAGCGAGATTGCGTTGGCGTTCCCTCCCCCTTGCGAAAGGGATTCCACCACGTAGTTGTCGTCCCCTTTCACGTCGTACAGGCCGCCAAACCCGACATCGTGGCCGCACCCTTGCGAGACCCCGTGCGAGACGTAGTTGTCGTCGCCGGCGTTATCCAAGATCACCCCGTGGGCGAAGTGGACCCCCGCACCTTGTGCGTACTGGTAGGCGTTGTAGCGGTCGCTCCCCTTGCGGTCAATAATTGCTCCGTAGCCGAACCAGTAGGCGGTTCCTTGCCCAAAAATATCGGCGTTGTAGCTGTCGCTTCCGGCAAGGTCGGCAATAAATCCGTAGCCGGCCGAGGCAACCGGGCGGCTTCCCAGCGCGGCCCCCTGGCAGAAAGTTTCGTAGTGGTCGTCGTAACGGAGGAAGTCGGTGTACGGGCTGTTGGCGATGTAGCTGTCGTTCCCTTCACGGTCAATAATTCCCCCAACGCCGCGTGTGAAACCGAAGCCTTGCGAGCAGAGGTGAGCTTGGTAGATGTCGTTTCCGGCGCGGTCAATCAGCAGCCCAACTCCAAACAGGCCCGCGCCTTGCACGGCGGTTCCGCCAATGTAGCGGTCGCTTCCTTCGGCATCGTACAGAACGCCGGTGCCGAAATATCCGGTTCCAAGCGCAAAATTTCCGGCGGAGTAGCTGTCGTCCCCCTTCATGTCAATCAGCACCGAGGCCCCGAACAGCGTCCCGCCAAAGTCAAAATCTCCGCCGATGTAATTATCGTTTCCGTCAAAATCCACAATCATCTGCACGCCACGGTCGGCGGCTTTTTCCTTGCTGCGTGGGGTTGGTTTATATACGTCGTTTCCGCCAACATCAATAATGCAGTAGAAGTTGCCGGTGTACACGTCATCCCCCGGTCCGCCGATTGCAATTCGCCCAAGTCGGGTGTTCCAAATCCGGGTTTTCACCGAATCCTTCAGCTTCTGAACCTCGGGCGCGATATTCCTGGCGAAGTCTAAACTGTTGATAAACAGGCTTGCGCCAGGGGTGATAAACTGCATGAAGTTGATGTCGGCAGCGTCGGTGTTGAAGAACTGTTTTGCGCGTGCCAGCCCGTAGCGTTCGGCCATCCGAAGCTCCACCGGTGTTGCCTCGCCGCTCCCTTCGGATTGCAGCACCAGCGAGTCGCAATACTCAATCAGCCCTTTCAGGCGCTCCTCAATCACGGTGGTGCGGGCGTTGTACATCTGCAGATCCGCAATCAGCGTTAGCGTCAGAAAACGGCGCAGGATAAACGCGGGGGCGAAATCCACCGAATCCAGATCAACTTTTGCGAAGGAGCGAAGCTCGCGGTCGGTGACGGTAAGCTGGGGGTTGTCCAGAATGTTGTCCCCCAAATCGAGCATTGCGGCGAACTGCTTAAATATCAGTGCCGGTTCATCTATCCCTTTTTCGGCAACATTGCCCAGCGTGTCGGCCAGCGCAAAACAGATCAGCGGTTCCTCGAACATCCGTTTCACCAAGCTAAGCCGGTGGCGGTCGTCGGGGACGCGATCCCAGCGGAGCTTCATGTCGTTGCGGGTCATCAGGATTGCCGATAGCGACGTGTCAATCGCCCGCATCACATACGGCGGAAGGGCTTGCGAACGGAGCGGGGCGGCGGAAGGGAGTAGGCCAAACAGCACGACGCAGGCAAGCAGAACGCCACGCATCGGAAATATCTGGGAGAGCATCATAGTCGCAGGGGTTGGCATCACGTGTGCGGTTGTGTTTGAATGGATGGAGCAGATCAAGGCAGAAAAACCTTTCAGGATCGGGGAAGCGAAACGCCAAAATAACCAGCCCACCCCGAATGGAGCAGAGGGTTAATGCAACAGATGTTCCAGAAAAAAACCTTCCGTGGCATCAATCACCTGCTCGAACGCCAACGTTGTGCCAGCAAACGGGTGCACCGTCCCGAACGTGTGGCCAGTGCTGGGTATCGGGAGGTAGGTTGTTAAATCGGGGCTAGCCGAAGCCGCAATCCGCGCCCCGTTGTCGGGCCTCACCGAAAGGTCCTGGTCTCCATGAATCACCAGCAGCGGTGATAAAAGCCTTCCGGCAGCGGCGCAGATATCAAGTCGGTTCTGGTTGGTGGCAAGGTCATCCAAAAAACTGGCGTTCATCCGCATCGTCTGCCCGGTGCGTGCGTTGGGGATTTCGATGAAACCAACGGTGCGCCAGCGTTCTTTCTGCTGGGGGGTGTAGCGGTCGAACGTGCTGACCGAACCCCACACGGCAACCGCGCCAACGCTTGGCCGTTCGGCAGCGGCAAGGATTGCTGTGCCCCCCCCGCGCGAGTGTCCAATCAGGCCAAGATGCCCTTTCAGCAGCAGGTGCGATTCCGGTAAATTTCCGCCAGCAACCGCGTCAATCACCTCACACGCTTCACGCACTTCACGGGTGTGAGTGTTGTTGGCAAATCGCTCTAATTGCGTGAACTCCGTTCCGTTCCCTTCCACACCATTGTGAGTAAAATTGATGCTCACAACATAAAAATCAGCATCGGCAAGGCGTTGGCAGGCGTAGGGGAATCCGCCCCAATCCTTGAAGCCTTTGAACCCGTGCAAAAAGATCAGCCCCGGAAGCGGGCGAACCGGTTCGGTGGGGAATCGAGCGGTGCAGGAAAGTGATTGGCCACCGCTTGTTGGCAGCGTGAAATTGATAGTTGTGACATCTGCTTGGCTCATGGCCGCGAATCTACGGCACTGTTTCATCTGGAAGCAAGCCGTTGCAACCGTGCTGGCAATCTGGAACGAATGCTAACTTGCAGCCCGTTTGTGCGCGGTTTGCCAACTCATCTCATCCCAACTTTATGCTTGTTCAACAATTAGTTCGGCGGTGGCTTCTGTTTCTGCTGGTTCTGTTCTCGCTGTTTCTGCTGCCGCCGCAGGCCCTTACCCAGGAAGGTTCTCAAGATCACCCAGTTGCCGACACAACCCTTCCCGCACGCTGCGATTGCCCGTCGCAAGCCGAACAGGGGAGCGGGACGCTCAGTTTTGCGTGGGGCTACAACAAATCGTGGTTCAGCCGAAGCAGCATCCACTTTAGCGACCACACTGCCGACGATTATGATTTCACCCTCTACAATCTTGAAGCCCACGACCGTCCGGGGCTGGAGATTGTTGGGACGAATCTTTCCAATCTTTCGGTGCCGCAGTACGTGTATCGGCTGGCCTATTTTTTCAACGACCCCAACGATCTTGGCGTTGAAATCTGCTTCGATCACGTGAAATATGTGATGACCCAAAACCAAACCGCCCGCATTGAAGGGGAAATCCGTGGGCGGAAGGTGAGCACCGACACGGTGGTAAGCTCGCAGTTCCTTCGGTTCGAACACACCAACGGGGCCAATTTCTGGATGGTGAATTTCCTGAAGCGGCAAAACTTGGTGAAATCCAGCAACCGGCTTCACTGGCTTGGGCTGCTGGGGAAAGTTGGGGTTGGGGTGGTGATTCCAAAATCCGACGTGGCAATTTTCGATGTAGAAACCGACAATCGTTATCACATCGCCGGCTACGTGCTTGGGATTGACGTTGGCCTGCGGTACGATTTCTTGAAATACGGTTTTGTGGAAGCCAGCCTAAAAGGTGCCTATGCCGATTACAGCGATGTCCTAACCGTGGGCGAAGGGCGCGCATCCCACAGCTTTTTCACGCTGGAAGCAATCATGTCGTTAGGGTTTCAGGTGAATTTATAAGTGAGTTCCGTGCTGGTAATCAACGCACTCAACACAGAATAAAAATATCTACATCATAACCAACTAACCATACCAACATCATGTTCGACAAACTACGTCCGGCACTTCAGCAAGAGCTTCAGAATATCCGCGAAGCGGGATTGTTCAAAAATGAGCGGGTGATTACCTCACCCCAAGGGGTGGAAATCGCCGTTGAGGGACGGGAAGGAACGGTGCTAAATTTTTGTGCAAACAATTATTTGGGGTTAAGCTCTCATCCAACAGTAATTCAAGCGGCCCACAGCGCGCTGGATTCGCACGGGTTTGGGATGAGTTCCGTTCGATTTATCTGCGGAACGCAGGATATTCACAAGGAGCTTGAGCGGAAACTTGCAGAGTTCCACGGGACGGAGGACACCATTCTGTATGCCGCCTGTTTTGATGCAAACGGCGGAGTGTTCGAGCCACTGTTTGGCGAAAAAGATGCGATTATTTCCGACTCATTAAATCATGCCTCCATTATTGATGGAGTTCGCCTGTGCAAAGCAAAACGCTACCGCTACGCCAATGCCGATATGGCCGACCTTGAGGCGCAGCTTCAGCAAGCGGAAGCCGATGGCTGCGTGCAAAAAATTATCGTCACCGACGGCGTTTTTTCGATGGATGGAATTATTGCCCCTATTGATAAAGTATGCGATTTAGCCGATAAATACCAAGCCTTAGTGATGGTGGATGAGTGCCACGCCGCTGGATTTATGGGGACAAAAGGGCGCGGCGCAACGGAGTACTGCAACGCAATGGGGCGGGTGGATATTATCACCGGAACGCTCGGGAAAGCGTTGGGTGGGGCAATCGGCGGTTACACCACCGGGCGCAAGGAAATTATTGAAATGCTGCGCCAACGCTCGCGCCCATACCTGTTCAGCAACACCTTGCCGCCAAGCGTTGTGGGTGCTGGAATTGCGGTGATTGATATGCTTAGCCAAACAACCGAACTGCGCGACACGTTGGAAGAAAACACCAAATACTTCCGTGAAAAAATGGGGGAAACTGGGTTTGATATTATCCCCGGCGAGCACCCAATAACGCCAATCATGTTGTACGATGCCCCGCTTGCACAGCAATTTGCTTCCAGATTGTTGGAAGAAGGAATTTATGTGACCGGGTTCTTCTACCCGGTTGTACCGAAAGGGCAAGCGCGTATCCGTGTGCAGATTTCTGCCGCCCACAATCGCGGCCACCTTGACACCGCAATTGCAGCCTTCACAAAAGTTGGACGCGAGTTAGGTGTGCTGAAAGAGGTTGGGGCGGAAGGATAAACAATAATCCAAAAAAGAAAAAGCGTGGTTAGAATATCCATTCTAACCACGCTTTTTTGTTAGCGCAACAATCAGCTTGCGCGGGTTATCAATTTTTGGACAACGTTGTTGCCAACCATCTGCCCCAAGCGATTTCCTGCATCGCACCCCTCGCGGAAATGAATTCCGCCATACACACGGCTTACGGAGGCTTCCTGTGCTGCATCCATAAAATTATTGAAGCTGCGTGCTGGATAACCAAACGGAGTTTCGGTGTCGTCGGTGTATGCCATTGGGCCAAACAGTTTGGTCAGCACCGTTGCTGCCGCAGCGCTGATGGTGCTGTGCCCGCTTGGATATTCAGGAAAGGAAGGCGTTTGGATTAACGGCTTCCACGATGCGTGGTCGGTAAGGTCGTTCAGGAAATAGCGATTGATATAGCTTACCGGGCGAATCGTGTTGTATTTATATTTCGCGCTCCAGCAGGAAAGAAACCCATCAAACATCGAAACGGAAACAAGCGCGTAAGCCTCAATTGTTTCCATCAAGCCCAAATTGCGTTGCTCGCAAACAATTCTGGTGATATTGATCCAATGCCCCCCCGGGTTGATCTGGCGTTGTGTTGGCATAAAATGGCCAATAAATTCGGTTGATCCCGGTGTATCATTCCAGAATAGCGCGATTGCCCGTTGCTCGTCGGTCATGTTCTGAGAGATTTGATAAACCTCCTGCGCTTGTTTGTAGAATGCACTGTTGGGATCGGTGCTGAATTTTATTGGGGCACCCGGGTCAAGTTCTCCAGCTGATTTCATGGATATTGTTCGCACGGTAGCAATAAACGGATCCGCTGGATCCATGAAAGCTGGCGGCGTTGGCTCCCAAACGCTATCTATATCTTTCGGGAAATCAAATTTTGCGCTTGCTTGGATTTTGACAAACCCATCCACTTTCACATACTTCATCAGCGCAGCCACAACTTGCTGGCCGAATTCTTTGGAGCGTTCAAAGACTTCAGGTGAGGTTGTGGATTGTAATTCGTTCAAAATCAAAGCACTAACGGAGTCAATGCTTTGGTAATAGTACACCATTTTTGAAGCAACCCCGCTTAATGCTACAACACTGCTAACGCGCCAATCATACTCCAATGTGCGATCAGCAACTGGCATACCTGTGATAACGTTCAGCTGGCCATCTAAAGTTTTAAATCCTTGAAAACCAGAGCAGGATGCCTGGTATGCAGCAAGGTTAGCATAGGCATAAATTCGGCTTGCCACTGGCGGGGAAAATCCATCGCCGAGTGTCGTCTCGATAATTTGCCTATTCAACTGATGGATGTAGCGGCCCCCCTCAGCATACTTCTCCTTTGCCATCGCTGATGTTGTTAACATCAATCCAAAAAAGAGAACCATAAATAGGGTTTGTATCCCTATCATGCTCTGGTATCTGTTTCTTCTGTTCATGGCTTTTTCCCTCCTCGGGAATTGGTGTATGGATGTTTTTAGAAGTTGATCTGTTTTATTTGCTTTGCCCCTTTGAACAGCGTTACCGACTCTGCTTGCGGGGTTATCAGGATTGCGCCCGAGCACTGCGAAAGGTAGCCGGAGCCGTAAGCACATTCGTATCGCCGCTGCCGCCCATCGTTGAATTTCAAGATCATGTGCGTGTATTTTGCAACGCCTTCAAAATCTACCAATTTGCCGTTGGTAGCGGAGTATTGGCGTTGAAAAAGCTGGAAGGGAGCGTTGTTATTCACAACAATCATCGTCAAGGTATTGGCCTCCGATTGCTGAAGCGCCGTAACGCCGCGTGCGTCATCGTTGGCAAATAGCCCACTCTCTACCGGCCCCAGGGGGGTGAAATTCCCCTTACCATCGCCTTGTAAAACCAATCCACTTCCTGCATCATAACGCACAACATCTTGGTTCGGCCCGTAGAAATTTCCCACAAGCATCAGATCGAGATTGCCATCGGCGTTAAAATCCTGGGTTATTGTGCCAAAAGTAGGGGAGACCTGTGCTTGGATAGGAAGCGAGGAAAGTTTGAATTTCCCGTTCCCGATATTTTCAATGTAGGAGCTTGCCATATTGACTGCCTGCAAACGGATAGCCGAATCCAACCTTTTCTTATCGAAAATTTCCTGAATAGACGCGGCAGCATACGACGCGTATGTTGGAAATTTCCGGCGAATAAACGGGGGCATTTGCGATGCCATCGTTTGGCGGCCACGGGTTGGATATTCGATTCCACGATAATAGTAGCTAGTGATAAGGTCAAGGCTACCGTTATCATCGAAATCGTTGGCATATAAGCGAATTGGATATTCGTGACTTGCCTTCATGCGAAGGGAGGTATTTAACCCTAAATTCCCAGCAACGTAATCCATATCGCCGTCGTTGTCAAAATCGCCAGCAATAATGCTGTTCCACCAACCGTACTCTTTTTCTAATCCAGAGTTAGCTGTGGCATCCTTGAATTTTCCTTTCTCGTTTCGGATTACGCGGGGTGTCATCCATTCGCCAACAAGCAGAATATCAGGGTCGTTATCGTTATCGTAATCGCTCCAGATTGCAGACGTCACCATGCCGATGGTGTCAAGCTCGGGTGCAATTTTTGCCGTTACATCGGTGAACTTCCCTTTGTTATTGTTCAGCAAGTAACTGCGCGGGTTCAGAGGATACCGCCCTGGGACGCAGCGCCCCGCAACAAATAGGTCAAGGTCGTTATCACCATCATAATCGGCAGCAATAACCGATGAGCCACTGGTTAGCATTTGCGGTAATGCATTAGTGTTTTTTTTGAAATTCCCCTTCCCATCGTTGAAGTATAACCGATCTTGCAATTCAGGGCTGTCAGCTTGATATTCATTTCCGCCACTGACAACGTACAGATCAAGGTCGTTATCGCCGTCAGCGTCAAAAAATAGCGCGCCCATATCTTCACTTGCCGAGTCGGCAGCGATGCTTGGCTGCTCATATTGCTGAAAATTGCCATCAGCTAATTGGATGAAAATTTTTCCCGGCTGAAATTTTGCCCCACCAACGAACACGTCCTCACGATTATCGCCGTTTACATCGCCAACAGCAATTCCGGGGCCACTTCGTGAAAGCCGATTTGGCAGCAATCGTTCGCGCTCAAAATCATCCCATTTGGTGTTCTCGCGGTGATTAAATTTCAGCCCGTTATCGGCGGGCACTTCCGTGAATAATGTTTGTGGTTTCTGTTGATTTTTTGGTGTTGCGGCTCCGGCCTCTGATTGATTCAAGGTAAGCACTTGGTTAGCCGAGACCTTGCGCAACGTTTGCTCTGTACCGTTGCTCCAAATCACACGAACTGAGTCAATCGTTGTTGCTTGTCCAACACCGAAATGGGGAATTGGTTCCACTGAAGAGAGGTACCCACGTGAGCGGTAGGCTTCGCGAATTTGGTGACCACCATTGACCCATACGTCAATACGCGCTCCAATCCCTTCTGCATTAGGAATTTTCCCATTTAATTTTATCCGAAGATAATTACCCACCTTATTGTCGGCTGCGTTGCTGCGGTAGATAGATGCAATGGAGTCAAGGTTATTCAGCACCAGATCAAGGTCGCCGTCGCGGTCAAGGTCGGCAAACGCCGCGCCGTTAGTGTTCACCACTTGGGAGAATCCCCATTGGTCGGTGATTTTACTGAACGTAAGGTTACCATTATTTCGGAAGGCATAATTTTGTAGCCGTGTTGTTGGGACTAATTTTACAGCCGAGACTTGATCCATTGAGGTTCGGCTAAAATTGTTGATAACATCAAGATTACTGACATCACGCTTGTAGCCATTGGCAACGTACAGATCCTTGTAACCATCCTGATCCAAATCTTCCAGCAGGCAGGCCCAACTCCAATCAGTTTCGGCAATGCCGGAAAGGAATGAGATGTCGGCAAAAGTTCCGTTTCCCCGATTATACAGCAGGATATTCCGCATTAATTGCGTGCTGTCGAATAATGGACTATAGACCGATTGGCTTCCCATGTGGCCAAGCAATCGCTTGTGATCTTCAGGGAGCATATCCACGGCCACAATGTCTAAGTGCCCGTCATTATCAAAATCGGCGATATCGTTCCCCATACCGAACTCGGTAGTGTGTTTTGTGACCGATTTTGTGGCGTTGGTAAAAGTACCGTTACGGTTATTGAGGTAAATAATATCCCGTTCTTCAAAATCATTGGTGATGAATATATCGGGCCATTGATCGTCGTTTAAATCCCCCACGCCCACACCAAGCCCATAACCACGGTCGTTGATTCCTGATTCGGCAGTGACATCGGTGAATGTGTTGTTCCCGTTGTTACGGAACAAGTGATCCGTTAATCCTTTGCGCGTATAATTATTGCCACGAGCATCGCCGTTCACCAGAACGTACACATCCAAGTCACCGTCGCGGTCGTAATCAAAAAATGCGGAATGGGTGCTGTTGGGGCTGTATGCCAAACCAAATTCTTTTGCACGCTCGGTAAATGTTAAATCACCGTTGTTAATGTACAGGCGGTTGGGGCCATCTTGGCGACAGATGTAAATGTCCATCCAGCCATCAGCATTAATATCCACCATGGACACGCCAAAGCTGATGCCATCGTTTGTTACTAGTCCCGCTTGCTGTGTAATGTCCTCAAAATACAAATTCCCTTTGTTGATGTACAGTTTATTAGGAAGCTGCATGGCTGTGAAAAACAGGTCTGGAAGCCCGTCGTTGTTCACATCACCCACCCCAACACCACCGCCGTTGTAAGCGTATATAAACTCTTGGATATTGAATTCCTTTGTCTCGTTAATACGGTTGGCGAAGGTTATTCCTGTTTGGCTTGGAGAGAGAAGCTCATAGAGCTTTTGCTGGCTTTGTGCTGTTGATGGAAGCAACAATGTGGCCACCATTACCATTGCTAATCCAAACAGCAATGATGCTAATCCATGATTTTGGATGGAGCGAAATTGGTTGCTGCAAGGCTTTGGATTGATCAGCATTCTGTATCTGTAGTTATGATTGTTTTTCTGAGAACACATCTTGTTGATAAGGGTTTCCAGCGTATGTCTATCAATATGTTGTTGGGTTGTCATTGTGTGGTTTCCTTTCCATTGATGCCGGATTTTCCGTTGAACGTGATAGTTTTTAGCAGTTTCGAGCCACGGAATATCACCGCTTCGGTTGCTGTTGACGGAACAAAAATTGCCCCGGAACATTGTGAAAGATACCCTGAACCGAAGCTGCATTCGTACCGGCGTTGGCTTCCATCGCTGAATTTTACCAGCAGATGGGTGTAGTTTAGCGACTTATCTACACTCCACAACTTTCCTTCTGAGGTGGCGAATTGACGCTGGAGCAGTTGTGCCGGGCCGTTGTTGTTTACAACCACAGCGTACATAGTATTGCTTTCAGCTTTGCGGGCCGAAATAACGCCGCGCGTATCGTTCGGGGCAAAAATGCCACTTTCGGCAACCGTTTCCGGTTGGAAATCCCCTTTCCCATTACCACGCAGCAGCAGACCTTGCCCCGCATCATACAGAATCACTTCTTGGTCGGCACCATGAAAATTTCCAACTAATAAAAGGTCTAAGTTGCCATCGCCGGTGAAATCTTCGGCAACCATGCCAAGCGTGGGAGAGACCTGAGCCATCGTTGGAAGAGGGCGTATGGCAAATTTCCCATTGCCTAAATTTTCGATGTAGCTGGTGCTGAATGTTGTGGCAAAAAATTGCTGTGCAGAATCCAGTTTTTCCTTTGCGAACATGGATGAAAGTGAAGCGGCTGCGTATGCCGAGAACGTGGGATATTTCCGGCGAATATATGGCGGCATCTGGCCGCTCATGGTCATGCGGTCGCGCATTGGGTATTCTGTACCTTGATAGTAGTATGACATTATTAGATCAAGGCTACCATTGTCATCGAAATCGTTGGCATACAGCCGCACCGGGAATTGATGAGAAGCGTGGTGGCGCGAGTTTGTGTTTAGCCCCAAATTACCGGCCACATAATCCATATCGCCGTCGTTGTCAAAATCCCCGGCGATAATGCTGTTCCACCATCCGGTTGCTGAATCTAACCCAGTGGTCGAGGTAATATCTTGGAATTTCCCTTTGATATTGCGGAACAGCCGTGGCGACATCCACTCGCCAACGATAAACAGATCAACTGCATTGTCGTTATCAGCATCAGTCCAGATTGCGCCAGATACCATCCCCGCAGTGTCCAACCCAGGAGCAACCGTAGCCGTGACATCGGTGAATTTCCCTTTATCGTTCCGCAAAAGGTAGCTGCGCGGGGCTGTTGGATAAGCTCCAGGAACAACACGCCCACCAACAAATAGATCAAAATCGCCATCCATGTCATAATCGGCAGCAACCACGCAAGAGCCACTGGTAAGCATGCGTGGAAGGGATGATGCCGAGCGGGTGAAATTCCCCTTCCCATCGTTCAGATATAAGCGATCCTGCAGACGTTGGTCGTTTGCTTCAAATTCATTGCCACCGCTTACAACGTACAGATCATTATCACCATCGTTATCGGCATCAAAAAATAATGCGCCCATGTCTTCGCTTGCGGAATCTGCAGCAATGGAATTTTGTTTGGTCTGCTGAAATGTGCCATCCGGCTGTTGCAAGAAAATTTTGCCATCAATTCCTTTTGCGCCACCGATAAACAGGTCATCTATATCGTCGCCGTTGGCATCGCCGCTGGCAATTCCGGGACCACTTTTTGAAAAACGCCGTGGGATTAGCCGCTCCCGTTTGAAGTCATCATACTCGCCATTCTCTTTATGAACGAATTTCAAAGCATTATCGGTTGTTGGAGTGAACAATGGAGGGATAACTGAAGGTTTTGCCGCAGTACTTGGCATAGTAGCATCAGCTTGGGAAAGTGTTAACGTCTGATTTGGCTGCACATTTTTTAGTTGTTGGATAGTGCCATCGGGCCAAGTAATTCTCAACGAATCCACAACAGTGGCCGCCGCGATGCCAAAATGTGCGATAGGCTCAACCGAGGATAAATACCCACGATTGCGGTACACTTCACGTAGTTGATGATTTCCGCCAGCCCATAGCTCAATCCGTGTTCCAATCCCTTCAGTATTGGGCGCATTTCCCCGCAGAGCTACGCGCAGATAGCGGCCAATCGAAAATTGTTCGGCGTTGTTCCGGTACAAAAAAGCAACGCTATCAATGTTGTTGGTCACAATATCAAGATCGCCGTCGCGGTCTAAATCGCAAACTACTGCACCGTTGGAGTTAATTACCTGAGTAATTCCCCATTGGTTATTGTACTTGCTAAATGTGAGGTCGCCATTGTTGCGGAATACGTAATTCTGCAACCGGGTTGTGGGAATGCTTCGGTACATGGTGACTGGATCCATGCGCGTTCGCTGCATGTTAAACGTGACATCTAAATTGGAGACATCCCGTTTATAGCCATTGGTGATAAACAGATCTTTATTCCCGTCGTTGTCTAAATCCTCGAGTAGTGCGGCCCAACTCCAATCGGTTTCTGCAATCCCCGCAAGCTGGCCGATATCTGTGAAACTGCCGTTCCCCAGATTTAATTGCAACACATTCCGGGTCATTTGCGTGGAATCATACGTAGGCGAATAAATCGGACCAACGCCGATATGGGACATCCGGCGCTTGTGGTCTTCCGGAAGCATGTCAAGGCTGATAATATCTAATAATCCGTCATTATTAAAATCGGCAATATCTGTTCCCATGCTCGCTTGCGAAGTATGGCGCAGGGCTTGGCGTGAGGCGTTGCGGAACGTGCCATCGTGATTATTCAGGTAAAGAATATCACGAATTTCAAAATCGTTGGCAAGGTAGATGTCGGGCCAACCGTCGTTGTTTAGATCACCGATGGAGACGCTTTGGCAAAAGCCGTTATCAAGAATTCCTGCCTCTTTTGTGACGTTGGTGAATGTTTGATTCCCATTGTTTTTAAACAGCTGATCGGGCTGACCGCGGAATAAATAATCAGAGCTAGTGTTGTTGTAGCCACTGGAGCTCAGCAACGCTTGTGGGTTATTTGAGCCACGCCCGTTAATTCCCAAATACATATCTAGATCGCCATCGCGGTCGTAATCAAAAAATGCTGATTGCATACTGAACCCTTTCCAATCTAAACCGAACTCCTTAGCATGCTCGGTGAAATTTCCATTACCGTCATTAATAAACAATTTGTTGGGTTCGAATTCCTTGCACAGGTAAACATCCAAGTCTTGGTCGCCATCAATATCAATCATGGAAACGCCAAAATGCACACCAGTTGAGTCGGCAACGCCGGCGGACTGAGTAACGTCTTCAAAACGGAAATTTCCACGATTGAGATAGAGCTTGCACGAACCTTGCGAAGAACCAAAAAAGAGGTCTGGAAGTGCGTCGCCGTTCACATCGCCAGCCGCCACGCCTGCGCCGTTGTAGGCGTAGATGAAGACGTTGATGTTGTAATCCTGCGTCTCTACAACTGGGTTGGCGAACGTGACACCAGTTTCATCCGGTGGGAGAAACGTGAAGAGGGAACCTTGTTGTGCGTTTAGTTGGTTGCAGCAGAAGGCAACCATGGTGATGCACCAGAGGCTCCACCGCCGAAGTTGGTATTGGGTTGTTAAGCTGTTCGTCATGGGAATCAATCGGTTTGTGGGTTTGAAGACAATCCTCATATCCCGTTAGCGGTTTTTGTTAGCGATGCGGTTCCTACAGGAATTCAATGGTAACACTATCTCCCGATTCGTGAAAGCCAGAGTTTTCGGGCAAAATAATCAAGCAGTTGGCTTTGCTGACCGACGATAACGCGCCGCTGGACTGAGTGCCGGTAGTCGCAACGGCCAGTTGCCCGGTTTCATCGGTGCTGAATATCCCACGAATGAAGTGCCGTTTGCTGTCGGCTTTTTTGATTGGAGAGGTTAGCCGTGCGGCCATGTGCATCGGTTGCTCGGTCATCCCCAACATGGTTCGCATTGCTGGAAGCACAAATTGCTGGAAGGTGACAACCGTGGACACCGGGTTCCCCGGCAGCCCGAACACTAGCGTCCGTTGGTCGGCAACATCATAGACCCCAAACATCACCGGTTTCCCGGGGCGGATGTTGACTTGATGAAATTGGATGCTGACCCCTAACTCCGGCAACACTTCCTGCACAAGGTCATATTCGCCCGCCGACACCCCACCGGTTGTCACCAGAAGATCATACCGCAGGCCTTGCTCAATGCTTTCCAGCAGATCGTCGCGGTCGTCGCCAGCTATTCCCAGATCAATTGGTTCGGCACCGAAGCTGTTGCACAAGGCGTACAACGCCGGAAGCGAACTGTTCCGAATCTGTCCAAGCGACGGTGTTCGGAACGGCTCAACAAGTTCATTCCCGGTTGCAAGCAACCCCACAATCGGTTTCAGACGGACGGGGACGTTCACGATTCCCAACGATGCAAGCACTCCAACATCAGCCGCTGTTAATCGCTTCCCTGCCGGTATCACTTCGGCTCCTTCCTGAATATCCTCCCCAGCCGCACGCACCGATTCCCACAGGCGAATTGCGCGGCGAACCAGAACGGTGGTGTCGGTTTCGGTGGTCGCTTCAACCTCAATCACTCCGTTTGCCCCTTCCGGCAGAATTCCTCCTGTCATAATTCGGGCAGCTTGGCCACGCCCCACAACGCCAGGAAACGGGGAACCAGCAGCGGATTCCCCGATAACTTGAAGAGCCACTGGCATATCCACCGATGCTGTGGTAACGTCCTCGGCATGAATAGCATATCCATCCATTGCTGAGTTTGGCATCGGGGGGATATTCTCGGTAGCAACGACAGAATTTGCCAAAACACGCCCAGCCGCCAGCACTAACGGGACGGTCTCGGTTGGCATTGCCCGTGTGCTGTTGGCAATAACTATCGAAAGGGCTTCGGAGAATGAGATCATTGCGTGCAAGGAATGAGTGCCGGGGGAATATGCCGGGATGATTGAGAACGAAGTGCCGAAAGCAATCGGGCGCGAATCTACGGAAATCTTGGGGGCAGGTGTGCCGCCTGCAGCCTGGCTATCCCCGCTCAATGCGGAACAAGTTGAACACGCCAATCGCAAAAAAGACAATGTTGGACATCCAAGCGGTAAGCTCGGGGGGGAAATTTGTGCCGTACGTGAAAGTTTTGCTCACCTCATTCAGCACCATGTACAACGCGCTGATCAGTGCTGTGATTGCTATCTGCATTGCCGCGCCACTTTTCCGCTGCGAGGATGAAAATGGAATGCCGAAAAAGACAACAATGAAAGCTGAGAAAGGGAAGGCGAATCGGCTGTAGTAGTCAACCAGCAGTTTTTTAACGTCGCGCCCGCCAATCCGTTCTTGCTCAATCCGTTCGCTTAACTCACCCAACGTCAGTTCTTTCACGTTTTGCTGCGACAAGTTCAGCTCTTGCGGGGTGATGGGGAGGAATCCGACTTCCCGAGTTGCAAACGGGGTTGTGGCGATCAGTTCGGGGTTGGTAAGGTTTCGGGCGGTTCCGTTCTGAAGTATCCAGAGTTTCCGGGCGGTGTCGTAGCGCATGGTTGCCGCATCAATCCGTTCGGTGATACGGATGGTGGTTGCGGTGTCGGTTCTAACCTCAACCTTCGTTGCCGATTTCCGGTGAATGGTGCTGACCGGAACACGCGCAGCCGTATCGAACCGCTCAAGGGCAACAGCGGTTGCCTGGTTGGTTGTGGGGTCAAAAAAATTGATGAGAAGATTAAGGGTGGGGGAGATGCGCTTAAATACGTTGTACTGTGTGCCGATGCTGCTTTTCTCAAGGTATTTCCGCTCGATAGAGTAGCGTTCTTTGTTGGTGACAGGCACAATCCAGCCGTTGAAGTAGATCATAAATCCGCTTATCAGCAAGCCGAACAGCAGGATGGGGGTGGCAATCCGTTTCATGCTTCGCCCGGCGGCCCGCATGGCGGTTAGCTCGTGGGTCTGGTCCAAGCGGCCAATGGTGAACAGGCTTGCCAGCAGTGTTCCGATCGGGACGATCAGTTGAGCGATGTCGGGGATAGCGTACAGGTAGTAGTTCAGGATGATGGAGCCGGCAACGTTGTTGTCGTAAAACTTCCCCAATTTTTCCATGATATCCACGGCAATGTAGATGACCACAAAAGCCAATACGCCGAACAAAAACGTTTGGATAAACTGCCGAAGAATGTAGCGATCAAGACGCATGAAAATAGGGAAGGGGGAGAGTATGCCGGGCTACTCGTTTTCAAGAAATTGGATGAACTCCTGCACCGATGCCGAGGTCACTGCGCGCAAACTCAGCTGGCTTAAAGTTTCTGGTACATTGATGCTGTTGATGCTGTTGACAACAGATTCTGGCAGTTCGCCAAACCTGTTGGTGAGCAGCGTAAGAACAACGGTTCGTAGTTGCTGAAGCCCTTTCTCGATGCCTTTCTCGATGCCTTTCTCCATACCTTTCTCGATTCCCTGCTCGATGCCTTGCTGAAGGCCACGGTTAAATCCTAATTGCTCGATGCTGGTGATGTACGGCATTGTGTTCTCCTTCTCAAATGTTGTGAACTCCATCCAAAAGCGGGTTGTGAGTGCTTCGGGCAACCGCATTAACCAGTCAATAAACCGGAACAGGTCAAGTATCTGCTGGCGGTTGTAGCCGGTTCGGTACAGCCCTTTAATCAACTCCAACTTCCACTGGTAGATCATGGTTGTGTTGCGCCGCCACTGCACCGTGCGCAAGTGCGCAGCGGTGACGGTTGCAAAGACGTTCCTGCGCTCGGTTATCGTGTCCACGCTGCCGCGGAAATCTACCAGCTTGGTGGTGGCAAACCGCAGCAGCACTTCGGTTCCCATCATGCCGTAGCTGAAGGTGGCTGGCCGCCAACGCGGGTCGTTATCGGCAAGCACTGCGAAGCTGGCAACCCGGCGGCGGTACAGGTCGAAAATACGGTTGTTGTAGATGTACATCCGCTCGGCAAAATCGGTGTCGGGCTGCTGCTGCACCTCAATATGAATCAGCACCCATGCTTCTTCGCCTTCGGTAGTCCAGACCTTCGCCAGGGTGTCCACATACCGCCGCCCAACTTCCGCCTCGCGCGTGATCTGCCGAAGCTCTTTATCCAAAAACTCTGGCTGGCGGCTCCAGTCAATTTGCGAAAATGCTTCGGGGAAGTAGAACGCAAAGAACTGATCCAGGTATCCCTCGATGATCTCCTTCCACGGGCTGTCGTAATCGTTGGTGCCTTGTTCCATCTACTGACCTGAGTTGTTCGGCCCGGAATTGCTTGGCGCGGCGGTGCTCGGTTTCTTTTTCTCGGCAGCCGTGGCCGCCGCTGCTTGCTTTGCCTTGCGTCGTTTGTTGTAGTCAATGGACCACGAAAGCTGAACTTCCTTGCGGATGATCCCGCGAGCTTTCAAGGTGTCCTCGGCTGTTGCGTAGCGTTGCCGGTCGGGCAGCCCGCCACGCGCGTCGGCGGGAACTTGGCTGATGGGGATCAACGCTTCTTCAATCTGCATCGGTGCGTCGGGTAATTTCAGGATGCTGTCGCGGTTGCTGGTTAGCTCCAGCCACGGGCCGCCACGCTTGCGGGTGAAATCGAACATATCCAGAATAATCACCGGGGTTCCCGATAACGCCACAAACCGCCCGTTCTCGCGGCGCGCACCTTCCCCCCAATCGAACAACCATTTTGCGTCGGTCATAAACTGGCGAACGCAGGAATGGGAAACCGGCCGCCCCGGCATTGCAAACTGGTGGAACGCATTGCCGGCATGAAGATGAAAGTTCCAAGTGTAGGGGAGCTTCCAGAACTCATTCAATGATGAAATCCGCAGCCGCTCCTTCCAGTTCAGCGCGTATCGCCCGGGAAGCGTTGGCTTCCGTTCGGTTCCGGTGTTGCAGGCCGCAAACCGCACCAGCTTGCCGTTCTCATAACAGGCGTAGGCTTGGAATTTGTTGGAGATCATGATGATCTTCTTGATGGAATCCGCCGCCGGATATCGCTGTGGAAAAATGGAGTACGCCCGCAGGTCGGGGATGATGGTGTCCGGCAGCGCGATGGTGTCGCCAACGTGAAAGTATCCAAACTCCTTCCGGTTCATGGTGATGATTGCACGGTGGGCGGCGGTGTCCTTGGCGTAGGCAAACCGCTTGCGGATGGAGTCTAACATCACCTTTGTTACGGCCACCCTTTGGTAGCCAACCCGTGGGAAAATTTCTTCTTCAGCCCGCCGCTTGGCTGCAATGGCGGAATCGGCGCGACGGATGGAGTCGGCTTTAGCCACGGAGTCGGTGCGGCGTTCTTCCTGGCGTGCGGCCTCGCCTCCGCAGGAAAGCAGTAACAAGCATGATGGTACTGCCAGAAGCAGTGTCCGGGTGCAAAAAGCCATGGATACAGTGGAACGATGGTTGCGTTGTTGTTGGGTCTGTAGCGGTTGCGAAGACGCTTCCAAAATGAACCTTTTTGCGGAAAGAGCAATGGGGGAAAAGAAAAGCGGATGCTCCGTTTGAAGAATCCGCAGTGATAGTTCCAATAATGAAGGAAAAAAGGGGCGGGGGAGGCTCATCTACAATTCGTGCACGCAGTAAGTGGACATCAGTATACTCCAAACAGAGTGGTTTGCGAAAAACTCAATCACTGTCATTCCCGCGAAAGCGGGAATCCATAGCGCACCTAGCTGAGTAGAGTTTCGCAAACCAATTTGCGCCGAGTATAGCTTCGATATTCGGTGGCTCCGCTCATACTTCGACAAGCTCAGCATGAGCGGAGGCGAGGTTCGGTGGAGTTTGCACACTACCTTGAGATGAGCCAAAGTGGATTACAACGTTGCCCCCACTTTCAATTTTTCGGTGCGGTCGGCAAGGTTCAGCGCGGTGATGATTGGCTCAAGTCCACCTTCAACAACCTCCACCAGCGGGTGGTTTTTGTCGTCGCCGGTAAGCCGGTGGTCGGTCACGCGGTTCTGGGGCCAGTTGTAGGTTCGGATTTTATCGGAACGGTCGCCGCTTCCCACCATCTCCTTCCGTTGCGCGGCGTAGGCGCTGTCGCGCTTCTCACGCTCCATCTCGTACAATTTTGCGCGAAGCATCTTCATTGCCCGCTCGCGGTTCTGCAGCTGGGAACGCTCCTGCTGGCAAGCCACCACAACGCCGGTTGGGGTGTGAGTAAGCCGCACCGCAGTTTCCACTTTGTTCACGTTTTGCCCCCCTTTCCCGCCGGACCGGAAAGTGTCCAGCTGAATGTCGGCGGGGTTGATGTCAATCTCAACATCCTCCACTTCCGGCAAAATTGCCACGGTTGCTGCCGATGTATGCACCCGCCCTTGCGCCTCGGTTGCCGGAACGCGTTGCACCCGATGCACCCCCGATTCCCACTTCATGGTTCCGAACACTTCTTCGCCGCTCAGTTGGAACACAACCTCCTTAAATCCCCCAAGATCACTCTCGCTGAAATCCAAAAGCTCTAACCGCCAGCCTTTGCGCTCGGCAAACCGGGTGTACATCCGGTAAAGGTCGCCGGCAAACAGCGCGGCTTCTTCGCCGCCGGTTCCGGCACGAACCTCCACGATGCAGTTCTTGGTGTCGTCGGGGTCGGGGGGGATCAGCAGGATTCGGATTTCTTCCTCCATCGCCTCCTTCCGGTCGCGAAGTTCGGCGAACTCTACCTCGGCCATGTCGTGAAGCTCGGGGTCGTCGGCGGAGTTCATCAGCTCCTTTGCGCCGTCAAGATCGTTCAGCAGTTTGCGGTAGCTGTGGTACGCCTCCACGATTGGCGCAAGCTGCTTTTGCTGGCGGCCAAGCTCGCGGTAGGTCTTCATATCGTTGAAGATTCCTGGGTCGGCAAGGCGGTGCTCAACCTCTTCGTGCCGGCGGGCAATTTGGGTCAGTTTATCAAGCATGATGTTGGTTCTGAAAAAAAAACGGCCAGCAATCTACATATCCCCCGCTGAACTGGCTGTTCGGATATGAATCAACGACGAATCAACAACGATCACGCGGGTGGATCGGCGCGGGTGAATTCTTCTTTCAAGCAATGCTGTATCTTTCCCGCATGCCAACCGCCAGACGATACCGAGTATGCTGTTGTGCCGCCGCACTCTGCGTGCTGGCGATTGTTGCGTGTTTGCCGGGGTGTTCACCGGGGCAAATTGCGCGGCCAAGAACGCTGGCCCGCACGGGAACATCGGTGGAGCGTGGCCGCATGGAATATCACTTTCTGCGCGGCTCAACTTTCCAGATGCAGGGTGAGTTCCACCGGGCCATCGGCGAGTTCCAGCGGGTGCTTCGGGTTGATACGGCCAATGGCCCAACGTTGGCCGCGCTTGCCCGCTGCTGGCAACGGCTTGGCCACCCCGATAGCGCGGTGCGGTATGCCGCCGCAGCGGTGCGGGCAAATCCCGAATATCTGCCGTCGCGCCAGCAGTATGCCGAGCTGCTGGCAACCAACGGGGAGTTTGATTCGGCTGTGGCGCAGTGCCGGTTCATCCTGGAACGCCAGCCGTACAACACCAACGCCCACTATATGATTGCGGTCATCATGCAGGGGCGGAACCCGGCAGAAGCCATCACCCATTACGAATTTCTGCGCCGAACAACGGAAGATGACTACGATCTTCTGCTGAACCTTTCCGAACTCTACCTGAGCACTTCCCAATTTGCCGCCGCCGCTTCCACGCTGTGTGACGCGGCGGAGCTGGCACCCGGCGACCCCGATGTGTACGCCTTGCTGATTGATGCCTACCAGCGGGATTCCGCGTGGAGCCGGATGAGCCAGGTGGTGGAGCTTGCCACAAGCCGCATTGGGGACAGTGCTTCGGTGGAGGAATTCTTTCTGGATCGCTTGTCGGATTTCACCGAGAGCCGCGATGCAGGTGCGCAGATTGACGGGGCGCAGCGTGAGTATGGATTGCGGCTTGCTACCTCCGCTGCCAACCGTTCGGCTTCTTGGCGGGTGAAGCTGTATTCCGGCATTGCCCTTCACGCAGTTGATTCTTTGCTGCTACGTGCCGACACGTTGGCACGGCAAGGATTATCGAGCAAGGAGTGCACCCCGCTGGAGTGGGAGGCTGTGGCCGATGAATGGATTGCGCACGGTGGGGCGCTGCGTGCGTTGCGGGTGCTGCTGCCGGCAGGATGGAGGTTGCCGAAACACTCCACAATTCCGCTGAAGCTGGGGCAGCTGTATGCAGAAGCAGACCGCCCCGACAGTGCCGAATGGTACACCCGATTAGCCACCACCATGTTCCCCGGCGATGCCGATGGGTGGAGCCAGCTTGGCGAATTGCTGGAACAGCAAGGGCGGCTAAGTGAAGCCTACGGAGCATGGGACAGGGCGTTGGAGCATGAGAACGATGACCTTCCAACGCTTTGCCGCTACGCCGTTTCCCTTGCCGATCACTCCACCCGGCTTGATGACGCGCTGCGAATGGCACAGCTTGCCTTGCGGCTGAACGATTCCCTTTCCATCTGCCACGATGCCGTCGGTTGGGTTCTTGTTCGGATGGATAACCCGCAGCAAGCCTTGCCCTACCTTGAACGCGCGGCGGAGATGGATCCAACCGCACCGGCCACCTTCCAACATCTTGCTCATCTCTACGAAGCCCTGGGCTACCCCGAAAAAGCCCGTGTCGCTTGGGAAAAAGCTGGGGGAAGAGGGAGGGTGGGGAATCGGTGAGGTGGCAGCTTCATCAATGTTGGTTGCTCACCCATTTACCTCATTTCAACCCCGTCTCCATCAAAAATTCTGGCTGGACGTTTACGCCGCCAACTTTTCGCCACGTGTGGTCTTCCAGCGAGCAGAGCAGCCACGCAAAGTTGATCGGGAAACCGGGGGCGGCTACGTTCGGGTGGTAGCCTTTCACAATCACCACCGCGTCATCTTCATACACCGGCGTGATGACTTCTGGATCGGCCAAATTGGTGTAGATATACTGCGTTCCAAAACCGGGGCGGGGCATATCGAAAAATAGGTAGAGTTCCTCCTGCGTGGCGGCGTGTTCGTGCGGCGGCCAACTGGTCCAGTTTCCCGGCTTCGACATCGTTACCCCGGTCAGCAGCTTCGCCCCCTGGACGTTCTCGGCAATCACTTTGTGGATTTCGCGGTAGTACGGCTCGGCACCAACCTTCAAGTACATCCCTTCTTGCTGGCGCGCTTCTTCGTGGCGAACCAACTGTGCTGGATACTCAAGTTCGGTTGGCGCGCTCCCTTCAAAAATATCTATCGAGCTTCCGGTGGCCACGGTGAACTCTGCGCTGTAGGGGATATACACGCCATCAAATCGCGCAACGGCAAACGTTTGTTCCCCAACGGTGATGGTCCCTTCGCCGTGCAGCACCAGCAGTGTGGTCTCGCGGCCATCGTTGCGGGCGGTGATGCTTGGCGTTTCGGAATCAAGGATGATTCTGCCTGCCGAGATAAACCGAAAATCGGTGTTTTCGGGCGAGATAACGATGTTCCGCCCTTTCGCGGAAGCGGTGTTGCGGACTACCCAGGGATGCTGTGGCATGGTTGCGGTTGATTGATAGTTGGAACGAACAGAGCCTTTGGATTGCCCCAAAGATACACACGGATTTCCCCGCCGCATCCATTCACAACGTTCCGTAAACTGGGATGCTCTGGATGCCGCGAATCCGCTATCTTGCCCGCAATCCAAAACAACAACCGAAATCCGAACAACCGTGATTCTCACCGACACCGAAATCCTGAAGGCAATCAGCAGTGGTGATATTGTTATCGCCCCATATCGCCGCCAGTACTTGGGGACCAACAGCTACGACGTTCATCTTGGCGAGTGGCTGGCCACCTACAATGATGCAGAGTTGGATGCGCGCCGCCACAACTCCATCACCACCTTCCGCATCCCTGATGAAGGGTTTGTGCTGCGGCCCGAAGGATTTTACTTGGGGGTGACGGTTGAGTACACCGAATCGCACAAGCACGTCCCGTTTCTGGAGGGGAAAAGCTCCATTGGGCGATTGGGCATTGACATCCACGCCACAGCAGGGAAGGGTGACGTTGGGTTCTGCAACCACTGGACGCTGGAAATTTCCGTGAAGCAGCCAATCCGCGTCTATGCCGGAATGCCGATTGGGCAGTTGATCTACTTTGAAGTACAGGGGGATGTGGAGGTGCCGTACAACAAAAAAGGGAGCGCCAAATACAACGCTCGCACCGAAAAACCAGTAGAAAGCATGATGTGGAAAAATTTTGAGGAGAAGTTGATGATGGAGTTGGAGAAATAATCTATTCAGCCAAGCGCGCCCGGCAATAGCTGCGGGGTAGCCAGATCATAATGTCCAGCATCCCCAACGAAATCGTTGAACGTGTCCGCCTGGAGGCGAACATCGTTGATGTTATCAGCGATTATGTTCGGCTGCGCCGAACCGGGAAAAATTGGACCGGGCTTTGCCCCTTCCACGACGACAAACGCCCGTCGTTTGCGGTGGAGCCGGTGCGCGGAATCTACAAATGCTTCTCCTGCGGGAAAGGGGGAAACGTTTTTACGTTCCTCACCGAAAAAAATGGCTGGACTTTCCCCGAAGCTGTTCGCCACCTTGCCGCGCAGCTTGGCATCGAAATCCCCGAGGACCGCGCCGACCGCGAACAGTACACCGAAAACGAACGCATCGCCGCCGCAATCCGCCAGGCCGCCCGATTCTACTTTCGCACGCTCCGCTCCGATGCAGGGCTTCCCGCACAAGCCTACTTCAAGGGGCGCGGGTTTACCGACGAAACCATCCTTCGCTTCGGCTTGGGCTACGCCCCCGATGAATGGGAAGCACTGCTGAAACACCTTGCCGAGCAAGGCTTCACCAACCAAGAATTGGAGAAAGCTGGGCTGATACTGAAACGCGAGGGGCGCGCCGGGTGGTACGACCGATTTCGGGGGCGCACCATGTTCCCAATTTTTGGCGCGACCGGGCGGGTGGTGGGGTTCGGCGCGCGGCGGATGAAGGAGGACCCCGACCAGCCGAAATACATCAACACCCCCGAAACCCCCATCTACCAAAAAAGCCGCGTTCTGTACGGACTTTTTCAGGCGAAGGACTCCATCCGCAAGCGGGAACTGGCGTTGTTTGTGGAAGGCTATGCCGATGTGATCTCGCTTCACCAAGCGGGCGTGGATATTGCCATTGCCACCTGCGGCACGGCCATGACCCCCGACCATGCCGAGCTGATCCGCCGCTACACCAACCGCGTGGTGTTGATTTTTGACAGCGACCGCGCCGGCGAAGCTGCAACCGAACGGGGCATTGATGTGCTGCTGCGGCAAGGCTTGGATGTTTCGGTGATGCGGCTTCCCAACGGCGAAGACCCCGACACCTTCGTCCAGAAATTTGGCGCGAAGGAGTTTGAAAGTCGCGTGGCCGCCAGCGTCTCCTTCCTTGAATTCCGCGCCCGCGCGATGAAGGCAGCGGGGGATTTCGACGCACCCGAGCGGAAGGCCGATGCAATCCGCAGCATCGTTGGTGCAATCGCGCTGATTCCCGACACACTGAAACGTGAGTTGTACGTCCAGAAATTGGCAGCCGATTACCACTTGCCGGAAGCACTGCTGACGCAAGAATTGGCGCGCGCTGTTGGAACCCAATCCGCCCGCCGTCCGCGCCAGGCTTCCGCGCCAACTCAGCCTGCAACGCCGGCTGAGCTGCCAGCTTCAGCCGATGCGACCCAGGCCGAAAGTGGGGCAGAAATAGTTGCAGCCCCAGCAATCCCAACCGCTCCCCAGCAAGAAGTTACGGCCCCGAGCTTGCAGCCGTCATTGCTGCGCACGCCGATCACGCAAGCGGAGCTTCCGGCGGAAGAGTTTGGGTTGCTGAAGGTGTTGGTGCGGGGCGATCAGCAATTGCTGGAACACGTTTTTGCTCACATTGACCCCGACGATTTCACTCATCACGCCACACGCCAGCTGGTTGGGGTGATTCTTGCTCACTACGTCAATCAACGCTCGTTTGTGTGGGATGATTTGTTGATGGAGGAAATGAACCCCGAACTGCGCGACCTTGTGACGTTGCTGGCAATCGAGCGGGAAACTATCAGCACCCATTGGAGCCGCTGGGACCCAGAGCTGCGCGAACCGAACCACTGGAAAATTGCCCGCGACTGCCTGGTGCGGATTGCAAAAGCCAGCGAGCGGCGGCAGTTCCAAACAATCCAAGAAGAGTTGTTGAAGTTGGAAGGCGATCAGACGTTGGGGGAGGAGGAGCGGGAAGAGAAAAAAATGATCTACTTCCAGCGCATCCGCGAGCTGAACGACTGGCATCGGAATCTATCGGCATTGCAGGAAGGGTAGCCATGGGCAGCATGGAAATTTTGTGGCAGTGTCAGGAAAACTCACTTGACGGCGGCCATCTGGTTGAATAACTTGGCATTTATGATGAAATCAATGATGAAATCAATTCGCGCATTGTCGCTTTGGGGGTTGGCCGTGGGGCTTGGTGGCGTGCTTGCTGCCTGCCAGCCGTTCCGCAACTTCACCACCTACTACAACCTGTTCTACAACATGGAGCGGATTATGGGTGAGGTGGAGGATGAGCTGCTGTACATCCGTGAGCAAAAAACGCCGGAGCCTTCCTACGTCATCCCCTACGATGACCAATCCCTAACCGGGCTGCGGGTGTTCAACCACCTGGACCGCCGCACCATGAACCCGGAGGAAACCCGCGCCAACAAAATCAAGCTGGACTCCATTCTGCTGAAAGGGAGCAAGCTGCTGGTGCGTAGCGCGAAAAGCGATTACGTGCCGGATGCTATCTACTACATTGGCAAGACCTATTTCTACGAGCGCGACTGGTATCTATCCCAGAAAAAGTGCGAGGAGCTTATCAACAACTACCCACAAAGCTACTGGTACCCCGACGCGCACTTGCTGCTGGCAATGAACCAAATGCAGCAGGGGAATCTTGAAGCGGCCGAGCCAACCATCAGCAAGTGCATTGACGTTGCCTGGGGCCGCAAGCGCGCCGATGTCCTGTCGGAAGCCTTCCGGCTGAACGCCGATTTGTACGTTGGCACCGGCGACTTCCAGAAAGCACTGAAGCCCTACCAGCGCGCAATGCTCCTTTCCACCGATGGAGAAGAACTGGCGCGGTGGCAGTACGAAATTGGAGTACTCCATTTCCGCAATGCCAATTTTGAGCAAGCACTGATTGAGTTCGACAAAGTGGATGACTACTCACCCGACCTTCTGACCGAGTTCCAAACAGGGCTGCAACGCGCCGTGACGCTGCGGACGCTTGGCCGCCACGACCAAGCCAAACAGCAGCTTGATGAACTGAGAGACGAGGATAACTACGAACCCTGGTTCGCGTTGGTGGAGCTTGAACGGCTGAACCTTGCCGCCGACCAACCCGGCGGCGAAGAGCTAAGCGACAGCACCATCAAAGTGATTGACTCGCTGGCAAAGGGGAAAAATTTTGCCACGTATGGGGTGTATGAACGGGGAATGCGAGCCTTCCGCGCAGGGGATTACAAGGAGGCGCACACGAATTTTGTGCGGGTGCAGTCGGTCCAGGCTCCGTTCCAACGCCGCGCCCAACGCTACGCGCAAATCTTGGGCGATTACGTGGAAGGCAAGAATAAGCTGATGAAGTTTATGATGCGCCCCGTTGATAATTTCGGCGAACCGGAACGGGCCGTTGCTGCCGATGCCTACTACACCCTTGCCCGTGTGTTTGCCGCGCTGAACAAGCCGGACTCCATCGAATATTTCTACAACAAATCGAGCGAGTGGGCACCGGAAGGGAGCGTGGAAGCTGCCCGCGCAATGTACGCCCGCTCGATGGTGGCCCGCAGCAAGGGGCGCACCGCCTTCAGCGATTCGCTGCTGCAAGTGCTGGCCGATGCCTACGCCACCACCGAGTACGGAACCGATGCCCGCGCCCGGCTTGGCTACACCGACTACTCCCGCCAGGACACCGCTCGCGACGTCTATACTTCCGGCGTGAGCAACATGAACGTGGGGGATAACGGGAAGGCGTTGATGCAGTTCGAGCGGGTGATCCGTGAGTTCCCAAAATCGGAGTACGCGCCGCAGGCCTACTACGGCATTGGATTGATCTACGAAACCAAGCTCTTCAATCTGGATAGCGCGCTGGCGTACTACTCCAAAATTATTGAGCTGTACCCCGGCACCGAGCAAGCAATCGCCGTGAAGCCGATGGTGGAAACCGCGTTGCTGAAACGGAGCCGCCCAACAGGCACGCCGGAAGAAGAAGGGAGCGCGCCGCCGGATGGCGGGTTGATTCCGCTGGATCAAGGGGCAACCTCGCCGATGACCATGCCAGCCGAAAGCGTTGCCCCAACCGACGACCCGAACAGCCCTGTCTTTGTGGACCCGAATAATCCACGCGGGATGCGGCTTGCGCCAAACGGCACGCTCCCCCCCGATGCGCGGGCGCGGCTACCCGCCACCATGCGGGCCCCCATGGATGCCGTGCCACTGCTTGACTCAGCCGGGAAACCGATAAAAAAACCGTAGGATCAGGGGCGATTTCGGCTTCTTCGTTCGGCTCGACAATTTGTCTCGAAGGCTTCTGTTCGGTGGGACAGAGGCCTTTTGTAGTTTTGCCCACGCCATGTACCAACAGCACGTCCCAATCACACGTTCCCAGCAGGTTGCGCAGAACGTCCACATCCTTGAGTTTCAGTCCGAAGCCATTGCTGCCGAAGCAATTCCCGGGCAATTTCTGAACATCCGTCCCAGCCGTTTTTACGATCCATTTTTGCGCCGCGCGTACAGCATTCATCGGGTGATGGGCGACCGGCTGGAGATTATCTACAACGTTGTCGGGAAAGGCTCGGCACTGTTTGCCGAAGCGAAGGTGGGGGAGACGTTGGATATTCTGGGACCGCTGGGAACTCCATTTCATCTGGAAGGTGAGTTCCGCCGTGCGGTGCTGGTTTCCGGTGGAGTTGGCATTGCGCCAATGCCGTTCTTGGGCGATTGGCTGCTGAAGCAAGGGAAGCAGGTGGCCAACATCTACGGCGCACGCACCGCCGCAATGATTGCCGACGATGGCCGCCTTCACAACGCCCGCTACGCCACCGACGACGGCTCGCTTGACTTCCACGGGAACGTTGTTGGGTTGCTTCAGCAGTTCCTTGCCGAGGAAGGAGCCGACGGGCTTCGCGTGTTTGCCTGCGGCCCCAACAAAATGCTGATGGCTTTGGGGGATTTTTGCCAACTGCGTGGGATTCCGTTGGAGGTATCGTTGGAGTGCCAGATGGCGTGCGGAATCGGAATCTGCCAGGGCTGCCCGGTGGAAATGGCAACCGGCGACCGCAAGTACACACTGGTCTGCACCCACGGCCCTAACTACGATTATAACCACATCCGGCTGGAGTCTATTCCGGCGGTGCATTGAGGTCAGTTGTCAGTGGTCAGTTGTCAGTTGTCAGTGGTTGGCTGAATCCTGACTCCCGACTCCCGATTGCCGATAGAAGTCATTAGTCATTAGTCATTGGCAAGAAGTCTGATTCCTAACAACTGACAACCGACCACTGACCACGGACAACTGACCACGGACAACTGACCACCGATCCCCGACAACCGACTCCCGATCCCCGACTCCCGATCCCCGACAACCGATTCCCGATTCCCGAACATGACAGAACTTCAGATACGCAACGCCCGATTTAAGAACCCTGTGCTGACGGCATCGGGAACGTTTGGATATGGGCTTGAATGCCCCGATTTGTTCGATGTTTCGCAGCTTGGTGGGGTGGTCACCAAAAGCATCAGCCGCAAACCGCGCGACGGCAACCCTCCGCAACGAATCGCCGAAACCTCCAGCGGTGGGATGCTGAACTCCATCGGCCTGGCAAACGTTGGGGTGGATGTTTTTCTGGATCAAAAACTCCCGGCGTTACTCCAGCGCAAGGCCACGGTGATCGTCAACATCGCCGCAAGCTCGGTGGAGGAATACTGCTACGTGCTGGAGCGATGCGAGGAGCATGAAGGGATTGCTGGCTACGAAATCAACGTCAGTTGCCCAAACGTGAAAGATGGCGGGCTGAGTTTTGGCACGAACTGCCCAGCGGTGGCGAACATCACCCGCGAGCTGCGGGGCCGGACCGACCGTTTCCTATCCATGAAGCTGACCCCGAACGTGGCCTCTATCGGTGAGTTTGCGCGGGCTTGCGAGGCCGAAGGGGCCGACGCCGTCAGCTGCGTGAACACCTTCATCGGAATGGACATTGACGTTGGCACGCGCCGCCCAAAAATTGCCACCATCACCGGCGGCTACAGCGGCCCCGCAATTTTGCCGATGGCCCTGGCAAAAGTGTATGAAGTCCGCAAAGCCGTGAAGATTCCGATCATCGGAATTGGCGGAATTATGACCGCCGAGGATGCCATTAAATTCTTGGTGGTGGGGGCATCGCTGGTGCAGCTTGGAACCGTCCTGTTTGTGGACCCGATGGCCGCCACCACCATCCCAAAAGGGATTGAAGAGTACATGCAGCGGAACGGCTTCCGCCATCTCACGGACCTTATCGGCTCGCTGGACGTGACCATGCAGCCAAGCCTTGTTGCCGCCGGATGGAGTTGAAATTCCAGATATTTCTCACCCCTCTCTCAATCCCCCCATTCGACATTTGAAATTCGACATTCCCTTAATCCCTACCTGCTTTGGTTATTCGCCGCATTGACCCGAACGAAACCCGCATCATCACACTGGAAGAACGGAAGCCCTCCGTTCCTTTCGGCGATTATTTGAAGCAGCTGAACGACGTGCAACGCGATGCCGTCACCACGGTGGATGGCCCCAGCCTGATTGTTGCCGGGGCTGGTTCCGGCAAAACCCGTGTGCTCACGTTTCGCGTGGCCTATCTGCTGTCGCAAGGGGTGAAGGCGTGGAATATCTTGGCACTCACCTTCACCAACAAAGCCGCTGCCGAAATGAAGGAACGGATTAGCACGCTGGTGGATGAGTCGCAAGCCCGCCCGCTGTGGATGGGGACGTTTCACTCCATCTTCAGCCGCATCCTTCGCCGCGAGGCCGAGCGGCTGAACTACACCAGCAGCTTCACCATCTACGACACCGACGACTCCGTTTCGGTGGTGCGGGCGGCCATGGCCCAGCATGGTATCTCCACGCAGGACTTCTCCCCCAAGATGTTCCTTTCCCGCATCTCCTCCGCCAAAAATTCCCTTGTTAGCCCCCAGGCCTATCTGCGCAATGCGTTTGATTACATCGAGCAGAAAGTTGGGCCGGTGTATGAGACCTACGAGGCCAAGCTGCGGGGGAACAACGCCATGGATTTTGATGATCTGTTGGTGAAAACGATTGAGCTGTTCCAGCGCTACCCCGATGCGTTGGCGCGGTATCAAGATCAGTTCCGGTACATCCTGATTGATGAGTACCAGGACACCAACCGGGCGCAATACACCGTGGTGAAATTGCTTGCCGCGCGCCACGGGAATATCTGTGTGGTGGGGGATGATGCCCAGTCAATCTACCGTTTCCGTGGGGCCGATATTCGGAATATTCTGGATTTCGAGCGGGACTATCCGAACCACCGAATTTTCCGGTTGGAGCAGAACTACCGCTCCACAAAAAACATCCTGACGGCTGCCGATGATGTCATCAAAAACAACCGGAATCAAATCCGCAAAACGTTGTGGACCGAGAACGACATCGGCGAAAAACTGCGGGTGGTGACGCTGCGTGATGAACGCGAGGAAGGGGAGGAGCTAGCAAAACTGATCCAGCGTGAGTCGCGGCGTGGCCGGACGTTGAACGACGTTGCGGTGCTGTACCGAACCAACTCACAATCGCTTTCCATCGAGGACGCGCTCCGCCGTGCGAACATCCCCTACGGGCTGGTTGGCGGGGTTGCATTCTACAAACGGAAGGAGGTGAAGGACGCGCTTGCGTACATGCGGCTTGTGGTGAACGACCGCGACGACGAAGCCTTCCTGCGGGGGGTGAACACACCGGCGCGGGGGGTGGGGGAAGTGACGATCAAGCGGTTGCGCAGCTTTGCGGCGGCCAAAGAACTTTCGCTGATGGAGGTTGCCCGCAACCCAAAACAGGTTCCCGATGTGACCCCACGTGTGGGGAACATCCTTTCCAAATTTGTTGAGCTTGTTGATGCCCGCCGCCGCACCTTAACGGATCTTCCGCTTGCCGAATCCATGCGGATGCTGCTTAGCGAAAGCGGCTTGCTGCAAAGCTACCGCGACGAAGGAACGCCGGAAGCCATTGCCCGCTGGGACAACGTGCAGCGGATACTCTCGCACGTGGCGGAGTACGCCGCCGACAACCCCGAAGCCACGCTGGATCAATATCTGCAGGACATCTCGCTGATGTCCGATGCCGACAGCTACGATGCCCTTGCCGAGCGGGTGACGCTGATGACCATCCACTCGGCAAAGGGGTTAGAGTTCGGGTTGGTGGTGGTGGTGGGGATGGAAGAAGGGCTGTTCCCAATCGGGAACGCAGCGCAAAACCAGGATGAGCTTGAAGAAGAGCGGCGGCTGTTCTACGTGGCGGTGACGCGAGCAAAGGAGCATCTGGTGCTGACCAACTGCGAGCGGCGATATCGGTTTGGCGAGTTAAGCTACCCAACCCCTTCGCGGTTTTTGAACGAGATTCGTTCGGAGGTGTTGGAGTTCAACGCAACCGCGCCGTCGCGGCCAGCTGGCGGAAGGGAAACCGGAGGGGGCAGGGTGGCCGAGCGTGGCGGTGAATGGAGTTTTTCGCGGCAGCCGCCGCCACAGCAACAATCACAGCAACCGCGCCCGGCCGCACAAGCTAGCAAGGCCCAGCCGCGCCATGAGTACGACCAAACTTCACCCGACCAGGGGAGCGACGACTTAGGTGGTAGCGATGATTTTTCGCAGATGCCGAAGGAGGTTCGTGTGGGGAGCGTGGTGGTTCACCCGCAGTTTGGGCGGGGGAAAGTGGAGTTGGTGGTGGGCACTGGCGACCGCACAAAACTGACCGTTCGGTTCGATTCGGTGGGGCGAAAACAGCTGATGCTAAAATTTTCTCACCTTCGGGTGGTGTAGTGTGTGACGCGGCGGGGGGGTGATTCGTTATGGATATGAAAGGCAGTAGGCACTGGCCTCTATTGGTTGAAATGGCTGATCAATCCCGGCCCGAAAGGGTCGGGATTGTTCGGTAAAAATCCCGCCCCACCGTGCGAAGATTCACGCAAGAGAGAAATTTTTCTTGTTTCGTGAGGTACGCTCAACGTATTATCGCCGCATCCAACGGAGAAAAGTGATAGAAGCACAAACACTTGCCGCCACAAAGCGGTGATGGAATGCCAGCCTTTTTTATCTTTGCCATCCGTTGTTGCGCGTTCAGAGGTCGTTCTTTCCTTCGTACACAAGCCTATGTCCTAACCGAACCGACTGCACCCATTCACACGTTGTACACAAACACGTTTATGCCGTGCAGTAGGCAGCCGCAAAGGCTCATGGCCGTGTCCACAAGAATGATCTTGGGTCACAGCGCACGCTCTCTCTGCATCTACATCTTTCCTAAAAAAACGTTACTCGTTGCTCAACGCACGTAAGCGCTGATCGTTCACTTTTCTTCCTCTCACAAAGGAACCATACGCTATGTCCAAAGGTGGTGCTGGTAAGGTCTATTTCGTACTCTACCTTGCCGTCATTCTTGAGCTTCTCATCATCTTCATCGAACGCGATGAGGCCGAAGAGAACCTTCGCAAGCAGCAGCAAGAAGCTATCCAGATCGTGCAGACGATTCTTTCGCAGTTGCAAACTGGCAGCGGTGCCAGTGGCATCACTGTGAACCCAAAGGATCAAATCGTTCTGGATCCCGACAACGCCAAAAATGTTCGTAACTACGAAGCCAAAGTCTCGGTGGGTGATCCGAAGGCATCGTTCGAGTTCAACGGCAAACCGGTGAAAGGGGACGACATCCCAATCCTTGAGTACATCGTCTCCCATATCGCCGATGAAAACAAGCCCGAAACTGAACTTGGGGCCGACACTGCCGACCTGTTGGGCGACCCCAACACCGTCATTTTTAAGGCGGCTTTGGGCACCGAATACGACGGCTACATCAACCCGCGTGCGCTGTTCGGCGGAAGCGCGCCAGCCCCCAGCGGTGATGTCCCGTATTTCACCCTGAACGAAGTCCGCACACAGGAAGAAGTTGCCCGTGGACAACGGGTGAAAGTGTTCAACATCAGCTTCCAGCCGAACCGTGGCAAAGGGTGGTATCGCCTGCGTATGTACTCCAAAACCAACAAAATCGTTGGCATCACCAATCCCAGACCCAGCGATAATGATACCGTGCGGATTGGCACCGTGAAGCTGACAGTGAAGCAATTGAAAAACGTCCGTAAAGCCTTGGTAAAGCAAAAAGGGCAGATGGACGCTACGGTGAACCTTGAAGGTGTGCTGCAGCTTATTGATGACCTTATGACCCCTGGCAAAACTGATAAGATGGGGGGGAATATCTCCGGGAACTCCTTCAACGTCCTTGTAAAACAACCGTTGATTGTCACTCAAGACCCCGTTGCAAGCTGGGAGTATGGCCGCGACACCATCTTCTGGTACACCGGCGCGCCGCTGCGATTGCGCGTAAAACTAGGCCCCAAAGATGGCTCGCGCGATGTCCCATTGGGCACCTTGACCGAGATTGACAAGGTGAACAATCGCTACGAGGCCGAGTTCGCTTCCTTGCCAGAAGGTGCCCAAAGCATCACCGCACAAGCGCGCAACACGGTTGGGCAAAGTGCTGTTGATGAGCGCGTGGTGATTGTGCAACGCCCGGAACTGAAAACTGCACGCTACCGTGGAACCAAAGCTGTGGTGGGAAGCAAGTACAACCCAACCAGCGAGTGGAAAAGCACCGACATTCCGCCAGGCGATTACCAGACAGTGGTCACCATTGATGGCCGCCAGGTTTTCGATCAATCCGGCACCAACTTTAAGCCGGCCGAGCTTCCGAACGATTTGATTATTGGCGATGCCGTTCGCGACATCAAAACCATCGTCTATTGGAAGCCAGGCGGAACCGCCGACCGCAGCAAATGGATCCCATTGCTCAGCACCGATCCCGCCGTTGACGCACCAGTGAAGCCAGGAACCGTCACCAAAGAATACCCAGCCCCAGAACAAGAAGGGATTGGCGACTTCACCTTTGTGCTGACACCAACCCGATTCAACGAGACGTTCTCGCCGCTGGTCTTCAAGCAGAAAACAGGCTCTGGTGTGGCCGATTTCAGCGACATTGATGAAGCCGAACTTTCCTGCGCCGAGTGCGAAGCCTTTGGCATTAGCGGGCGGCTTTCCAAAGTGGATGGCGTGAACTGGAGCCTGATTGTTGATGTTGACAAGAAAAAAGTGAAGCCAACAATCAACGGCCACAAATTCGAATTTGCCGTTACCCTGAAAGGGCGGAAAAAACCAAGTGCCGACGGTGCTGGGGTTGCATTCGTGACCTTCACCATCGGGAAGCGTTAACGTACACCGTCGTCGTGCGCGAACAACTTAACACAAGCATTAATAGATGAAGCTTATGTCAACCCAAGTCGCTTGGTGGAAAAAACTTGCTGCGCTTGCGGCGGTTGCAATCGCTGCCCAGGCAATGATGCAGCCAGCACAAGCACAGGATAAAGATGAAAAAGAGCGAGTACGCCTTGACCGCAAAATCGCGAACCTTATCCCTTCGCTTGAAGATGTCGTCTGGGCCAACGTGCGCATTTGGCAAGTCCGCGACGAACTCCTGACCCGCATTAAAAAAGGGTTGGAGTCGGAAGATGCCGCAGACAGAAAACGGCTGGAAGATATCGGGCAAACGATTACCGACGATCCGCTTCCCGATTTTGCAACCAACGCACTCACCATTGCCCAACGGCCAACGACACGAAATGGTGACCAGTTCAGAAATGAGATAGCAAAACGCTACTCCCTGGATAAAGACGACTTGGACGAAACCGAAGCCGGAAACGCTTTCGGCATTGCCAAAGGTATTATTTCTGCCCGCGATTCCCGTCCGGACGAATACTACATCGTCACCTCGCGTGTGGAAGAAGGCGTGCAGCCCCGCATCATCGCCCTGCTTGGGATGAAGCGGAACATCGCCGAGTCCTCCCTCAACATCAAATTCGTCAAAGGTGGAAGCGAAGTCTATAGTTGGCTTACCGCCAACCGTACCGACACCACCATCTACGGTGAAATGAAGCAAGCCGTGACCGAACCAGGATCGGTGCTTGTGAAAAACATGACGAACGAAATGCGGGACTTATCCAAGCTGAATTTCACGGCTGTCACCAAAGCCCGCGCCAGCTACCTTGATGAAGGGAAATATCCCTACATCCTCACCAGCATCACCGAAGGCCGCCCGCTGCGTGCCGAGCCAAAAGAATCAGCCCCAGATGATTCCTCCGGTGCTGAAGAAGAGACCGGTGGGTTGTTTGGTGGCGCAGGAGGCGATGCAGGGGGATTGTTTGGCGAAGGCACAACCACCAGCGAAAACAAAGTTGACGGCGCAAAAGTTGCCATTGCTGGCGAGTATCCTTACGAAGTTGGCGTTGGCAACGATGTGATCGTGAGCTTCCGCAAGTTCAAACTGAACGATGCCAAAAAAGTAATCCCAGAAACCGACTGGGGGGTGGAGCTTCGCAACAACCTTGATGAGCTGAACTACCCCTCAATCTGGGGTGGACGCATGACGCTGAACGCCATGCTGGAAAATGTGAAGTTGGGCGTTGTGCTTCCTACCGTTCGCTTTGGCGAAACTGGCGATAGCTCCTACGCCACCAGCGGCTTCGGCAACAACAACCAGAAAATACTTGGTGGAATTGGCGCAGCCTTCAGTGGTGATTTCGCCTTCCCAATCATGGATAACTCCGGCCTGTTCAACGTCTTTGCCACCTACACCTTCAGCGAGCAAGACCTTGACGACATCCGCCCGCGGAAACTGCTTCGGCAGGGGGGAAGTTTTGTGGAGGATCCGAACAACCGTGGCGAACGTGCTTGGCTGGTGCGCTATGCCGCCCAAGCCTACTACAGCTTCGGTTTCTTCCTTGATGACAATGCGCAGTTCCTGTTCCGCTTGAAGTTGGGGGCCACCATGTACGGCATGGATGAGTTCGCACGGCAAAACGACACAACCGCGCTGATTGGCGAGAAAGAAACAATGGTGTTTGCCAAAACCGACGACGAAACCAAAGCAAGCGTCTCCGGAAAATTGGAGTTTATGCGGAGTGGAACACGGATTCCGTTTGGGGCCAGCATCCAGTATTTCGACCAATCAATTTTGGGGACTATCTGGCTTCAGTTCTTCCCGTCGCAGCGGTGGGATTTTAAGGTGGAAGGGAAACTTGCCGCCGCCGTGCTACGCGACCCTTACCCGTGGGAGAACAAGACCATTTTTGCGCCAGCGGTGACGGTGAAGTATCACTTCTAACCAACGGCAACCCGAAATCTTCAATAACGCACACGTTCCATTTATCAGCCATAGAATGCGAAAGCTGTTGAGACTTGCGGTCCCCGTGGGGGCCGCTCTGATCGTCGCGGGAATGCTGCTTCTGCCTGCAAGTGCGGCGGCACAACCGCCAACAACAAACGACCTTCGGGAAAACATTGATGATATGACGCGGTTGGATCCCGACCTTGAGAAGTACATGCCGCGGTGGAAAATTTTGGAGGCTAATCTGAAGATTAAGCTGGCAACAATTTTCCGGGGCTACGGTTACGCCGTCAGCGAAGGGGATTCCATGGTTGTGGTGGCCAGCTTTGTGCAGCCGGGCCGCCCCCAGGAATTGCTGACAATTCGCGTTGGCGACACATCAAAAAATGCTGTTATCAACGGTAGCCGTAAACTCCAGAATGATTTGGGCGATGGTCTGTACCGAGAAATCCTGCTGCGCAACTACGCCCATGCAGTGATCGAGCCGGCTCGCCCTGTCACCTCCAAGGACCCCGAGCGCGTTCCCGACGTGCTGAATCCGGTGAACTCACGGCAATTCATCGCCGTCTCGGCATTCAAGCAAACCGTGCAGATCGGAACCACCGGTGCACGAATTGAGCACATGCTGGGGAACGATGAAATCGGCTACCACTTCTGGGCATCAGGCCAGGGGAAGGCTTCGTTGAAATATCCAATTATTGAGTTGGATAACGGCGAGCTTCGCTCCAAAGGGGTTCCCGATATTCTTACCGTGATGCTGGGCGCTGGCTACCGATTGAAGTTCGGCGGGCCAGATGATTCCTTCCTGAGCGGCACCATCCCTGCGCGTTTGCTGAATGGTTCGTTGGGTGGGAAAGCCATTGCCCGCGTGGATTATCGCCCGCCGGTATTCTGGCTCTCCACAAACTCCATTTTCGGTATGTCGTTGAATACCGAGGTCCCGTTCGGCAAGCTGGAGCAGCGTGGGTTCGATCCTGATAAATCGGTGGTCTGGTTCCCCGAAGCAATCAACAAGCGTGGCGCGCTTCCCGACACCGGAAAGGCCGCATATTTCTTGCGGAACGTCGTGCAGGGAACCCTCTTCTGGGAAACATGGTTGAACGACTACGAGCACTTCTTCCGCTTTAGCGTTGGCTTAAGCTACCAAGATTACGCCCGTGGATTTTTGGGGTTTGTTGATGGTGCCGGAAAATTCGTGGCTCACACCAAGAAAAATCCTTCGCAGTTCGAATCGGAAGCAACGGTTGTCAGCTACGAGAACGGTGGCATCATCCACCCAACCACCGCCGAGGATTGGGTGATGTTCAAAGTGGATTACTTGAACCAATCGGGCTTCCCGTTTGGCCTAAGCGCGCAACTTGCCAACCAAAACTTGATGATCTCCGGGTTTATCCCCCTCTTCCCAAACTGGCTGTTTATCGAAGCAAAGTACAGCACACCGTTGCTGCGCGAAAACCCAGCCCCGTGGGAGCAACGGCACTTCTTTATGATCTCGCCGATTCTGCGATTCAAGATTGACATGGGGAATTAACCAATTTCCCCAACGGTTGCGCGCCGTTGTCCCGCAATTTCCCCAACGTTCGGGGGGCGGCGCGTTACCCGCAACGGGCTTATGGTGTCTCTGCCAGTAGTTAATCCATAGTTGGATGCTGATGGCAGAGACACAATCGTTTTGTGAACAAGGAACGTTCTATTTTTTCGCCGCCGCTTGTGCTAAGTGCTAAGTTTGTCGAAGCATCGAAGCCAGCACTGATGGATATTCACCGCACCAGCATCCGCGCCACCCCAGATGACGCACTGAACCAGCTAACGATACGTATGAATGCTACCCCAACCGTTTCATCCATAACACAACGCACGCTCCGGCAAATGTGGGTGGCGATTGCCGCGCTGCTTCTGCTGGCAACCCACGGAATTGCACAGGGAAAAAAACAGGATAACGGCGGCGCAGGAACTCTAGAATCCACCACCGTCATCACCCTTGACAGCAACTTGCGGGTGGCGATTCGGAACATTGACATCACCAAATTCCCCTTTGTCAGCATTGTCTTCGATGTCTTCGACCGCCAGTACCGGTTTGTGGATAGCCTGCGGAAATCGGACATCGTCATCACGGAAAACAGCGCGCCCCAGGAAGTCACCTCACTCTCACTTATCACCAGCCAAAACCGTGTTCCCGTTGATTTCGTCTTCCTGATTGACCACACCGGAAGCATGGGGGATAAAATTGATGCGGTGAAGCAGAACATTGATGAGTTCACCACACGCCTTGCCGCAAAAGGGATTGATTACCGATTGGGATTGGTGGTGTTTGACGACAACGTCAACGACCGCTACTGGCTGACGGACAACATCAACGAGTTCAAAACATGGGTGAGTAAACTGAAGGCTGAAGGGGGAGGGGACGAGCCGGAAAACGCGCTGGAGGCATTGCGTGCGGCAACCGGAATGAACTTCCGTTCCAGCGCAAACCGCTGCGCAATTTTGATTACCGATGCTTCCTACCACACCTACGGAAGCGGAAGAACAATGTACACCCCACGCACCATCAGCACCATCCTGAACCGCTTCGAGATTCGGGCATTCTGCATCACCTCGCCAGCTGTGGAGGGATATTCGGAAATTGCCGAACGAACCGGAGGGCAGGTGTTCGATATTCGCCAACCCTTCAGCGAGGTGCTGAACCGGTTTGTCAACACCATGACCTCACTCTACACCGCCACCTACCGTTCCCGTGCGGACTTTATCCCCGACTCCATCCGTGTGGAAATCCGCTTGCCAAACCAGAAAGTGACCGTGAAGAAAAGTTTTTCGGTGCTGGAAGTTGGGCGCAAACTGATCTTGGAAAATATCCGGTTTGCCACCAACCGCTACACCATCGAAGCTGCCTCGATGCCGGAATTGGATTACTTGGTTGAACTGATGAGTGCGCGCCCAACGCTTCGGCTAAAAATTGAAGGACACACCGACGACGCTGGCGACCATTTCTACAACATGAAACTGAGCAACCTTCGTGCGGAATCGGTGCGCGGCTACATGATCCGCAAGGGGGTGGACCCCAAGCGGCTGTTCACCGTCGGCTACGGCGAAACCCGCCCCACCGCCAGCAACGAAACCGAAGAAGGCCGCCAATTAAATCGCCGAACGGAGTTCATCATTTTGCAGAAGTAGAGGGGGGCAAAAACGGGACAGGGAATACCGTTCCCGCTTGCCCTGCAACGCCAACTCACCGCAACGTCAGCCGTGCCACTGTTTCGATGTGGTAGGTTTGCGGGAACATATCCACCGGCTGCACAAAATCAACGGAGTAACGCTCGGCCAACATTGCGCAGTCACGCGCTTGGGTGGTGGGGTTGCAGCTAACGTAGCTGATCCGCCGCGGGCCAAGCTCCATCAGCCGCCGTACAACATCCTCGTGCATTCCGGCACGCGGCGGGTCGGTAATCACCACATCGGGAACGCTGCGTACTTTCTCCACCACATCCTTCAAGTCGCCGGAAATAAATTCAACATTCTCAACTCCATTCAGCTTGGCGTTTTCGCGTGCGTCGGCAACGGCCCCTTCGTTTAGTTCAATTCCCACCGTGCTTCCGCAGCGGCGCGCCGCCGCAAGGGTGATGGTTCCGGCACCGCAGTACAAATCCCACACGTGGTCGCTGGCTGTTATTTCGGCAGCGTCCAGAGCTTCCTGGTACAGCCGGTTCGCCTGCAAGCTGTTGGTTTGAAAAAAGGAAAAAGGGGAGATGCTGAAGCAATTTCCCGCAACGGTTTCGGTGATTGTGCCGCTTCCGTGAAGCACCCGAACCTCTTCGCTGAACGCAATCTGCGCCTTCTTCCGGTTAATCCCCTGCACAATGGTTGTCACCTGCGGCAACTCCACCCGAAGGAATCGTGCGTATTTCTCCACCGCTTCATCCGCTTCCTCGCTTGTCACCAAAATTACCATCGTCTCCCCAGTCCCCCGCGACGTTCGGATCACCAAATTGCGAAGCAGCCCGGTGTGGGTGCGGAAGTTGTACGGGGGCAAATCGTTCTCCAGAGCAAAGGCGCGGGTGGCGTTCAATATCTGGTTGCTGAGCTCCGATTGCAGGAAGCAACCTTCAATATCCAACACCTTGTCGTATCTGCCCGGCACGTGCAATCCCAACGCAAAATTCCGCACAAACTCCTTCCCGCTGGCAATTTCGGCCTCGGTTAGCCAACGCTGGTCGGCAAAGGAGAACTCCATTTTATTCCGGTAGAAGAATGGTTCGGCACAGCCAATTGTTGGCCGGATTTCCACCTGCTGCAATCCCCCAATTCGTTGGAAAGCATCCAGAACGTGCTGGCGTTTCCAACGAAGCTGCTGGCCATACTCAAGGTTCTGCCACTTGCACCCGCCGCACGTCCCGAAGTATTGGCATTCGGGGGAAACGCGGTGCGGGCTGGGTTCCATCACTTGCACCGTGCGCCCTTCGGCGTAGCGTTGTTTGGTGCGGGTAATCTGCGCCAGCACCGTATCGCCAGGAACGCAGCCGGAAAGGAACACCGCCATCCCGTCATATCGGGCAACGCATCCCCCTTCAAACGCTGCGGATTCGGCGGCCAGTTTGTATTGATTCCCTTTGCGAAGCCGGGGGGCCGGGGTCTCCGATTCTTGATTGGTCATTGTTTGGTGATTCAAATCTGTTTGTGTGAATTGCATCTGGGCGCAATGTCGTAAAGTTCCCTCTCCCGTGCTAATTTCGGCCAGATGAACCTCTATCAGTTACTTCGCCGCGCCGCAACCCTTTTCCCAAATTCGGTTGCGGCGGTTGATGACCAACGCACCGTCACCTACCGCACCATTGACCAGCGTGTGCGGAATTTTGCAAGCCACCTCCAGTTGGCAGGGGTTGCCCCTGGCGACCGGATTGCGGTGCTGGATGTAAACTCCATCGAGTACATCGAAAGCTACTTTGCTGCCGCCGCGCTTGGGGCAATCCTCTGCCCGCTCAACTTCCGGCTGAGTTCTGCCGAGCTTGCCGCAATCCTTGCCGATTGCCAAGCAGAGGTGTTGATTGCCAACGCCCAGTTTGCGCCGATTGTCCAGGCCACCATCAATGCCGGGCTGCAAACCGGAACCACACTTTCCAAAGTTATTTGGATTGGCGATCCGCCAGCGAGCAATGGCTGGAGTGTGGAGGAAGTGAGCTACCAGCAAGCCGTTGCCGAAGCGGGTGAGGTGATGTTTCCTGACATCATCACCGCCAGCACCGTTGCCCAACTTTACTACACCAGCGGAACCACTGGCCGCCCAAAAGGGGTGATGCTCACTCACGGGAACGTGTATCTTCACGCGGTTGGCGCCGTGGCCGAGTTTGGCCTTTCCGAATCCGACCGCTGGGGGCATATCGCGCCGATGTTCCACCTTGCCGATGCTTGGGCCACGTTTGCAATCACCCTGGTGGGCGGTTGCCACGTCATCGTCCCAAAATTCCAGGCCGAGCAGACGCTTGCGGCGATTGAGCAACAGAGGATCACCATCACCAACCTTATCCCAACCATGCTGAACCTGATGGTGAAGCACCCGCAAATTGCGGCATATTCGTACTCCTCGCTTCGGTATATCCTGAGCGGTGGCGCGCCGATCCCCCCGGAAGTTGTCCGCCAAATTATTGCCACCTTTGGCTGCGATTACGTGCAAACCTACGGCATGACGGAAACCAGCCCATATTTAACGCTAAGCCTGCTGAAAAATCATCTGAAAAATCTTCCCCAAGAAGATCAGCTCCGATTTAAATCAAAAACGGGAAGGGCATTTATCACGGTTGAATTGCAGGTTGTGCGCGACAACGGAAATCAGGTGAGTAATAACGAGCAAGAAGTTGGCGAAATTCTTGTGCGAGGCGGAACAGTAACGCCCGGATATTGGAACCGTCGGGAAGAAACCAACGCCGCATTCCAGAATGGGTGGCTGAAAACCGGCGACCTTGCGGTGATTGACGAAGAAGGATACGTGACAATCGTGGATCGAAAAAAAGATATGATTATCACCGGCGGGGAAAATGTTTATTCGACGGAAGTGGAGAACATACTCTATCAACATCCAGAAATTCTGGAGGCAGCCGCTTTTGGGTTAGCCGATGATGTTTTTGGCGAAACAGTGGCCGCCGCTGTGGTGCTGCTCGAACCGAATAAAATTTCTGCTGATGAAATTATTGAGTTTTGCCGAAAATATCTATCCGGGTATAAAATTCCTCGGCACATATTTTTTCTCCCCACGCTTCCCCGCACCGGAACGGGGAAAATATCCAAGCGAGCGATTCGCGAAGAGCTTGCTGCAACCAAACCAACAACTGCCGATTTCAACGATGAGCCACAATAACCGAACCAGCCAAATCAGCCGCCGGAAGCATATTCAATGTTTCCTGATGCTGGCATTGATAAGCATCACCCCTGCCGCATTGTTTGGCCAGGCCGACACAACGGTAAAAATCCTGATCGTAAACGCGCATCCTGATGATGAATCGGGGTGTGCAGCCACCGTTTATAAAATTACCCACGACCTGAAAGGGAAAGTGGACCTTGCGGTGATAACCAACGGCGAGGCCGGCTACAAATACTCCACACTGGCCGAATCAATTTATGGCTTGGAGCTAACCGAAGAAGCTGTTGGAAGAGAGTTTTTGCCAACAATTCGGAAGCAAGAATTGATGAACGGTGGGAAGTGGATAGGTATCCGAAATTATTATTTCATGGAGCAGAAAGACACCCGGTATTCCACCGACCCAGCAGAAGTGATGAATACCGGAGTTTGGAACCTAACGCAGGTGAAGCAACGGCTGGCAGAAATTATTCTTCGCGAAGGTTACAACTACATTTTTTGCTTGCTGCCAACCGATGGAACTCACGGCCACCATAAATCGGCAACAATTCTGGCACTTCAGGCGGTGAAAGAATTACCGGCAGACAAACGCCCGGTTGTTCTTGGTGTTTCCGATTCAACAAAAGGGGACACGGCAGCAACACGGTTCACCATGCTGGCAAATTATCCCGAAACAAAAGTCAGCAGTGGCAAGCCAAGTTTTTTCTTTGATCGAACAGTGAAATTCGGATTTAAAAACGCGCTGGATTACAAAATCGTGGTGAACTGGCTGATTGCCGAACATAAATCGCAAGGCACAATGCAAACCGGAATGAGCAGGGGAGACATCGAGCAATTTTGGTTTTTCGACATCAACGACCCGGCGAAAATTTCATCAACACAAGAATTGTTCGAGCGGTTGAAGCCGGTGAGTTTTAAGAAGAAGGAGTACAAGTAGGGGGGAGTGGTCATTGGTCAGTGGTCATTAGTCATTAGTCATTAGTCATTGGTCATTAGTCATTGGTCAGTTGCTGGCTTTGGCTTCATCTCACTCTTCCCATCTCACTCTTCACTCTTCGCCTCGGCTCCCTCTCCCAGCTGACCAATGTGAGGCAACCAGCAGCAATTTCAGTTTGGGAGAGGGCGGGGGGTGAGGGCGGGTAGCGGCGGGAACAATGCTTTGAACACTCACGAAGAATGTTGCGGAAGAAAAACATACTCACCCCCAAGCTGCTCGGCTAAGCGGACGGCATCGGATTGCTGGCTGAAATGGTGGCGGGTGTCAATCACCACCGAACGCAAACCAGCGTGGCGATATGCCTCGCCAATTTTCTGCATCTCTTCCTGCACAACCCTGCGGCGTACCTCACGGATCATTGCAGCGGTCCCCGCTTCGATTGGCACGTTGGCGCGCCCGTCAGTCAGGATCACCACCAGCGTTTGCTCGTTCCCCCGAACCCGCTCCCGTTCGGCAACTGCAAGTGCCATCACCAACGATGATCCCAACGGCGTTCCCCCGCCGGTCGGCATCCGGTCCAGCGAACGTTTGGCGCGCTCGATGGAGTTTGTGGGGGGCAACAACAACTCCGCTTCGCTTCCTCGGAAGCCAATCACCGCAACGCGGTCGCGGCTGATGTAGGCCGTTTGCAGAATCCTTCCGGCAGCCCCTTTTGCTTCGCGAATCCGGTTGGTTGCCATTGATCCACTGCTGTCAACGCAGAAGATGAAGAGCGTCCCGGCCCGCTCGGAAAATTCTTTCACCCGCAGGTCGGCCCTCCGCACAACCACCCGCGATTCACCGTTGCGATTTCTGGCTTGCTGGTGTGGGGCGGCGGCGCGAATCGTGGCCAGAATATCAATCCGCCTTCCGCCCAATTCCCCTTCGGTTGTGCGGACGTGCCGCCCGCGAATTAACTGCTTGCGGCTTCCCCGCTTGCCCGATTCCAAGCCAAGCGCTTGCTCAAAAAATTGCTGAAGCTGCGGTATCGGGTTGCTCCAATCCAGCGGGTCGAACAACTGCTCGTCGCCGGCTTGCGATTCCCCGATGATGCTTGCTGTTTCCGTCGGTTGCTCATCTTGCCGGCCCTCGGCTTGGGTTCCTTCCCCTTCGGTTTCCGCGTCGGTGTTGTTGGGCTGGCTGTTGGGCTGTGCTCCGTTTTGGTTCTCATTTTTGAGTGATGGAGGTTCCTCTGCTTCCGGTTGCTGGGGGCTTGGTTCGGTTGGGTTGGGGATGTTCTGGGTGCGGGGCGCAAGGATTGTGGCTATCGCAAAACTCAGGTCTGGCTCCTCGATCATCAATGCTCCCCGCAAGGCAGCGTGGGCGCGCGCAGCTTTTGCCGCAAAAATTAACCCACGCTCACCCCGAACTTGCAATGCCGATGCAGCCTCAATCAATTCTTGGAGTGCAAGGTCGCTAACCCGGATTTGAGACCAGCAAGCGCGGGCATTCATCACACGCTCGGCCATCCGCAGCTGGTGGGCGGAATACCGCTCAGCAATTGCTTGCGGCGATGCAGCAAACTCCTCACGAAGCCTCAGCAGTTTTGCCAGATACTCCGCCGGAAGCCGCCGCTCCTGCGGAATCAGGAAGGGGATTTTATCGGCGATAGATTGGGGGATTGGGCGCTCGCTGGGGGCTGCCGTGGCAAGCAGTGTGAAGCGTGCGGCGAACTGCTGGCCCAAATTTTCACGCTGGCAGTGTGCCGTTCCGGAGTCGAGCGATTGGCCGATGGTTGCAGCGATTGTGGAATCCAGCAGCGGAAGATTATCCACCAGAAGGAAGCCGCCGCTGGCCGCCGAAAGCACCCCGGGTTGCAGCACTGGCCTCCCGTGGGTGATGGTTGCGTCAAGGTCAATCCCGCCAACTAAACGATCCTGCGTGATGCCCAGCGGAAGGCGAACAACGGGTGTGTGCGGGTCAATCTGCTCCCGAACAAATTGGCCGAAGCTGGATATCAGTTCCGACTTCCCAACGCCCACCCCACCCGCAACCACCACACCGCACAGCGTTGGATCCACCAACGTGCACAGCAACGCCCGCCGCGCTGTGCCGTAGCCGATAAAAGCCGCGAACGGAAGATGCCCGATTGATGATGAAGTTCCCCCACCAATTTGGGGATTGGATGGACTGCGAAAATTCACGTGCTTTGCGTTTGTTGATCTGCTGTTGATCTGCTTGCCAACGTAAGCAGAAATCTGCGGCTGTTGCCAAACTCTTCCTCCCAACTCGTATCTTTTTTGATGAATTTCTGCCAAGCTCGCTCCCGCTTCCTTGCCGTTGCCCGTATCGCTGCGTGGTTGCTGTTGGCTCCTGCTCTCCTTGTGGGGCAGTCCAAACGCCCGTTGCCCGAACCTGGCTCGCTGATTCTGCGATTGCGCGAAGGGGTCACGCAGAAAGAAATGCAGGGGGTGATTGCCGAGTGCGCCAACCGAGTTGGGGCCACAGCGCAGATGCGGAGCTTCTTGAACGGAAAAACCGCAACCTCACTGCTTGCCGCAAACCGATTGAACCGATACGTGGTGGTGAACCTTGATTCCGCTGCCGCCGTGGCTCCGTTGCTTTCCCAGCTGGCTTCGCAGCCCCAGGTGGAGCTTGCCTTCCCGAACCGAACCTACCGGGTGGATGGCTTCCGCAACGATTCGCTGTACGGGCGGCAGTGGGGATTGCGGAAGTTGGAAATTGAAGCCGCGTGGGAACGGACCGAAGGGGATAGCAGTGTGATTGTTGGGGTGGTGGATACCGGCATTGATTTCCTGCACCCCGATTTGCTCCCCTCACTCTGGATTAACCCCGCCGAGGATCGCAACGGAAACCGCAGGTTCGACCCCTGGCCGGCCAGCGAGACGCGGGAAGGAATTGCTGGCGATTTTGATGGAGTTGACCAAGATGAAAACGGAATCCCCGATGATGTTATCGGCTTTGACTTTGTGGACCAAACAGCCCTGAACGTTGGCGATTGGACCGGGCGCGACCCCGTGCCGTTCGATCCGCTGTCGGGTGAGTTCAACGCCCACGGAACCAACGTGGCAGGGATTATTGCGGCGGCGGCAGATAACCAGATTGGCGTTGCTGGCGTTGCCCCGCGCACCCGGTTGCTTGCGCTGCGGGCGTTCGACTCGCGGGGGAATGGGGAGGATGACGACATCTCCGCCGCCATTATCTACGCCGCCGACCGTGGCGCGAAGGTCATCAATATGAGTTTCGGCGACAGCTACTACTCACCGCTGATGCACGATGCGGTTCGCTACGCCTACCAGCGGGGTTGCGTGTTGGTTGGCAGCAGCGGAAACGATGGCGGTGTGTTCAATCACTACCCTTCCAACTACCCCGAAGTCATCTCCGTTTCCGCCACCGACTCGAACGATGTCCGCACCAGTTTCAGCACTTCGGGATCGCATGTTTCGCTGGCCGCGCCTGGTTCCTCAATCGCCACCACAAACACGTTTGGCCGCTACTCCACCGGCTTCGGCGGAACAAGCGCGGCCGCGCCGTTTGTGGCGGGGGTGGCGGGGTTGCTCCGGACGCTTCATCCAACATGGACCCCGGATGAGATCAGAACGGTGATGGAGCTAACCGCCGACGACCGCCGCAACGATGGCTGGGATATTGATTACGGAGCCGGACGGGTGAACGCACGCCGTGCCGTGAACTTCCCCGGCCCGGCTGAAGTTGCCCTGACAAACCCACCCGCCGAAACTGGTTTCCGCCGCGACACGGCCGTGGCGGTGATTGGCTCGGTGATGGCCCCGTTGCTGGATTGGTGGGAGCTTTCCTACGGCCTGGGCGAAACGCCAAAAGAGTGGAAGCCGATTGGGAAGCGGGGCAGGAAGGGGCTGATGCGCGACACGTTGGGGAGCTTCAGCACGGCCGGGCTGCCCGACACCACCCTCACGCTGCGGCTGACGTTGATGCTGACCGATGGCCGCCAAACCGAGCAGCGCGTCCGATTGTTTGTGGATCACACCGCACCGAAATTCACAGCCCCGGTGGAGGTTGCAAACATCTGGAGGTTCGACCGCCGCGCTGTTGCACTGCTGTTCCGCACCGACGATTTGACGCGGGCCGGGGTCTATCTTCGGCCAACAGCATCGCCGAACATCCCGTGGCGGCTGCTTGATCTGGAGCCGGAAAAATCGCTTTTCACACGGACGCATTACCTCTATCTCACCGACCAAGAATTGGAGCGCGGGGTTGGCTACGATGCCTACGTGATTGCGGTGAACAGTGCCGGCGATACGGCGTTGCATGGCTCGGCATCGGCCCCGCTGAACGTGATGTTGGAACCGGACGCAATGCCAACCAACACCCTTGTTGAAGCGGGTCCGGTGCTTCCGTACGGATACCCGCTGGACCAAACCGCGCAGATGTATGCCGACGGCAAGCCCTGCTTTTTACTCAATCGCTTCAATGCCGGGCAGTTCGATAAACTGATCGCCTACTCCTTCGATGGAACGGCGTTCACCCCCCGCGATTCAACCGGAAACTGGGCACCGCGGGGCCTGGGGGATTCCGACGGAAACGGGTTGTTGGAGGTGTTTGGGCAATCAGCCGGGCAGGGGGTGGTGTTCGAGCAAGCCACCGTGGGCGGGTCGCCGTTTGCCACCATCAAATTTGCCGACACCACCAGCGGCGGCTTCTACCCCAGCGGAACGTTTGATTTTGACAATGATGGCACGATGGAGCTAATCGTCCGCAGCCGCGAGCCGGACACCGCCGGAAGTTATTTCTACATCCTGAAGTGGGGCGGAACCGGCTACCAGCAGATTGCCCGCTTGGATAATCCAACCCCACCCGCAGTCCCTGGCGGAAAAAACAGCTTCAGCAACAGCGAGTCGGTGCTGGCCGATTTTGACGGCAACGGACGGATGGAGGTTCTTCTGGCCGACGACGACAACGATTTCATGGCCTACGAGCGGGGGGACGACGGCGTGTTCCGGTTAGTCTGGACCAAGCTGAACAACGGCAGCGGAAACGCCCCGCTGATTGGTGCGGTGAATTTTGCAGGTCGCTCGCTGATACTCACCGCCGTTGCTTCCTCACCGTTTATGAACAACGACCGTGAGTACGAAGCCCCCTACTGGCAGGTGAATGCGTACCTCCGATTCACCGATGGAACCGATTCGCTGGTCTGGAGCCAACGGTTTGCGTATCGCCAAATCAGCGGCGGTTTCCGCAATGCGATTGGCGGGGTGAACCTTGCATCGGGAAGGAAGCAGTATCTGGCTCTATCGCTTTTCCCGAACGTCTATCTGTTCGACGGCAATGCTCTGGGAACAGCAATCAAGCCAGTGTGGTGGACCTACGGCCCCATCAACTACCGCCTGTTCACCGTCCCGTTGGGGAATGGGGACCAGCGTGGTGTGGGGATTGGCGACGGCGACTCCATCCGTTTTTACCGGTTGGATTCCAGCTACATCCGTGGCGCGGAACCAGCGCTTGCCTTGTCGGGGTGGGCCGTGAGTGATTCGGCAATCACCCTTTCGTGGTTAGGCCCAGAAGCAAGTGGATATTCCTTTGCGGTGCTGTCGGGCCAGGTCCTTCCCGGAAGCGAAAGCATTAGCCTGCAAGAAATTCAACGAACAAACAACCGAACCACGATTGACGCTGGAGCGGGAATGCCGGATGGAAAACTGAAATCAGGGGGAAGGTATGCCTACTTGGTGCGGGCAATCAACATTGCAACGGGTGAGGTGGCGACCGCCAGCAATTTGTTGGTGGTAACGGCTCACCAGCCAGCGCGGTTGGTGGCGGCCCTGGCCGCTTCGTCGGAATCCTTGCTGCTTCATTTCAGCTACCCGATGCGGCAAAGCACCGAGCGCGCCGGAGCGGTGCTGGTACGCGACCTGCAGAGTGGCCAGGAACTTCCCGTTTCATCGGTGATTGCAGCAAGCGATTCGACGTTATTGGTGCGGTTTTCTGCGCCGCATCCCGGGCGTGTTGTTCGGGTTCAGCCAACCTACCTGCTTCGTGACCGCGACGGCTCGCCGGCAGACACGGCAAGCAGCGTCACGGTGGAGTTCCCCGCTCCCGCTGATGGAGTTCCATTCATTGCGGCGCGTGCATCCAAAACGGGGGAGCATCAAATTTCCGTTGAGTTCAACCGCCAGCCGGACCCGGCAACGGCGACTGATATTTCCAACTACCAGCTTGACCCACCCGGTGCAATCCTTGCCGTGGCGATTGATCCGGTAGATCCGCAGCGGGCCTTGCTCTCGCTTCCCGATTCCTACCAGCTTGCCCCGCTGGGCCGCCCCTACTTGGTGACGGTGAAAGGGGTGAAGGACCTTCAGGGGAAAGAGATTGGTGATGGCGCGGGGAGTGTGGTTGGGTTCACGTTGGAGGGGAGCGACCTTTCGGGGGCCTTTGCCTACCCGCAACCCTTTTCCTTGCTGAAAGATGAGCGGGTAGCCTTTGGCGGACTAACCCGCACCGCAACGGTGACGATTTTCACGCAGAGTGGCGGGGCAATCGCCACCCTCCAAAGCCATGCTGGCGACCAGTTAGTAAGCTGGGATGGCCGCGCCAGCAACGGCGAAATTGTGCCAACCGGGATTTATCTCTATCGGGTCGAAGGGACCAACCAAGCGGGTGAGGCGGTGGAGAGCGGGGTGAAGAAATTGGTGGTGATGCCGTGATGGGGGGAAAAGGCATTTGTTTAGGTGTGAGAATTTTGAACTGGCTTGTTGCGAAATTCTACCGGAGACCGAGCCGCAATCTTCGTGTCTTTCGTATCCATTCGCAACGGGTGATTGCTTGCGCCGATTGCACACCTATTTTTGCCGAGTTTTTCTGCCCATTGAAAACGCCCAGAGAGAGAGAAGTTATGAAGCATCACAAGAGAGGGGACGCGCAGATGGAGCTTTTCATCGCGGCGTTGGCCGATGGGGATCATGCGTTTGCATTCACGGCCCCGGCAGCGGCTATCGGGCTTGATGAATTCCTGGGGGAAGTAACGGCCAGCGGAACCGTTCGCCGGCTTGCTCACGAAATTATCGTTAATGCCCAACTGGCCGGAACCATCCGGCGTGAGTGCGACCGGTGCCTTGCCGAAACGGAATTCCCAGTTGATGCCGAGCTAAGCCTGTATTACCACATCATCGTTCCTGGTGAGCGGGTTTCGCCCCAGGCCGATGACCAAGAGATTCGCGAGCTGCCGGGAAATCACGATAGCATCATCCTTGATGAAGAAGCCCGCCAAGCACTGTTGCTGGCGATCCCCCTGAAAACCCTTTGCCGCGATGACTGCAAAGGCCTCTGTTCCGGCTGCGGGGCCGACCTGAACAACGAACAATGCCGATGCACCAACACCGAGGTTGACCCGCGCTGGCAAGGGCTGGCAGGATTGTTCCAGAAAGGGGAAGAAGAGAGTGGAAGCCCAGCAAAAGAAGACTGAGTAACTGAACAATAACATCATAGAAACAGGAGACCGACCATGCCAAATCCAAAACGGAAACACTCAAAGTCACGCCGTGACAAACGCCGCACCCACTACAAAGCAACCGCGCCAGCGTTCGGCAAATGCCCAAACTGTGGCGAGATGAAGTTGCACCACGTTGCTTGCACCGATTGCGGTTACTACAACGGGCGAGTGATACTGAACTCAACGTTGTAGCCCCCAACGATTAGGCTGCCCACATCACAGGTTGCCAGTACATTCCAAAGGCAGATGGCTCACTCAGAATTCTGGGAAACCATCTGCCTTTTTTTGCTCATCTCACGTTTGTGTGCAACGGCCACCGAACATCGCCCCCGCTCATGCTGAGCCACGTCGAAGTATGAGCGGAGCCACCGAACCAAGAAGCAGCCGATCTTCCATCTACTTTTTGCACAAACCACATCAACCGATCATGCCCGATTTAGCAACAACCTCAGTTCTGGTGGTGCTTTCCACCGCGCCAACCCCCCAAGCCGCCCGCCAACTTGCCCAAACGCTGGTGCAGGAACGCCACGCGGCTTGCTGCACTATCCTTACTGGGGCTGGCTCGGTGTATCGTTGGGAAGGGAAGGTGGAGGAATCGGAAGAAACCGTGATGCTGATAAAAACCACGCACCAGCAATACTCACAGCTACAGCAGCGGATCAAAGAATTGCACCCATATCAGCTTCCAGAAATTATCGCGGTTCCGGTGGTTGCTGGCTTGGCGGGATACTTGGAGTGGGTTGCCGATTCCGTTGGGGACTGACTGTGCGGCCACCACGGACTGCTCTGGCCAAGCTGGTTTTACTTCCCTTTTTGGGGATTCACCAGCAACCGCTGTTGTTTCCGAATAGGGCTGTCGGAATCCACCCCACCGATCAGCACTGCAATCAAGTGAAGCTGCGGTATCTGCTCGCAGATGATGCGGATAATGGCCGTCAGTGGCGCGGCCAGGATCATCCCGGGAATCCCCCACAACCATCCCCAAAACACCAACGACATCAGCACAACTAACGGGCTAAGGTTCAGCCCCGATGCCATGATGCGTGGCTCCAACACGTTCCCAATCAAGTTTTGCTCCACAATTAGCAGCACCAGCACCAACGCTGCGGTCCCCGGCGAACCGAATTGCAGCAGTGTGATAAGTGCCGGCAGGATGTTCGCCACCACCGAACCGATGTTCGGAATGAAGTTGAGCAGGAACGCAAAGAACCCCCACAGCAGCGCGAAATCAACACCGAACAGATAGAGTGTTCCGGCTGTCACCAGCCCCATCAGCAGGTTGATTAATGTTTTGGTCAGAAGATACCGCCGCACCTTCTCGTCAATCCGGCGGATCACCTCCCCGATTTGCTCGGCACGCTCGGCGCTGAATGCCCGTTTGATCTTAATCGCCACGGTTCCGGTTCCCGCAAGAATGAAGAGGGTGAACAGAAGGATCAAGAAGAAATTGCTCATCAGCGAAAGGAAGGAGTTCAGGCCGTTGGTGAGCACGGAGTTGATGGTGGAAAAATCGAAGCCACTCTGCACGGCGGTATTCAGGTCAATCCCGTAGTCGGTGGCAACAACTTTCAGGTCGGCCAGCAGTGTGTTGAATCGCTGTTCGTACTTCGGCGCGGCCGCCACGAACGATTGCCCGCTGGCTTTGATGATGGAGTACAGCCCGTAGATTCCGCCGGCCACAATCCCCAACACCACAATGATGGATACTGCGCGGGGAACTTTCAGTTTATCCAGATAAATCACCAGCGGCTTGAAGACGTAGCTGACAAACACCGCAATCACCACCGGAAGCAGAATGCTCCCCAATTGGTACAGCAGCGCACCCACCAAAAACACCACGATGAACCCCAAAAAAATGGGGATCATCTGGTAGCTGCTGGCTGGGCGATCGGCGGTTGATTGCGTGGATGTTGGCGGGCTATCGGCAGATAATGGCAACATCTTCCTCCGGCATGACAATGTTGTACAGATACTGTTCGCGTGCCATTCCCAGCAAGTCCTGCCGGTGTTCCGGTGCTTTGATTGCCGACATGGTGAAGTAGCGTGCGGCTTGGCCGTAGCATCCAAGGTCGGCGTACAGCGCGCCAAGCATCATCATGGTTGCGGGGTCCTCGGTTTGGCCAAGCTCTTTCAGCAAGGCTTGCTCCCCTGCGTGAAGCTCGGCATCTTTCTGCGCGCTGATTTGGAAGAAGGAGGAGGTGGAGCGATTCAGAGGGTTCGCCTCGTTCTGAAGGGTCCAGGTATAAACCGCTTCCGGCTGAAGCGACGGAGTTGGCCAAACGGCTTGGGTATCGCTGACTGAGGTCTTGAACAGCTCATCCCCCAAGTAGTTCCGCACTGTGATGGAGTAGCTTGTCACCCCCGGCGTGCGAAGCCAGCGGAACGTTACTGGCCCGCTGCTGATTGCTGTCGAGCGTGGCTCCAACACAATCAGCTTGTCGCCACGCAGGTAGTCCATCAGGCCCGTGGCTTTGCCAAGCGGGTCGTCAATGCCAAGCTGTTTTCCAACTTCGCTGTTGGCTTCGTTCTTGACTGTCTCCATCCCTTTCCGTCTGGCATCGTCAAGCAGCCGCGAGGAATCTGTGGGGGGGGCTGCGCGGGTTGCGCCGGCTTCGCTGTGGCGGCTGTTGCGCCCGGCTCCGCTTGCAGCGGCAAGTGTTCGGAGTGAGTTAGCAACGGCTTCGTTTTCCCCTTTGCCGGCGCGTTTGATTGCATCGGCAACCTTCAGTTGGGCGGGTTTGTTGTACTTCAGCACCTTCCCGTTTACCGAGAGTTGAAGTGTGGCGTTCCCCTTCAGGATAATCACATCCTTCTTCCCAACGGCTTGCCCAATGCGTGCTGCCGATGCGCTGCCCCCTGATTTCACGGTGACATCCCCAGTGAAAAACAAAATTCGGACAACAACATCGTCGGCAACCGCAGGGGCCGTTGCAGCAAGAAGCAGAAGGAGGGTTGCGCCAAGCAGCAGTCGCAATTCCTTGGCCATAGCGTTCTTGGTTAAGTATCCTTGGTTCATCTGTTTGTTGATCGTACAGAAGGCTGTGCATTATACCAAAATTCTTCCTGCGTTGAACTCGGCTCTTTGCACATTGCCAGAAATTCGTGAACTTCGCTTCAGTTCTGCTTGTGACGCTTCTCTGCCGGCGGTATAACCAACGTCAACACACACACCTACGTGACCAACCAAAGCATCGGGCCTTCCACCGATAGCTTCCTGTCGCTTCTTGCATACGTCGAGGAATTGATTGATGCCGGAAGAATACGGGACGCACGGCGGTTCCTTGCGCAGTTTATCGAGCGCAAGCAGCCGGAGCCGCGCATGCTTCCGGCGCTGGCCTCGCTCTATCTGCGGGTTGGGAAATCCGAGCAAGCACTGGCCACGATGCGTTCGGCAATTACCGAGTTGGGGGGGGAGGCCTCGCTTTTCAACGCGCTTGGGCTGATGTTGGCTTCGATTGGAAAGGAGGAGGAGAGCCGCGAGCAGTTTGAGGAAGCCTTGAAGCTGGATCCAACCAACAACGAGGCCCTCCGGAATCTTGCGTTCACGCTGCATCGCTCTGGCCAGCGGCGGCGTTCCTACGGGCTGCTGATTGAGTGCGCCAAAGCCTCGCCGCTGTCGGTCGAGCTTCGGCTGATTTGCGGAACACTGCTGGAATTGGACGGGCGTTTGCATGATGCCGCTGTTTGCTACCGTGAGGTTGTGGAGCTTAGCACCGTTGCCCAACAAATCCGCTTGGCCTCACAACGCCTTCTGTTCCTGAACGCTTCGGTTGGGGCCACAGACGGGTTTGAAGACGTGATCGCAAAACTGGTGGAGGAAGGGGAGAAAGAGGAAGGAAACCGGTAGCCAGCAGCAACCCAACGAACCTCAATGTGGCCTCGCGATTTCTGGCTCCCACACCACCGCTCCCGATTCTGTAACACTTCACGAGTATTCTTTCACCACCACAGGGCTGGTAGTAACTTGCGCCCCTTACGCAAGGGAGTGAAAGCAGCTTGATGGCGGTGATGTTCGGCCTGTTCTGGCATCATCAATCGTGGTTGCTTACCATCCGTACATCCAGCCAAACCTGACAACGATTTTCCCACATTCACATGGCCGACACTCAGTTTGATGTTATCGTCATCGGCAGCGGGCCGGGGGGCTACATTGCCGCAATTCGTGCTTCCCAGCTTGGCCTAAAAACCGCAATTGTTGAACGCGACCGGCTTGGCGGCGTTTGCTTGAACTGGGGATGTATCCCCACCAAAGCACTGCTGAAAAATGCCGAATACATGCACTTCCTGAACCACGCTTCCGATTTCGGATTCAGCTTCGATAACCTGAGCGTGGATTTCCAGCGGGTGATTCAACGAAGCCGCGAGGTTGCCGATGCCAACAGCAACGGCGTTAGCTTCCTGATGAAAAAAAATAACGTCACCGTAATCAACGGTTGGGGGGTGGCCAAAGGGAAAGGACAGGTGGAGGTCCGCGACACCGACGGCAACCCAACCGCCCAACTTTCCTGCCGTGCCATTATTCTTGCCACCGGCGCGCGCCCACGGGTGTTCCCAGGAATTGAGGTGGATTTCAAACACGTCATCACCTCCACCGAAGCAATGCTTCAGGAGAAACTCCCCAACTCCATGATTATCATGGGTGCCGGGGCTATCGGCGTTGAGTTCGCCTACTTCTACAACGCTTTTGGGACCAAAGTCACCATCGTTGAAATGCAGCCGAACATCATGCCGATTGAGGATGAGGACGCTTCCAAAGAGGTTGCCCGCGCCTTCAAGAAACGGAAGGTTGAGCTGCTGACCGAGCACCGCGTGATCTCCGCAAAAACCGTTGGCGAAGGGGTTGAGGTTGTGGTGGAAGACAAAAACGGCAAACAAAAAACCTTGAACGCCGACCTTGCGCTGAACGCCGTTGGCGTAACCGGAAACATTGAGGGGATTGGCCTGGAGGGATTGGGGGTTGAAGTTGTGCGTGGCCACATCAAGGTGGATACGTTCATGCAAACCAACGTGGAAGGAATCTACGCCATTGGTGATGTTGTGGGCGCGCCCTGGCTTGCCCACGTTGCCAGCGCAGAAGGGGTGGTTGCTGCCGAACACATCGCCGGCCACCACACCCCGGGAATGGATTACTCCAACATCCCCGGCTGCACCTACTGCCAGCCGCAAGTGGCCTCGGTCGGGATGACCGAAAAAGCCGCACGCGCTGCGGGATATGAGTTGAAAATTGGGAAGTTCCCCTTCAAGGCCAGCGGTAAAGCGCGCGCAATCGGCGAAACCGATGGCTTTGTGAAGCTGGTGATTGATGCCAAATATGGCGAGATTTTGGGGGCGCATATCGTTGGAAGCGAAGCCACCGAAATGATTGCCGAGCTTGGACTGGCGCGGTCGCTGGAAGCCACCGGCGAATCGGTCTTCCGCACCATCCACGCCCACCCAACGCTCTCCGAAGCCGTGATGGAAGCTGCCGCCGATGCCTACGGCGAAGCACTGAATATGTAAAGCAACCGAACGCTGCCGAAGAATCCACAACTCTTCGGCAGCGATCTTCTTGAAAAAACCGTATGATGCCGGCAACCGAAACAACGCAGATTACTCAGCCGCGCACCGCTACGGCTTGGTGGCTGGGGTGCGTTCGGTACCAGGATGCTTGGCAGCTTCAGCGCCAGGTGTTTGATGAGGTGCTGCGGGGGGAACGCCCGAACACAATCCTGTTCTGCGAACATCCCGACGTGCTGACCATCGGCAAAAACGCCCGCGACGACCGCAATCTGCTTGCCCCGCGCGAAACACTCCGCCAGCGTGGATACCAGGTGTTCGATGTTGATCGCGGGGGGGATGTCACCTACCATGGCCCGGGCCAACTGGTTGGATACCCAATCGTTCGGCTGGGGGATTTCCGGGAGGATTTGGGATGGTACATGAGGTCGCTGGAGGAGGTCATCATTAAAACCATTGGCGATTTTGGAATTGCCGGCGGCAGGATTGAAAAACTCACCGGGGTCTGGTGCAACAGCCGGAAAATCTGCGCCATTGGTGTGCGCGCAAGCCGCTGGACAACCATGCACGGCTTTGCCCTGAACGTCACAACCGACCTTGAACGCTTTGGGGCGATCATCCCCTGCGGCATTGCCGATCACGCCGTGACCTCCATGCTTGCCGAAACAGGGCGCGCCCACACACTGCTTGAGGTTGCCGACCGCTTCGCTGCACACTGGGATGAAGTTCTAACAGCCTAAGGCTTGCAGGCTTCTGCGCGGCTAAGTTGCTTCAAAGGCTTGGCCAATTTTCCCGGCTGCTTATATTCGCGCACCTCTCTCGGAGAATAACGACCGCACAAGGAACCCTCAATCGAATGAATATGTGCCGTTTCGTGGCTTATATCGGCAAACCAGTTCTTGCCTACGACCTACTCTACAAACCGCAGCACTCGCTGATCGAGCGCCAATCAATCGGCGCCCAGGAAATGTCCATCCCCATTAACGGCGATGGCGTTGGGATCAGTTGGTACGATTTCAACCTTGACGACGAACCGTGCCAGTTCCGTTCGGTGCGTCCGGCATGGAGCGATATCAACCTGCGGTATCTGGCCAAGAAGGTCAAGACCACCATGCTGTTCGCTCACGTCCGCGCGGCAACGCCGGGGTCGTTGGTGGAGGAAGTGAACTGCCACCCGTTTGTTCACGGAAAACTGACGTGGATGCACAACGGGATGGTGCAAGGTTTCGGGAAAATCCGCCGCGCACTGCTTCGCGAACTGAACACCGAGGCCTACGATGCCGTCCATGGCTCCACCGATTCCGAGCATCTGTTCGGAATGTTCCTGAATAAGTTAGACAACCCGTTGGGGGATGTCACAACCCAGCAGATGGTAGATGCAATGTTCGGGATGTTCGATGACCTGAATGCGTTATTGTACGAACACGACATCCGCGAACATTCCTACCTGAACCTTTGTGTCTCGAACGGCAAAGCAATCGTTGCCACACGCTACACCACCAACCCACGGGTGCAGCCGGCTTCGCTCTACTACATGTTCGGCAGGGAGTACGTGGCGGCCAACGATCGTTGCTACATGATCCCCGACGACGGCCAGAGTGAGACGATCATCCTTGCCAGCGAGCCGTTCACAACCCACAAATCGGACTTCGTGAAAGTGGGCCGCAACAGCATGATTATCGTGGATGAAGACCTCTCCATCCGCTTTGAAGACATTGAGCTTCCGTTCGAGAAAGCCGCGTTTGTGTACAACGAGTAGCCTTCGCAGAATCCGCAATTCAGCCATGAACCATGGACGCACTCCCGCGCAAATATCTAACGCCGGAAGAATACTTGGCCATCGAGCGTGAAGCCGAGTGGAAAAGTGAGTACTACCAGGGGGAGATGTTCGCAATGGCCGGAGGGTCCGAGGCGCATAATCGGCTGATCGTAAACTTTACTGGGGAGCTGTTCAGCCGCCTAAAGGGGAGCAACTGTTTGGTGAATTCCAGTGATTTACGGGTGCAGGTGAATGAGGCGGGCCTTTATACGTACCCTGACCTCTCCATTGTCTGTGGCCAGCCAAAATCAGCTGATGGATTCAAGGACAATTTGACCAACCCGGTAGCAATCATTGAAATTTTATCAGCCTCTACCGAGGCGTACGACCGAGGGGAGAAATTCCTGCTGTACCGCCAGCTGCCAAGTTTGCGTGAGTACGTGTTGGTCTCGCAGCAGAAGCCGTTTGTGGATCAGTACATCCGCGACGACGAC
>JAEUSP010000133.1 GCA_016788565.1 Chlorobiota bacterium | reverse complement strand
GGCGATTAACGTCCGATCCTCCGGCAGCGAGTTCGCTCTGTTCAGCGATGTCACGGGCGATCATGTCCTTGATCTGGTCACGATTGGTGGTGACTTTGAGGGAGGAAGGATCAGCGTCTTTGCTGGCAAGCCAGGGCAACGATTGCTGGAGCAGTATGGAACAGGAACCGATAGTGTCGACCGCGCTAATGGTCGGTTCCCGTTGCGCCCCTGGGTAAAGATGCCGACCCCAACAGCACTGCACGATGGCTGGACAGGAAGCGAACATGTGTTATTCGATCTGGGTGATATCAACGGGGATGACCGTTCGGAGATCGTGGCTCACTCAAGTCCTTTCATTCTGATTTATACTACCGGACGAACCCTTGATTCGCTGATTGATGTGATGGCTCAAGTTCCGGGAAGCCATACCTATAATTGGGGAACTCTCAAACGGCTGGGTGATATTGATGGAAGCGGTGTACCCAGCTTTGCTGTCCGGTATGAAGGCAATGTTCACTTTCTGAAAGCACCACCAAAGGATGAAATACCGACCTACGGTGGCAGGCTTCGTGATCTTCCACACGCTATTGACTTCCGTTGCCAACTCTCTTCTGGGGTAGAAACCCTCCCAATAGATATTCAAGCGCAGCCTCCTCAGATGAACCTGACGAATCAACACGTTGAACCATCAAACCCTCAAGACGGAGAAGCACAATGAACACCTACACAACACACTGGTGGATCACGCTCGCATGGCTCTGCATTGCGGCCACCATGCAGAGCATTGCCCAAACTACCGAACCGGATGCCCCGATCCGTGGTTGGGGGTTCGATGAGTTCCATATCGGCGGTGAAGAAATCTACAACCCAAGCATCTGCCGCAATAGCTTGAACATGGACTTCACCTACCACTATGGTGGTTACAGCAGTTGGACATATATGGACGACCCTGTACGTCACGCCAACGATAGGAACACCCATCGGCTCGACCGTTTTTTTTCGATGGCAAAGCAAGCCCAAGCGGTGGGCTTGAAGTTGATCTACGCGGTGGATACCACCTTTTTCATGCAGAAGAATATCCGTTCGTATGATTGGTACTACGATTCGCGCAGCGACACGGTAGATATCAAGGATTTTCGGGATCGCCTTGATTCTTCGAATGCAGCGGTGGATAGCGTGTATTGGATTCCAAACCGTTTTATTGCTGGGGTGGCGGTTAGCCGTTCCGGAAGCTCAACGGCGGATTCGTTGTTCACAATGGGGGCACCACGCTTCACCCAGTTAGTGACAACACGGGGAAATGGTCTGTACTACACGAACTATCTCAAGGTCCCCGATTCTTCGATGTGGTTTGATTTTAGGGTGATGTTGAAAATTCAAGGAGAAGAAGATTCAATTTTCAACGATCTTGCCAACGATGCACCCCTTGCCTATCTCGACGTAATCCGCCGGGTCGTGGTCTCGCGCGATGCCTCCTGCGATTCCTGTCGCTGCCCATTCTACGTTCGCATCGCTCACCTTCCTATCACTAAGCAGATGTATATCGGGCAAACTCAGCTTTCTTACGACCACAAGCAATTCACCTTTTTGATGAACCTGTTGGACACCAGCCGGAGCGATGGACAGGTGTATGGGCAGGAGCATCTTGGCTATCCCAGCCCAACGTACAGCGACACCCTTTCGCGCTGTGACTCTGTCCTTGCCCTCTGGAAGCAGCAAGGCATTGTTCCCCCCGCCACCTTCCGCCGCCTCACCAATTCCGGCGATGGTGCCAACGTGCTGGAGCAAGGCGACCTCCATTTCAACATCACCTCCACACGCCTTGTTCCGCTGCAAGTCTTGGGGGGCAGCATCTCCCAGCACATCTTCGATTACCTTGACCGCCCCCAACGCTACTCCACCAGCTACCGCATGGATTCGCTGATCTTCAGCCAGTTGGATACCCTTGCCAACGACGATACGCTCTGGCCCATGATGGCCTACATGGCCCTTTGGGACGAGCCAATCGGCATTGACCACAACGCTTACCGTATCATCACCAGCAAGATTCAACGCCGTATTCGCGAGCTTCACCCTACCGATCAAACGAAGTGGCGCGGTTG
>JAEUSP010000121.1 GCA_016788565.1 Chlorobiota bacterium | reverse complement strand
GGCCAGGTCCGTTTGTTCGTCACCAGCAGCACCCGCTCGCCGGTCGCGCTCCGCTGCTGATCCTTGAACTTGTAGTGAGTAATCTCCAAGTAGGTGTGCTGGATGGAGTCGGCAAGGGGAGTGCTGCCAGCCATCTTTTTGGTGTAGTTCCCCAACGAATCAGGGCGAAGAATCGTATCGGCCATGATCGTGTAGGCTGAATCCACCAGCGGCATCGCGCTGAAGGGATATCCTTGCAGCTTCGATTCCGGCGAGTCCTGCGACCGCTCAACGCTGATCTGCCATGCCGGGTTGTACTCCAATTTGGTGTAGAGCGTATCCAACCGCTTGATTGCCGAAGTGATCTTCTTAATCGCGTTGAACCGTTGCTTGTATCCAAGCCACATCCCGGGAATGTTGTGGGTGGCAGTGCTGAAGCCTACTTGGTCTAACCGCAGCGTGTCGTAATCCTTCATCCGGTTTTTCAGAATTGTGTCGTCCGGTAGCCGGGGATAGACACCATAGAAACTGAAAATTCCAAAGTGATGACCCGATGTCAATAAGTCGCTGAACATGATCCCTTGATTCCCAGCATTCAACGATAACCACGCCCCAGCAGTAATCACTTCCGGCGTTCGCGGCTGCGCTCCGGGGGTGCTCCATTTTCCGGTGAAGTTGCTATCAAAACCCAAGTACCCTGCCTGCTGCACGTTGTTATACACCGGAATTTTTGGCTTCCCCAAATGCTGAAATTTGAATTGTGCATCGTCAATCACGCTTTTGTTGGCCCGTAGCTTGGTCATCAGCCCGCCAACAGAAGGATTACCGTTCACCATTGTCACCCCCACCAACTGTCTGGTGTAATTCTGGTATGCTGGCAGTGTGCTGGGGAAGTAGGTTGATCCGTAATAGCCAGCTTTCCAAGCAGGGTTTCCATTGATGTCCGTTGTGTCGTAGGGGTACTGGTTGAAATACTGCTCAAAGGTTGCTGGGTCCATGCTGTCCTTGTTTGCGTAGTAGGCGGGTGCGGCGCTGGACATGGGATAGGCGTGGTACATCACCAGGCTTGCCGAGCGTTGGGCGGTGGAATCAAAATCGCCAGTCTGTACCCGCAAGGTCCCAAACCCGCCTAAGGAGTTGTAGTAGCAACCGCGCCACTTCGTTTGATCGGTAGGGTGAAGCTCGCGAATACGGCGTTGAATCTTGCTGGTGATGATACGGTAAGCGTTGTGGTCAATGCCGATTGGCTCGTCCCAAAGGGCCATGTAGGCCATCATGGGCCAGAGC
>JAEUSP010000116.1 GCA_016788565.1 Chlorobiota bacterium | reverse complement strand
CCCAGGCAGGCATTGGAGGGTTGTCCCATCCATGGTTCCCCATTCCTGCATGTAGGCAACGGAGGGGTGTCGGGGATCAATGCGGGTTTGGGCGTGGGTTTGTGTTTGCCCAAGCAGAAGTGCTGCTGTTGTGAGCAGCAGTATAGGCATCATGGTTTTTGTGTAGGAGATTTTCATTGCGGTTCTCCCTATTAACGATTTTACTCTTCCTGCTGCTCCGCTAATTTCATCTCTACCCGTCTGGCCTCGGTTCGCTTCCCCTGGCGTAGAAGCACGTCGCGGAAGAGTTCGGCGATTTCTTCGTCGTCTGGCATTGCTGCAAAGGCTTGCTCCAGCAATTCTTCGGCGGTGGGAAGGTCTCCTTCCTTTGCTAGCAGCTTGGCCACACGGAGCAAGGTCTCGCGAAGGGTGTTTTCGTAATCTTCGCGGGCTGATTCAAAAAACTCATCATATAAAGTTGGGAAGGGAACTTGGCCGCCACCAATACGAATCGCGGCGGCAACCGCCGGGACTGCACGGAGCAATCCACCTTCTTTTAGTGCCTTGATCGCTTCTTTCAGATGCTGGTCGGCTTCTATCAAATCTACCCGCACGGCTTCACGGTTCAGCCGGGGAACCTCGCCGGTGGTATCTACCGCTTCGCTTCCAATCGCTTCCCGCAGCCGGAACACCGCAAAGTTCAGCGACTTCCGCACCTTCTCGGGGTCGCGCTCGTTGCCGATTGCCAACCCCACAAACTCACGGTGGGAAAGGGGGCGGGCAAGCATCTCGTTGGCGGTCATCAGCCCCAGCAGTGTGGCGATTTGCGCCCCACGGACGCGCTCCGGCTCTTGCCCCGGTTGCTGAACCGCAATGCTCCCGAACATCATCACTTCGGTGCGGGTTTCCGCCGACTCACTGCTGGCAAGCTGCTCCGATTCCCGTTCCCGTTGCAGCGCGTTCAGTCGGGCGCGGGCTGCGGTAAGCTCACCCTTACTGAATGCGTGGCCAAACTCCTTCAGCAACGGGGGGATCAGTGCCGGAAGCCGAAGCCGCTCAAGGTGGCGCACCACACGCTCAAGCCCATCGTGCAGGTGGCGGCGTAGTGAATCAGGCAGTGACTTGAACTCCTGCGGCATGGTCCCCACCAGCCGGAATGTTGCGTGGGTGGCTGCCAAATCTTCAATGGCTAAGATTGGGCGGCGTAGAATTTCCCCAACAACCTCCTCAATTTCCCGAACCGTTCCCCCTTGCTGAACAAACTCCTGCAACCGGATCAACAGTGCGATTGGCTCCCGCAAAATGGAAGTTGTCTCCTCGGTTTCGCTGATGATGTTGTTATCCAGCAAATAGACAAGGGTAGTGGTAAGGTCTTGGCTGCGAACCCCAAACTGTTCGCGAAGCTGATGAGCGGTTTGGGGTTCGCCCCGCAGCAACGCGGTGCGTATCAGGATTGACCCGGCAAGCTGGCGGGCTGGCCCTTGCAGGGTGTTGATAGTGATGGCGCAGGCTTGTTCGGCTTCCTGGGCCAGGGCTGTGAAATCGGCACCCAGCATTGCGTGGGCGTTCAGCGATACTATCTGGCAACTGATGGTTTCCGGGCGCAGGCCAAGCTCGCGGAATCGCGGAAGGTAGCGTTGCACGTCGGCAAGCATTTCATCCAGCAATCCGATTTCATGGTACAACCCAACCTTCTGGATTCGCAGATCGCTTTTCCGTTCCTCTATTGTCAGCCGTTCAAGCTCCTGGATAGATTCTAACCGCCGTTGAAGTTCTTCTTCGGTTTCATACAGCCACAGCAAGTTTGGCGAGATGCCAAGAAAAGCACTGCGAACGATTTCGGGGGGGATGGATGGGATGTTCCGTAGTTCGTCCAATTTTTGCTCCACCATGCGCATCAGTTGCGGGTTGCGGAGCGTGCTTGCTGCCCGGCCCAAGTCAATCATGTTCCCCACGTAGCGCATGTGGTGGCGAAGCGCGGGGAATTGCGCAACCACTTGCTCCACCTCATCCCATTGTGCCGCCAGTTGTTCGGGGTGTTTTCGCCGCAGCAATCGCCGCTGGAAGATCAGCCCTGCCAGGCGATACTCACCCCATGTTTCGTCGGCGGGCTGGGAACTGAGCTGAAGCAATTCGCCAACCAGTTCGGTGTATTCCGGAGCTTGCTCGCGCCGCAACAACTGCAACCGGTAGCGGATCAGCATTGCGTCAAGTTCGCGTTGGGCCGTGGCTTCTAATCCTTGCCGAATCTGCGCCCCCAGCTTGGCGGCAATCTCCCACATCCGCAGCGATGAGCGCCACATCCGGGTTCCGTCAATCACAAAGGCAATCGTTAGGATGCTGCGGAGTGCCTCCAGCCCTGTTTCGGTGCTGGTGGTGATCTGGCCAAGCTGTTTCCCCAAAAGCTCCAGAGGGAGGATGGAGTAGAGGGTGCGGTGATCGGCAAGCAACTGCACGATCATGTTCGGATCGTGCGGGTAGTTTTCCACGAAATGCCGGTGGATCAGGTTGTGGGTGAAACTCAACGGGGTCCCGACTGCACGATGCTCGGCAAGGGAGGAAGGGGATGCCGTGGGGACTGAGAGAATCCCTTTGAAGATCAGCGGGTTGATTGCTGCGGCCACATCCGGCAGCAGAAGTGCAGCGGTTTCGCGGGCGAACACTTCCCCCAACATCGCCACGGTTGCGGCGGCGGATTTTTCCGATTCGGTCAGGTGGGCAACCATCCCTTCGGAGAGAAGCCGGACGTTTCGTTCCAGCGAATCAACAACGGCGCGTGCGTCAATGATTGCGTTTGCTGCTGCGGCTGTTCGATTTCCCGGCTGGGCCGGGCGGACCGCGCTGCGCAACGCAGAGCGGATGGCCATTGCGTTCCCCAACGTTTTTTCCGAAAGGGTGCGGATTGCCGTTTGATCCAGCGCGTGGTTGCCGAATATCTCCGTGCAGATTGCCGCAATGTCTGTTTCGTTGATGCCGGTTAGGGCTATCTCATCCACAAGAAATCGCTCGATCAATCCCCGCGCCGGAAGGGTGACAGGGCGGGCAGTAAGAAGAATGGAGAGAGGCTCATCGGCAAGGCGATCCAGCAGTGGGGAAAGCTCGCTTAGCGCGTCGCCATGGAGTAGATGAACATCTTCCAGCACCAGCAATGTTGGCCGAAGCCCACAGATACGGAGGATTGCCGAGACCACCCCGGACAACGTTTCTTCGGGATCAGATTTCAGCAGTTGTTGGGCAGCCGCGTTCCGTGAAACCGCGCGCGCCAGCAAGGAAGGGATGGAGGTTGCTGCATCGGGGTAGAATCGCGCCTGCATCACCACCCCGCCGGCAATCGAGATTTGCGATGCGGCTTCTTCGGCCAAACGGCTTTTCCCCACGCCGGCTTCGCCTACCATCAACATTGCCCGCAATCCGTGGGCATGGAAGGTTGCGCGCCAGAATTGCACAATTCGCTCAATCTCCGCTTCCCGTCCGGTGAAAGGAAGCAGTCCGTGGTTTAGGAAATTTATCAGTGTACGGTTCATGGGTCGGGAATCGGAAGTCGGGGATCGGGGATTGGTTTCTGGAGTTTTCTTTGGTTCATCTATGGTTTGTGTGCAACATCCACCGAACATCGTCCCCGCTCATGCTGAGCCCCGTCGAAGTATGAGCGGAGCCACCGAACCAAGCTGCTACCGCTCTCCCCTCAACTGTTTTCCTGCTTCCCACACTACCTTAAGATGAGCCTTTCTTTTGATGTCCCCCAACAATCTACTACCAATTTCGGCCTAAATCGTTTTCCCGTGATTTCGGCAATCGGTTGGCGGCAAACCGGAAGGCTGGGCGGCTACCTTGATAGGCATAGTTCGGCACAGAACTGGCCGAACCAGAATCACAACAACAGAACAACCACACAACAACAAAGGAACAGAACCATGAAAACCACAATCAACGCAATCCTACGCTTTTGCATGATTCCGGCAGCACTGATGGCGGTTGTTGCCGCCGCAACAACCGCCCAGCCGCAGCAAATCCCGTTAACATCGGGGCAGCAACGCCCAAAACCAACTCGCGATATCACTGCAAAAGGGGATTTCCGCATTGTTGGCGCAACGCAAACTTTTGGCGTGAACTACGGCGGAAGCATCACCCTGAAAGCCAGCGACCTAACATTTGTGGCCACCACCAAGAAGTACGCGATGGAGATGATCTACACCATGACCAACAACGGCAACGCTGGAACCGGCTTGTTCAACAATCGCATTGCCGATAATGGTGTTGGAGTAAGCGGCGTCACCGGCCAATCGTTGAACGCAGGGCAAACAAAAGCGGTTACTCACACCAAAGTCCAGCTTTCCGAAGGGACTCACATCATCACGCTGATGCTGGACGACGCGAACTCCTGCGCCGAAACCGACGAGGGGAACAACACCTTCAAGTTGGAAGTGGTGATTGTGCCATAACCAAGCGGGGAACCAATGTTTCGGAATCTGCCCAGCAGCAGGCAACCTCAGTGCTGCCCGCTGCTGGGATTTCCCGAAATGGAGTAATCACGTCGCCAAGTTTTTTTTCCGACAAGCACATTTCCTCAAACCGATAACCGATTTCCCCCGAACCGACAATCGCTCCCGTTATCTTGATAGAGTGCTTGATAGCAACAGGCAATCGAAACCACCACCACCAAAAGATCGGCAACACCACTGCCGACAGTTTGAGAGAGATCAATTCGGCAAACCCCCTCACCCAAGCTCCACCAAGATTGGGTGAGGTAGAGGGAGGAAAAATCTAAGCTGAGTTCCCCATCACCATTTCCCCCCAGAATTGGGGGGACGCGAAGCCCTTCAGGGCGAAGCAGGGGGGGCGCAACGAAGGGTGGCCGGCAACACCACTGCCGGCCAGTGAGAAAAAACTTGAGAGAGCAAAACAAGGAAGAGTGAAAGAGAGATCACCCTTCCCACAACACCACCAAAAGGAGCAGTGCCAAACGATTGGCACTGAGAGAGAACGCAAACAACGAGAGAGAGAGAGAAGATTGCGCAGCCGAGATGTGCAATCTGAGCAAACAGGGGAATGGGGGGCGGCGGTCCACCGCCTCCCACCAACCACCACCGATGTTTTTGGGGAGAGGGAGAGCAACGCATTTTTCCGTCATCGTCTTTAAGCCGTAATTCAACGACAATCGTTCGTTCCTCCAGTCCGCTGGGAAGCCTTGTGCAGCAAAGGCTTCCCAGCATTTTTTTTTGCATGACTGAATCCCGGACTGAGGTGACTGTGCCTACCTGTGCATTTTCTCGGAAACAGCGGCCATCAATTCAGCAGGAGTTAGAGGAAAATTTGAAGCAGTAGATTTGCTTGAGAGCAAACAGTAGTAGCTAACAAAGCGCCGATTGCCTGTGTTAGCAGTATGAACGCTGGCTATTCAACAGCATTGATAGGAGTAGATAATGACAAAACAAACCAACAAACCCACCCTTCTCCTGCTGCTCACAACAGCAGCACTTCTGCTTGGGCAAACACAAACCCACGCCCAAACCCGCATTGATCCCCGACACCCCTCCGTTGCCTACATGCAGGAATGGGGTACCATGGATGGAGCTACCCTGAAGTGCTTGCCCGGGTGGGTTGGCGAAACCGGCGAACTATTTGGCATACAGATCATCCCAACGGGTGATCTGAATAACGACGCGATGGCTGACTACATCATCGAACGAACCCGTTGTGACACTGCATTTGGGCCGAACAAAACTGCTCGTGGCATCGAGTTGCTGTTGTTCTACGGCAAGAAAAACAAACTCCCAACCCCTGACGAAGGTATCCGCATTGGGCCAACAGAAATCGGCTCCATTTCTACCTTCCTCTGTACAGGGGATTTTGATGCTGACGGGTTCTTCGACATCGTTTGTAGTATTCACCTCTATGATGATACCACCGAAGGAGGAGAAAAATATGACATCGGTATGCCCGTAGTCTTCTGGGGACAATCCAATGGAGGCTATTCTACCAGTGACACCACCCAACTTCCCTGCGATGCTCCAATTTGGATCACTCCAAAACGAGGAATTAGCGGTGACTTCAATGGAGACCAGATAGATGATCTGTTCATTCGTGGTTCTGGTTCGGGGTTTGCCAGTGGTGCATTAGTAAAAATTCCTAAAGGGCATATCTACGCAGGAGAACGAGGGAAACGGTGGGGACGCAATGGCAGAGACTATTCGCCTGCACAACAGTGGTGGTATGTACCAGGTAATAATAGGATCGAATATCGAGACCACGATTGTTCTGGAGAGGATGATCTGATTTTCTTTGGCGGTGGTGGTAATATCTTCGGCAACAACATCATTGATGTCTTTGTTGCCTATCAACGATCCGAAACTCCGTGGATTGATACGACTGACATTGAGGCGATTAACGTCCGATCCTCCGGCAGCGAGTTCGCTCTGTTCAGCGATGTCAC
>JAEUSP010000105.1 GCA_016788565.1 Chlorobiota bacterium | reverse complement strand
CCGCCTGCCACGCACCACCCTGGCACCGGGACAAAGTGAGTTCTTGGAAGTCACCTACCGTCCGCTCAACCAGGGAACGTCCAGCGCAACGCTCACCGTCAACACCAACGCCACCAACGGCGCGCAAACCGTCCAGCTTGGTGGAACGGCTACACGCATCCAGCCAGGAACCGGAGAAGCCAACGGAACCAGCAGTGTGGATGCAACATTGGGTGCAAACGGAACCACCCTGTGGCAAACCGCACCGAACCCAGGCCGCGACATCGTGAAATTGGCCTACCGCATTGCCCAAGCTGGTGATGTTTCGGTGAAGCTCTACAACGAGCAAGGCAAAGAAGTGATGACCCTTGAGGAAGGCACACGCGATGCTGGCGACCACAGCGTCAGCTTCAGCGTCCGTGGGTTGAGCAGCGGGACCTACCACTACCGTCTGGTTGCCAACGGCCAAACCGTGGCGCGTTCGATGGTGGTAGCGAAGTAATTCGGTAGCGTATCTATCCGATTTTTTGCTAACGCACAGGGTGCTTCTTGCAACACAAGAAGCACCCTGTTTTTTCAGAAGCGGTAGAAGTTCGGATATATACTCGGAACAAATTTCTACTCAGCTGGATGAGGTGCTAAACCGCATGGATTCCCGCTTTCGCGGGAATGACAGCGCGGTTTTTATCGCAAACCACTTTCATTGGAGTATATTTTTTCTCCGTTCTGTTCTGTACTTTTATTCGGTCTTCAGTGTGTGCTTTTCCATCTTTCAATCCTTGCTCGCATGTTGATTTCTTCTTCCTTCCGCCCTCTCTGCTTGCTCTTCTTCGTTGTTCTGTTGATGCTCTGCACCATCACGGCACGTGGGCAAATTTCATTTCCTGCTTCCCTGGTTGGCTACAACTATGTGGGGTCGGCCGCACGAAATAGTAACTCGATTATCCTGACACCAACCGGCATTAGCCAAGTTGGCGGAGTGTGGTACAACCAGAAGCAATCGGTAGCCAATGGGTTCGTGACGCGGTTCCAGTTTAAGATTGCGGCCAAAGGGGGAACTTTCGATGTGAACGGATTGAATGGGGCCGATGGAATTGCGTTCGTTATTCAAAACAGCAGCGAAACAGCAATAGGATTGAGCGGTGATGGAAAGGGCTACGCAGATATCCCACAATGCTTAGCGATTGAGTTCGACACCTTCGACAATGGATACCCCGAGGATCCACCATTCAGCTATCACATCAGCGTGCAAACCCGCTGGATGAAGCCAAACACTGCCTCGGTTCAGCATTCGCTTGGGTGGGCTCCGGCTCCCAAAATTGATGACGGCAAGGTGCACACCGCCATCATCGAATATCAGTCCAATATCTTGAAGGTTTATGTGGACACCTGCTCCTTTCCACTGCTGCAAATCCCGATAGATATTCAATCAAACCTGAAGTTGCTGAATGGAAAAGCGTGGGTAGGGCTTACTGCAGCAACAGCATCTTCCTTCCAACTGCATGAGATTCTGCAATGGAAGTTCAACCCCGCAGGGATTACCGTGATGGATTCCGGGATGTGTGGGAAAGATTCGATGATACTTTCAGCACCATCGGGATATGCCAGCTACCAATGGTCCACCGGAGAAAAAACTCAACAAATCATCTGCCGCGATTCTGGGTGGTACTCAGTCACCTGCCAGGGCTTCCCACAAATTGAAGTTGCCTGCAATGTTATCCCGAGAACATTCACAACTCATGTGCGGCTTCTCCCTCCAGTTGCAGCAATCAAACTCACTACCGATAAACATTTACCCCTTTGCCCCGGAGACCAGACAATAATTCAAGCAAGCAGTGAGGATACCTCCATGAGGTTCCAATGGGAGCACCAACCTTGGAATTCCCCGACAATCAAGGCTTTGGAGCCAGGAACATACCGTGTTACTGGCATCAACGAACACGGCTGCGTTGCCACCGATAGTATTGTGATTGATACACTGAAGATCAACATTACCATACGTGGGGCAACGGGGCTGTGCAATGGCGACACGATTACACTGGAAGCCAACACAGGGTTTGCCAGCTACCGCTGGAGCAATGGCGCGCTTACCCGTTCCATTCGTGTTTGGAAACCTGGCCAGTATTCCGTTACTGCCGCCCGTGCAGATGGCTGTACCGTTACGTCGAAAGAATTGGCTGTTGAGTCTAGTATCTCCACGCCTACAATTACTCTATCGGGTACTTCACCCTTCTGCGAAGGAGATAGCCTAACATTGGATGCGGGTGCAGGGTACGCCAGCTATCGTTGGTCCACCGGAGAACAAACACAGAAGATCATTGTGAGAAATGGGGGGAGCTATGCGGTGGAAGTAACCAACCAGGCTGGGTGCAATGGATACGATACCATTGTAGTGACAATGCTTCCACTACCGTTGGTTGATGCTGGAATGGATACCACCATCTGCGCTGGCGATAGCCTTCAACTGCATGGCTTGGCCGACGGACTGCTGCTGTGGGATGTTTCCCCTTCCCTCTCGTGCTTTGATTGCCCTTCCCCCATGGCTACGCCGCAACAAACCACAACCTATTACCTGCAAGCTATCGGCAGCAACCGCTGCACCGCCCGCGACTCAGTCACCGTTACGGTGGTTCCCTTTGTTGCGGCTACGGTTAGCAGCGATACTGCCATCTGTGCTGGCACTTCTGTTCAGCTTTTGGCTTCGGGGGGAACTGACATCCAGTGGGTTCCGGCAAACGGGCTGAGTTGTGCCGATTGCCCAACCCCAATCGCAACGCCAACGGCAACCACCACCTACCGCGCAGTTGTCAGCAACGGCGGGCGTTGTGCCGATACTGCCAGCATCACCGTTACGGTGGTTCCCCTTCCAGAAATCCAAGCCAGCAACGACACCACGATCTGCTTCGGCGGGGAGGCAATGCTGCGTGCGGTTGGGGCTGGCCAAATCCGCTGGCAACCAAGCACTGGGCTTAGTTGCACCGATTGCCCAAACCCAGTTGCTGCGCCCACAACAACCACACGCTACGTGGCGGTTGCAACCAACACGCTGGGCTGCATCGCCAGCGATTCTCTCACCGTTACGGTTACTCCGTTGCCAACCGTTAAGGCCGGGTCAGATCAGGCGATTTGCAAGGGGGAGAGTGTGGGGCTTGAAGCAAACGGAACAGGGCAGTTCCGTTGGTGGCCACGCGAAGGACTGAGTTGCGCAGATTGCCCCAACCCAATCGCCGCTCCGATAATCACAACCACCTATCGCGTCACGGCGGCCAACCAGTACGGCTGCGCCGCAAGCGATTCGGTGACGGTGTGGGTGAACACTGCTCCACGGATTTTGCAAACGACAATCGGCGCAAACCTCCACGGGCGCTTGGGGGGAAGCATCCGGGTTCCCGTGTTGCTTCATCAAGATATTGCGGCGATGCAGGCCACATCCGTTCGGGTAAGCCTTCGCTACGACACCACCATCATGCGGTTAACCCACCCCACAACAGCAGAACTGCAATCGGCCACCAACGGAACATTGCTGGAAGGATGGACGCTAACGGTGGAAGCAGCCGAAGCCGATAGCCTGCGGCTGTTTGCTGAAGCTCCAAGGGGGAAAACTCTTGCAGGAATTGGGGCAGTGGTTGCCCCGGAGTTCACGCTGTTTTTGGGAAACACCACACAAGCAAGGGTGGCCGCAACGGTGACGATACCGGACGCACCTTGCACGCAAAGCCTTCCGGGAAGTGGCGTTGTTGCGGTGGATTCGCTGTGCGGGTTGAACCTGAGATTGATTGAGCTTTCGGCCAACTCCTTCAGCCTTCAGCAAAACCACCCGAACCCTTTTAACCCTCTCACTTCCCTCCCCTTCTCTCTTGGGCTTGATGGCCACGTCACCGCTCAGATTCTTGATGAATCAGGAAGAGTGGTTGCGCGGTTGCTTGACCAACCGATGCAGCACGGACGCTACACCATTGACTGGGACGCGACCGGCTACCCGTCCGGCATCTACTACTTCCGCATCAAATCGGGCGACTGGCAGCAGAGCATTGCGATGATGCTGGTGAAATAAACTGAGAGTGAAGCAGTGTGCTTGCCCACCCCACTACTCACCCCCAACCCGCGCCCCCTCGGCATTGTAGATTTCTTCTTTTTCCAACGAGCCATCAAAACTGCTGTATTGCCGGACGATTCTGGCGGCTCCATCGCTGGAACCCCCGTGTGGTTTTTCATCAAGGCCAAATGCTTTCCACACCACTTCCCTCCCCCAGTCATCATATTCAAACTGGATTGTGGAAATCCCCGATGTGTCGGCTGTTGGCGCGCCGTCGGCTCCGATGTAGCTCAGGGAAGTTATCTGCCCGACTGTGTCGCGGACGTAGCGAACAGCATACACCCCGGCTTGGTACGCAAACGGACGTTTGTCAATCCCCAGCAGACTCTCCTGGGCCACCTGGCCACGCTCATCCATTGTTAGGGTTCGGAAGTACGCACCGTCGGGGGCGTGCTCCAGAAACCGTTGCGAGCTGTCGGGGTAGTTGTTGGCAACCCAATGGAGTTTGCCGCTTTCAAACCTCCATTCCTGGATCACGCTGGTTGGCGCGGTGTAGCGGTAGCGGCAAGCGGTCACGATGGGAACTTTCCCCAGCAGATTGTCCTCGCGGTCAAGCTGGGCGTAGCGGATAATTTCCCCGTTGGCACGGAACAGAGCTTCCTCACCGTAGGCATATCCAACCTGCATTGGCGCGTTGTTCGGCGCGTGGAAGGTGCGGCGTTGCAGTGTGGTTCCGGCTTCACTGCTGGTGAGGTATTGGATTCGCATGTACGTCCACAGCCCACGGGTGTGGGGGTTGCCAAAGTAGAAACGCATCACCATCACCGGCCGCCCTGCCGAATCCCGTTTCACCCCGTAGGCCGATGGGTCGCGCAGGGGATCGGTGGAAGGATAAGCAAACACCAGTTGCTCCAACCCGTTCACCCGAACCGAGCGGTAGAACTCGGTGAACTCCGAAAATTTTTGTGCCGAACCAACCGCCGGAACGATAAGCAACAACACCAAGAACTGAGCAAACAATCTGCGCATTTGTTGGGATAGGAAAGGATTGATGAATTGTGCCAGCCGCAAGCTACGTGGCGGGCAGCCTGACGTGCAAGGAAGATCACGGTTTGTTGATGATTTGTTGTGGCTGGGTTCAGGGCGTAAGCGCTATTTGCCAAATGGAGTAGCAGATTGGATTTTCACGGGATGAGCTTCTTCCACATTCCAGCCGGTTGTGTACCTTTGCCGCGTCAGTGTTGGGTCCCACAACGTGGTTGCGCGGAAGCTGATTCATTCTGCTGGCATAGCATCGCCGCTGGGCTTCCCCTGGCACATCTTTTCCCATGCGTCCCGAACAACTGCCGAACATCATCACCGCCTCGCGGATTGTGCTGACACCGCTGTTCATCTACTTACTGATGAGCGGTGATGGAGTAATGGTGCAAGCCTCGGCAGGGGTGTTTCTGGTTGCAGCAATCAGCGATTGGTACGACGGCTGGTATGCCCGCAAATACAATGCCATGAGCAGCTTCGGGCGGTTCTTCGATCCCCTTGCCGATAAGGTCCTGATTGGCGCGGCCTTCTTTGCTTTTGCGTTCCTCGATATCCTCTCACTCTGGATGGTGCTGGCCATTGTTGGCCGCGATGTTCTGGTAACGGTGCTTCGCGTAATCGCCGACCGCCGCAACCAACCGGTTGTCACCAGCAACCTTGCCAAATGGAAAACAGCGTTGCAACTGATCTTCCTCTGGTATGTGGTGCTGGCCTTCACGCTGGGGAATGTGGAGTGGCTGCGTGAGTATATTTCTCCCCAGGCTATCAAGGGGCTGTTTTCGCCGTGGGTTATCACAACCTCCATGCTGCTTCTGACCGCGCTGTCTATCATCACTGCGGTTCAATATCTGATCGCTAATCGTCACGTCCTCCGGTTCATCCATGACAAATTTATCCGCACTTCTTCGCGAGCATAACATCCCTTTCTGGAAGCAGTTGATTGCCAGCGGGCTGTTCACGGGGCTTTCGCCGGTGGCATCGGGGACCGTGGCAAGCGCGGTAGCGGTGTTGTTCTACTTCATCCCCGGATTTGCAAACCCCTGGGTGCTGTTGGCCAGTGGTGCGGTAGCATTTTTTGTGGGGCTGTGGCTTGCCGGCCCGTGCGAGGAAGCGATTGGCGACGACCCCAGTTTCGTCACGATTGATGAGTTCGCCGGGCAGTGGATCACACTGGCCTCACCGTTGGTGATGGGCCAGCCACAGTGGCAGTGGGCCGTCATCTGTTTCTTCACGTTCCGCGCCTTCGACATCGCCAAACTGTGGCCCGCCAGCTACTTCGACCGCCGCCGCGGGCCGCTTGGCATTATGGCCGATGACGTTGTGGCCGGCATCTACGCAAATATCGCCAGCCATATCATCTGGTACGGCCTCTCGTTCGCCGGACTGGTGACGAAATTTTTGGGAGAACAGTGAGGGGAATGCCGAATGTCGAATGTCAAATTGGTTCTTGCAACTGACCACTGACTACTGACCACTGACTACTGACCACTGACTACTGACCACAATCCAACAGTGAGGGGAATGCCGAATAGGAAGCCCCCTCTCTTCTCTCCCCCTCTGTGTCTCGAATGAACCATGCAGAACAACCAACAACCGTTCCCTCCGTTTGCAACCGACAACTACTAATCTACCTGCCATGATTGCTTACCGACTTCTTGCAACTCTCCTTCTTTGCTTCTGCTTTTTTTCCGGCGTGGCGTTTGGCCAATCGTCGGGGGATAGCATCACGGTCGAAACCTTGACGTGGAAGGATATCACCAAGCGAAAAGGGACCTGGCAGTTCCCGGCGAAGGAACGGTGGGAAAAAATCCTGATGCTGCAAAACCTGAAATGCGACCCCGCCACAACGCAGGATAAATATCCGTGCGGTGAGTGGGATTACATCACCAACGCCATGCTGTACGACAGCACGGGGGTGATTGACTCGCTGAAAAAATCACACTCTAATTTTATGATTGGGACTGCCGCGCCCGATTCTTTTGCCTACACCACCGCGCCAACCTCCAGCATCTACCAGCGATGGCAATACTACCGAACCATCACCAGCACCACCCAAGAAACGGAAGCAAAAATTGGGGCCGGAGCCTATCCGCTAACATCGTTGTTCAACAGCGGATCCGAAATCGGGAAAGGAGTCTATTTGTGGAGTGCCGAGGAGTTGAAGGCTGCCGGGCTGACAGCTGGCCCTATCACCGGAATAAAGTTTGACGCAGCAACGGCGGGGGGAACGGTGCAGAACCTGACCGTTCGGATAAAGGAAACAACCCTTGCTGCGCTGGCCGCGAACCGTTACGATAACAGCGGGTTTGCAACGGTCTATCAACGCACGGCGAACATCGGCGCTGGCAGCATCATTCGGATTGATTTCACAACACCGTTTACGTGGAATGGGACATCGAACCTGATGGTGGAACTTAGCCACGATGGCAGCGACGGAGCCTCCATTGCCCTGGTGGGAACAGCAACACCGCTCACCACCAGCCTTACGGCAATCCGCCCAATCGGCTATCTGGAGTTCGGCAGCAACGATTACGTGAGCGTTCCCGATGCAGCCGCCCCGTTCAGCCAGCTTGATAGTGCCGTCACCGTCAGTTTTTGGGCATTGGGCGACCGCTCGCTTCCCCAAAACACCTACGCCTTTGAAGGGCGCGATGCCGAAGGGAATCGTGTGCTGAACGTCCATTTGCCTTGGAGTGATGGAAGCATCTACTGGGACGCAGGGAACAACGGCGGCGCGTTCGACCGCATCAACAAAGCCGCCCCAGCCGATGCGCAAAAAGGGGGATGGAACCACTGGGCTTTCACAAAAAACGCCTCCACCGGAACCATGCGAATTTTCTTGAATGGGAAACTGTGGAGCAGTGGTTCGGGGAAAAAAATGGCGATGACCGGCATCACAGAGTTTGTTGTTGGCAAAGGGGTCAGCTCCGGTTCCACAAGCTACTTGGGTGGGCTTGCAGAATTTTCCGTTTGGAAGAAGGAGCTTGACACCGCAGCAATCCTAAACCTGATGAACCAAAGCATCACCCCCGACAATCCCGATTACCAAAGCCTGATTCTGTACTACCCCCTGAACGACAGCGTTGGAACCACCGCCGACGACCGCTCGGCAAGCAATCACGATGGAGTAATGATGGGCCTTCCAATCTACCGGCCAGTGACCGGAAGCGGGATATTCCAGCGATTCACCGCAAGCAGCACCCGCCCAAATGTTGGGTTCCTGAGCGGACAGTATCAATCGCAGCTTGATTCGGCGCTGGTGGCCGACACGGTGATGAACAGCCCAACCACCGTTGTGATGTTCGAGCATCCCACCGATCCCACCACCCCCACCGATACGCTTCAAGTCTGGGCCGCCGGCCAAAGCTACACCTACGCCCCTGACGGCACTGTTGCAGACTCCACCGCAGTGCCAGCGCGGGTCACTCTGCGGGCAAACGTGCGGGAGTATTATGAGCCATTTGAAGTGGTGGATGTTGTGGAGCTTGGGCGGTTCATCACCCCGTACGGCATTGGCCTTGATCTTGGCCCGAACGGCTTCACCTGGGTGTACGATGTCACCGATTACGCCCCCTACCTCCATGACCAAGTGACTATCAGCGCGGGGAACCAGCAGGAGTTGATAGATCTGAAATTCCTTTTCATCCGTGGAACCCCGCCGCGTGATGTTGTGAAAGTGAACCACGTCTGGCCAAGCTCCGGCAATTACAGCTACCGCAACCTAGCCGAGAACAAAGCATTAACCGAGCAATCGGTGAAGATTGACCCAGCCGCCAAAGGCTTCCGCATCAAGACGCGAATCACCGGACATGGACACGAAGGAACCTACGACGCAAACCAGGGGCTGATCCACTGCTGCGAGTGGGCCGACAAAAAGCACTACCTGCATATCAACGGCGTGCAGCGGTTTGCCTGGGACATCTGGCAGAACGACAACTGCGCCATGAATCCGGTGATGGCTCAAGGCGGGAATTGGGCTCCGCCACGCGCTGGCTGGTGCCCGGGGGCAATGGTGGATGATTATGAGTTTGAGCTAACCCCCTACATCAGCGGCGACAGCGTTCGGCTGGATTACGGCATTGATCCGGTTCCGGCCAACAACACCGGGCAGGGGACCGGCAACTACGTGATGACGATGGACCTGATCCAGTACGGCGCGCCAAACTTCCAGCACGACGCAACGGTGGATGCGATTATCAAGCCAACCAGTTGGGAGTTCTACCGGAAATTCAATCCGATGTGCAGCAATCCAACAATTCGGATCAAAAACACCGGCGCGGCGGAGATGACAAGCGCAGAAATTCGCTACGGAGTTGTTGGCGGGACAATCCGAATTTTCCAATGGAACGGCTCGCTGAAATTTCTGGAAACGGCCACCGTTGAGATGCCCTTTGAGGCCCAAGAATGGTACAGCGGCGGAATCGGCGACAAAGAATTTTTTGCCGAAGTAACCGCCGTAAACGGCAGCACCGACGAATATGCACGCAACAACAAGGCCGAAACCATCTTCACCCCAGCCCCACTGTATGCCGCAACGGAGTACATTTTCCGGATTAAAAACAACGCCATCCCGAACGATGTCACCTACTCGCTGAAGAACAGCGCGGGGACCCAGATTATTGGCCGCTCCGGCATGGATATCAACGCCACCTATTTGGATACCTTCCAACTTCCGCCCGATTGCTACACGTTGGAGATTGTGGCCAACGAAGGATTTGGGCTGGCCTATCCGCTGATTTCAGCAGTTGGAAGCGGCAGCGCGTCGTTGCGAAAAATTGAGGGGGGGAAAGTGACGGTGATTCGTAGCCTTCCGGCAGATTTTGGGAAGCGGATGATTTTCAGTTTTGCGGTTGGATTGCCATTGGGGGTGGAGGAAACCGCAAGCGAAGGCGCGTGGAGCGAGGTCTATCCGAATCCATCAACGGGTGAGTTCACGGTGGAGGCAATGGGGAATTTTGGTGGCCGCCCGGTAAGCGTTACGGTGGTTGATCCGGCAGGGCGCGTGGTCAGCACCCACAGCGTGCAACCGAACGGCGACGAGTTGCTCCACAACCTCGATCTAAGCAATCAACCCGCTGGAACCTACCTTATCACCGTCAGCAACCAGAAGATGGTAGTGGCGAAGAAGGTGGTGGTGGGGAAATAAAAAAGTGAGGTGGCGTTGTGGGGAAGGGTGAGTGTTCATAATCCCTTCCCTCCTTCCCGCTCATGCTTCATCTGGCTTAGCATGAGCGGGTTCACCGAAGGGGCTCAGTACTCACATTCAAACCATGCGTTCCCGATGAACGTGAATTACATCACTCCAGCCCTCACAATCTTCGCCGTTGTCACAATCTGCCCTGTGTGGCGTTGGGCGTGCTCGGCGGCGTGAACTAAAATTCCAAAAACATTGCTGGGAAGCATTGCCCGGCCAACACCGCGAGGCTCCAAAAAAATTTCACGGGGCGTTGTGCGGTAGCTTTCCATGGCGTTGGCAAACGCTTCGTGAAGCTCGGATAGCAGTTCGGGGAGATCCATCCCCGGCTCACCTTGCAGCGCGATTGCGGCGCGTTGCTCATCGCTCAGCTGCTCGCCACGCGCATAGATCATCAACGAATTGGTGCTTCCAGCAATATGCCGCAGGTGAAAACCAATGGAGGCCGCGCCGCCTGGCCGGCTCCAAATTTGTTCGGTGGTTAATCCGGCAACAGCTGCGTTTATTTCATCTTCTGCTTGAAGTAAAATGTGCGCTGCCGGCATCAAGTAAGGATCAATGTTGGGAACAGGGCCGCGTAGCCAGGCTTCGGGTTGCATAGGTGCGTGTGAGTTGATGATTGACTGAATTGGTTGCTGCCAAACATAACCTTCGCCAACTCTATCACCAACTCTCCCTTCCTTCCCCACCCCCGAACAGCCACAACCGCACACGCCGGTACAGTGCTTGTAGAAACTTTTGCCAACTGGGCTGTGTTATCCCCCCGTCTAAATTCCCCTTGCATGGGTGATAGCCGGGCGGCTATATTGCCTTTGAAGCAACATCAGAGAAACTCACACAGAGAAACTCACACAGAGAACTCTCACAGAGAAATTCACAAAGAGAAGGACGCATTTATCGAGCAATTTGGAGACCCTGTACGCCGTTTAACAGCATCAGGAGCAGATGCAGAGCACGAACTGATACGAAGAACCTTCGTGTTTTTTAAGGCGCGAAAGCGTTTGCATTGCCCAGATTGAACGTAAATTGCACACCAAACTCAATGAGAATCTCCAATATGTGGACATCTGTCTCGCGCCGGTTACTGCCGGCACTTTCGCTGCTACTGCTTGGGCCGATAGGGTTATCCGCCCAAACAACCGGCGGCGGTTCTGCGGTTCCATTCCTGCTGATTTCGCCAAACGCACGGAACAGTGCCATCGGCGAATCGGGCACGGGAACGGCAAACGACATCAACGCAACGTTCTGGAACATCGGCGGGCTGGCCTACCAGAAGAATACTCAGTTAGGGCTGACCTATTCCAAATGGCTGCCGCAGTTCAATGCCGACCTCCATTACAGCTATCTGGCTGGCTCAACCTTCGTCAATGATCTTGATGGTGTGCTGAGCGGCCAGATCACATTTTTGGACCTGGGTGAGTTCCAGCAGACGTTCGAGAATGGCCAAGCTGGGCAGAAATTCCGCTCGTTAGAGTTCGCACTTGGCGTTGGCTACGCCACAAAACTTTCCGATGAAGTTGGCGCAGGCGTTCAAGCTCGGTTCATTCAATCGAACCTCTCTTCAGTTCCCGTTGCCAACGAGCAAGGGAGCGGAATTGGGCGAAGCGTCGGGTTCGACATCGGGGCAATCTGGAAGCCAAGCACCGATTGGGGAATGCCGAAAGATTTCGTCAGTTTAGGGGCAACCATCACCAACATCGGTCCCAAAATCCACTACATTGACATCGCCCAGGCCGACCCGCTTCCAACAATGTTCCGTTTTGGAACCGGATTGCACCTTGTGGAGGATGAGTTCAACGACCTCACGTTCTCGCTCGACATCGCCAAGTTGCTGGTGAACCGCCCAAGCGACACCGAAGTTGATCCGGTGCCAAAGTCGCTGGTGACAGCTTGGAGCAACGGCAAAGGCGTTGAGCTTGCAACAGGCTTGGAGTACTGGTACGAAAAATTAGTGGCCTTGCGCGCCGGATACTTTACCGAATCGGCCAACGGTGGCAACCGTGAGTTCCTCACTTTTGGCGCGGGGCTTCGGTACGACATCTACGGCTTCGATTTCAGCTACATCAACACGATTGAGGACACCCACCCGCTGGCGAACACGCTACGGTTTACGCTGGTGGTGGATTTTGATAAAGTCGTCAAGTAAACAACACACAGTCCCGAACGAAACGACCCGCACAGTAACTCTGCTGTGCGGGTCGTTTTTTTTTCGACTGTTGCTCGCTCCCCACCTCACTCACCTCACCTTCCTCCCCTCTCCCAAACACGGCAACGGAGCCTCCAATCTCACCCTCGACCCATGCCAAGCTTGCCGGAACACTTCATTTTCAATTATCCATTATCAATTTCACCTCACGGTCTTCCCCCTCCCATTGCGCGGGCGCGGCGTTCGGCTTCAAGGGCGCGGGAGTCGGTGGGGAAGGTGAGCATGAATTTCTCGTAGGCGCGCATTCCCTCTTCGGAATTGCCAGCGGCCACCGATTCCTCGGCAAAACGGAACAGCGGGTCCGGCATTGCTGGGTGCATTGCCATAATAGTTCGGAATGTCTCGGCAGCATCCAGATGGTTGCCCGCGTTTGCCAGCATGGCTCCCAGCCGCATCCAGTTGCCAACATTCTCCGGAATCAACTCCACAAGGGATTGCAAATCTTGTGCGGCTTCATTGTACCGCTTCAACTTGCTAAACAGATTTGCCCGCTGCAAGTAGGATTGCGCAAACCGTGGGTTCAGGGCGATTGCGGTATCCAGATGCGCTATCGCTCGCCCAGTGGAGTCCATCATCCCCCATGCTTCGGCCAGCAGCGTGTGCGCCCGCACAAAACTTGGGTCCACAATCAGCGCACGTTGCAGCCAAAAGATGGCGGTGTCGGGTTCGGAGTTGTCCAGCATCACGTCGGCGTAAGTGAACCAAGCGATTGGCGAGCCAGCATTTGCGGTCATCATCTTTGTGGCAACCTCATATTCTTGCTCTGGCAGCTTCCGTGTTTTGTAGATGGCAATGATTTTCTGATACTCGGCAACCAGTGTTCGATCGGTGGCAATCGCCCCCCACGCTGCGGCAATCGTGGAATCTTCCACAGGATCGGCGATGGTGGTGGCTTTTGCCGAATCAACCGAATCTGGGGCGGGAAGCGCAAGGACATCCACTGGCTGCTGCTGCTTCTGCTTCTGCTTCTGCGCCAGCGCAGCCACTGACAGCACGGCCATTACAGCAAAAAAAGAGGCCACAGCCGCGGCAAGTTGGGATGCCCGTTTCAGTATCATGAAGTGCTTGGTGTTCGTCATTTGGATGCGGGACGTATTTTCAATTACTGCAAAGAAATCACCGACAGAAGAAACTACAATGCCACAGGGTCACTCCGCAAGTAACTCCATGCTGAAAAATATCATCATCGGTCTGCTTGCTTGCCTTTTCATCATTCTTGGTTGGTTTGCTTACTCCATCTGGTCCAGTTCCTCCAATGCCAACCAAGTCACGGTTCGCATCCCCGCCGGGGCTTCGTTTGCCCAGGTGCTGGACACGTTGGAGGCGGCTGGGTTGGTCAGCAACAGCATGGCGTTTCGGTTGCTGGCCGTCACCACCGGAAGCGATGGGAAGATCAGGCCAGGAACCTACAAGTTCACCCGGGGAATCTCCAACGCGGCATTGCTGAACGCTTTGGTGGAAGGCCGCTCATCGGTGCGGGTGAAAGTAACCTTCCCGGAAGGAAGCACCATACGGCGAATGGCCTCGATACTCACTCGCGAAATCGGTGTGGATTCGGCAGCGTTCATCAATCTGGCAACCGACCGGAAATTTCTGGAGAAGATCGGCATTAATGCCCCAACCGCCGAAGGCTATCTGATGCCCGACACCTACTTCCTCTACTGGGGGGAACAACCGGAGGCAATCCTCACCCGATTGGCCGAAACATTCCGCGCATTCTACACCGACGGCCTGAAAAAACTTGCTGCGGCCCAGGGGCTTACTCCCTACGAAGCGATCATCCTTGCCTCCATTGTTGAAGGGGAATCGCGCACCGACGGCGACCGTCCGATTGTGGCTGGGTTATATCTGAACCGTTTGCGGCGCGGGATGAAATTGGAGGCAGATCCCACCATCCAATATATTCTTCCCGATGGCCCACGGCGGTTGTTGTACAAAGATTTGGAGTTGGAAAGCCCCTACAACAGTTACCGCTACAAAGGGCTTCCCCCCACCCCGATCAACAACCCTGGGCGTGCATCCATCATGGCCACGCTGAAGCCAACAAAACACGACTACCTGTACATGGTTGCCAAAGCCGACGGCAGCGGCGAACATACCTTCAGCCGCACCGGAACCGAGCATGAAGCAGCGGTGAAATTATACCGAAAGCGGGTGGGGACCGAGTGAGTAGTGGGGTTCGGCTACACGCAGTGCAAACAGTAAATCCACAAAGCCATGAAAAACGCAAAAACAAAAACAGCACCGCAGCGGGAAGCACCGGTTACACCAAAGGACCGGAAGGAAGCGACCGGAAGTTTCTATGAAAAGAATAAACGGACATTTGGGGGTGTAGAATCGGGAGTGAAAAACCGTTCAACGAACAAACAGCATTTGACTGAATTCGGGAAATAATGGCGAAGAAGATCATTAGAGTTGTTCTGAAATTGATTTTTGGGCATGCTGGAGCCTTGTAGTTACTGGCCTCGTGACCACGAAAAACTTATTTGGGAACAACTCTATTTGACATTCGACATTCGACATTGCCCTCCCCCACCCCGGCCAACACCTCCCAAAACCTCGGAAACGAGACTTCTGCGACTGAGGGGTTGGGGATTTCAATCGGTTGGTTGGTGATAAGCCCAGCTACGCCAGCCATCATGCAGATTCGGTGATCCCCCGCGTGGTCAATGTTGCATCCCCCCTCAAGTTCTTGCACTCCGGTGATGCGGAAACCATCTTCCAGTTCCTCGATTTCCCCACCTAACTCACGCAACACCGCCGCTGTTTGGCTAATCCTGTCCGACTCCTTCACCCGAAGCTCGGCCGCGCCGCGCACCACGGTTGTTCCTTTGGCGCGCGCGGCAACCAATGCAAGCAGTGGAAGCTCATCCATCATTTCGGCAATGGACGCAATGGGGGGGCTGTTTGGGTTGGTTGGGTCCAACTCAATGCCGTGCATCTTGGGGGAATACTCGGCGGTGATGCTGCCACACGGCTCGTTGCTCACCTCACCTTCAATCGCCCACTGCACCTGCGCCCCCATCCCGCGCAACGCCTGCAAGAACGCGATGCGGGTGGGGTTCAATCCAACATTGCTAATCACCAGATGCGAACCCGGGACCAGCACCGCTGCCGCCACCAGAAACGCCGCCCCGCTAAGATCGCCGGGGATGGTGATGAAAATTTCAGCATCCAACGTTGCGGGCTGAATTGTTGCCACATCGTTGGCGATTGATAGCGGCAACCCCAGATGTTGCATCATCCTTGCGGAGTGATCCCGCATGGGAGTTGTTTGGCGAAGGATCACCCCAGCCTGCGAACGCGCCCCGGCCAACGCCAACGCCGTCCAGACTTGCGCCGAAGCCACCGGAATCGGAGCGCCCCGATACCCTTTCAACTCCCCGTTTCCGTGGATGGTGATCGGCATTGTTCCGTTGGAGGTTTGCACCGTTGCACCAAGCAGCCGAAGCGGCGCGGCGGCCCGCTCCATCGGGCGTTTGCGAAGCGAGTCATCCCCCGTCAACCGGAACACACCGGAAGTGGCCGAAAGCAACCCCAGCGACATCCGTGCGGTGGTTCCGCTGTTGTGGCAGTCAATCCACAGTGGCTCCGAACGGGGTGTTGATGGAGGTTCAGATGGAAGCTCAGGTGGTAGCAGAGTGAGTTCGTTTCCTTCCGCCAACAGACGGTAGCCCAGCGATTGCAGCAAGTTTGCAGTGGCCAGGCAATCGGCAGATCTGGAGGGGTTCAGGATATGCGTTGCACGGCTGTTCAGCGCGCCGAACAGGAGTGCGCGGTGGGTGATAGATTTATCGGCCGGCGCAGAAATCTGGCCACGCAACGGAGAGTCGGGGCGCGAAATCTGGATGATCTCCATGCTGGTTTCTTCTGATTGGTTCTTTTTTGGAACAAACAAGGGAGCCTCGATTGAACGACGCTCCCTTTGTTGAGTGCTTCGGGGAAGTGGCCCCAGCAGTGATTACTTCTTCATTCCATCTTCTTTGCAGCATTCATCAAGGCCGTCGTAGGCGGCTTGGTCGCGCTTCACATTTTCGGTGCTGTAGCCCGATTTGGCAATCGCTTTCTCCAACTCCATTTTGACTTCCGGCGTGTTGTTTGCCACGCGGATGAAGGCCACTTTGTTATCTACATCAACCGTGGCATCTTCGTAGCCGTTCACCCCTTTCACCGCGCCTTTGATTGTTTTTGCGCACGACTCACACTGCATGGTTGGCAAGGCAATTTTCACGACGTTCGGGCCGCTGACATCCATTGCTGGCGTTGCTTCCACTTTTTTCTCGGCAACCGGCGCAGCGTCTGGTTTGGTGGTTTCAGCAGCTTTTTCTTCTTTGGCACAGGCCCCCAGGGCCACGGTTAGGGCAAGCAGCCCTGCAATCAAACTGTTCTTCACGGTGTTTTTCTCCTGATGATTGAGTAAGTTGAGTTGGCGTTCGTCACAGAGGTTGGTTTGCAACTCAGAGTGCAGGATAGATGTTGGTTTGGCATCGGCCATTTCCCCTGCTCACTTCATGCGTTCTGAGCTGCTAATCAGCAATCCATTGCTGGCGATGACGAACAGCCCCATAGCCTAATTTTTTCTCCAAAGAGTTACGTCACAAAATTACGTCCGTGCGACGTAGGAGCCGTGTGCTATGCCGGAGATTGTACGAATCCTCACCGATGACCAGGGGACGATCACGCATCTGGTTACTGACCAAGAGGATCACCTTTCCACAATGGAGTTGGCCGAACATCTGGATGCCGGCCATGATTACTACGTGACATTTGGCGACGACCGCCGCTACACGATCACCATGCTTGCCGAGGAAGGGCATCTTGAGCCGACGGTAGATGACCCGTTTGGCGTGCGCTCCATCTGGGATTTGCCGCAGGAGGAGGACCCCGCCGAGCAGGAGATTGATGAGATGTTCGAGCGGATGAGCAACATCGGGGAGTTCGACGACGGGCCAATTGAGCGGGGGGAATACGACCGTGAGCCAATGCCATAATTTTTCCCGAACATTTTCCCGATGAGACTTTTCCGCCGACGTTTCCGCCCAAAACCGCTGACGATGCGCCGCCGCACTTTGCTGCTGGTGGCGGTTGCGTTGCCGGTGCTGGCCATTGCCACGTTCGGTAGCCGTGGGGTTCTTCGCCGCGTTCAGTTGGAATCGCAGGCATCCGAAACACGCGACCAACTGAACATCGAGCGCGCCAAATCCGACTCACTGCGGCACGAAATCAGCCGCTACAAGGCCGACACAACCACCATCGAGCGGCTTGCTCGCGAACGCTACGGGATGGTCCGCAGCGGCGAAATTATCTACCGCGTTCCCGAATGAGTTTCCGCAACAGCAGCGCACCTTCGCAGCATCCATTGATTGGGGTAGATGTTGGCGGAACCACACTCAAGTTCGGCCTTGTTTCCCCCGATTGCCAAATCCTGCACCAGTTCGCAATCCCCACCGAAGCCGAGCGGGGCGCGGATGCCGTGCTGGCGCGCATTGCCGAAGGGATCAACAGGCTGATTGATGAACAGAACGGACTGATTGCGGCGGTTGGGTTGGGGGTTCCGGGAGTAATCAATCAACGGGGGGAAATTTCCTACCCGCCAAATTTCCCAGGTTGGGGAGTTGTTCCCGTGGCCGAACGGCTGCGCCCGTTGCTGAAGCAACCCCTTCCGATAGCCGTCGAGAACGATGCCAACGTTGCCGCATTTGCCGAAGCACAAGCCCCCGGCGCAACCGACCGCGATTTCCTGTTTATTACGTTGGGCACTGGGGTGGGCGGGTGCATTATCAGCAACGGCAGTATCTGGCGTGGCGCAACCGGCGGCGCGGGGGAAATCGGACATCTGTCCGTTGTGATGAACGGACACCTCTGCAACTGCGGCGCGCGCGGCTGTGTGGAAGCCTACTTGGGGCAACGCTACATGACCGCACTTGCCGCAGCCCAGCTTCCCCGATTTCCCGAATCGCTGCTGCACGCGATGCTGGCCGAAGGGAACGCATTGGAGCCAAAACTGATCAACGCCGCTGCCGAAGCTGGCGACCGTTTTGCCGCAGATTTTCTGGAAGAGATGGGGGAAATTCTTGGCGCGGCGCTTGCCTCGGCATTGAACCTTCTGGACCTTCATCTGGTGATTGTTGGCGGGGGAATTGCCCAAGCCGAACGCCACCTTCTGGAACCGGCGCGCCGCAGCCTTCGCGCCCGCCTGATTCAATCTATCAGCCACGACATCCAACTGCGCCCCGCCCGATTCCAGAATAATGCCGGAATTATCGGCGCGGCGATGTTGGCAACAACAGCGGGAGCCGCGTAGCCCTGCGGTTCTGGCTAACTCACAGTTTTATCTCACACCTCCAACTCACAGTTCCAACTCCCCAAAACCCAAGTCCCAACAACATCCATGAGCCAGCTTCAAACACGCATCGAAGAGCTTTTCGCGCTACCGATTTCCGAACTTCCCATCCAGGAAGCCAACGCCCTTTTTTCCGAACTGAAGGGGCTGCTCAACAGCGGCCAAATTCGTTCGGCCCAGCCGGATAACGATGGCGGTTGGCAGGTTAACGCATGGGTGAAGCGGGGCATCCTGCTTGGCTTTCGCGCTGGCCAGCTGGCCGATGCTTCCACCGGTGGTTTCAGTTTTTTCGACAAAGAAAACCTGCCGATGCGAAGCCTTGCAATCCAGAATAACGTGCGGCTGGTCCCGGGTGGTTCGGCAATCCGCGACGGCGCGTATGTGGCCCCCGGGGTGATCTGTATGCCGCCGATGTACATCAATATCGGGGCGTACGTAGATGAAGGAAGCATGGTGGATTCGCACGCGCTGGTGGGGACCTGCGCCCAGATTGGACGGCGTGTTCATCTTAGCGCGGCCGCGCAGATTGGTGGTGTGTTAGAGCCGGTGGGGGCCAACCCGGTTATCATTGAAGATGACGTGCTGGTTGGCGGAAACTGCGGCGTGTACGAAGGGACAATCGTTCGCCGCCGCGCAGTGCTTGCGGCCGGGGTGGTGCTAACAGCGTCGTCGCGGGTGTACGATATTCCCAACCAGCGGATACTTTCTTCAGCCGAAACCGGAACTCTGGAAATCCCCGAAGGTGCGGTGGTGATCGCCGGCAGCCGCCCCATCCGCGACGAATGGGCGCAGGAGCAAGGGTTAAGTCTATCAACCCCCATCATCCTGAAATACCGCGACGACAAAACCGACGGCCGCACCGCAATCGAATCGGCGCTACGCTGATACGTCATCGCTCCGTTCCCCCAATCCCTGATTCTTGAAACCTACCATGCCAGCATATCTTGACAACAGCGCAACCACACCGCTTGCCCCTGAGGTAATCGAGCGGATGGAGCAGGTGCGCGCCCAAACCCAGGCCAACGCAAGCTCGGTGCATCGTGGTGGCCAGTTGGCGCGGTCAATTCTGGAAGATTCGCGCCAGCAGATTGCCGCGATGATTGGGGGCGAGCCAAAGGAGGTGATCTTCACCAGCGGCGGGACCGAGGCAAACAACCTTGCACTGAAAGGCCTTGCGCTGAAACTGAAACTCTCCACCGGCCATTGGCCAACTCTGCTGATCGCCCGCGCCGAGCATCACGCAGTGCTTCACCCCGCAGAGTTTCTGGAGGTGATGGGGGCTTCCGTAAAGATGTTGGAGGTTACTCACGAAGGGGGTGTTGCGCCGTCGGAGCTTCAGAAATGCTTGGCAGAAATGGCAATCCCAGAAAGGGGAATTTCTGGGAAGCCGCTTGTCTCGGTCATGCACGCAAACAACGAGACAGGAACCATCAACCCCATCCCCCAGCTTGCAGAAATGGTTCATCAAGCCGGCGGAATTTTCCACACTGATGCAGTCCAAACATTCGGGAAACTGCCGTTTGACGTGCGGGAACTTGGGGTGGATATGGCCACCTTCTCGGCCCATAAAATTCACGGCCCAAAAGGGATTGGAGCGTTGTTTGTCAGCAAGGAGCTTGAGCTTGAACCGCTAATTCATGGCGGCGCGCAGGAGCGGAACCGGCGCGGCGGAACCGAATCGCCAGAGTTAGCGGCGGGGTTTGCAATGGCAGCGCAACTGTGTGCCGAACAGATGGAGCAATCACGGAGGACGTTTGCGCAACTGAACAGCCAGCTTCGGCAGCGGCTGCAAGCGATCCCCGACCTTCAGATTATCACCCCCGCCGAAGGGGCATTGCCGAACATCCTGAACATCACCTTTGCCGATGCCGAGCGGTTGGACGGCGAAGGATTGATTGTGGGGATGGACCTGGCCGGGGTTGCCGTCTCGAACGGGTCGGCCTGCACTTCCGGCAGCCAGCAACCAAGCCACGTGCTGTTGGCATTGGGGCTTCCGGCAGCGCAAGCGCGTGGTGCAGTCCGTTTTTCGTTCGGGCGGTTCACCACCCAGGGTGAAATTGACATTGCTGCCGACGCATTGCTTCGGGTGGTGCAACGCCAGCGTAACCGGTAGCAGCAGAGTTGGCCAAAAATAGAGTTCGCAAGCGGCGATACTCCAACTCTCTTTCTCTCTTTTTCTCTCTTTCTTCCCTCTGTGAACTCTGTGTCTCTGTGTTTCTATTTCTTCTTCACTGGGGAAAATTGCCACGTTCCCCCCTGCTCGAATGGTGATTTGGGGACCTCCATTTCCCCCCTTCTTACAATTCTGAACTCGTCATTTGATATTTCCCCCCGATGTTCGCACCAACATTTTTCCGCTTTGCGCCGTTTGGGTGGTGCTGGCAGTTCAATGTGGTTCCATAAAGGCCGATCTACGCTGGCTGTGTTTGCTTCGCATCTGGCGCTGAATCCCATTTCTTGAACAAACCAGGATATTGATGCACTTCTCGAAAACTCATACACATTACAGGAGTCTGTTGACCATGAAACGGAACCTTGCACAGCTTTCGCTGGTTGCGGTTGGCGTGTTGGCTTTGGCAGTATCAGCGCGGGCGCAAAGCCGCGCACAGATTGAAGCCCCCTGGCGCATTGGGCTGAACGCCGGGTTGAACTACAACTTTGGCGCGTTCGGCTACCAGCAGCTGCAACCCACGGGGCCCAGCAACTTTGGGCCGTTCATCGCAACCGATGGAACAGGAATCGGGCCGTACATCGGATTGATGGCCGAGTACAATTCCAAAAATTGGTGGGGCGCGCAACTGCGTGCCAGTTTCGATGTCCGCAACACAAAAGTCACCGACCCCACGTTCGGTTACGACAAGACGTTCGACACCCGCAGCAGCTATGTTACTATCGAGCCGATGCTGCGGCTGAACTTAGTCCCCAAATCCCCTTTCTACATGACCTTCGGCCCGCTGTTCGGCATCAACATGAGCGGCGAGTATGACTTCACCGACCCGAACCCGACTGGCCAACCAAGCTCGGCAACCGCACAGGAAATCACCGACATCAACTCCCTTACCGTTGGCTTTGGCGGCGGCTTCAGCTACGATTTTGTGCTGAACGACCGGATGGCCGACCTTCGCTGGTACTTGGCCCCCTGGATCGAAAGCTCCTGGATGCTGCACCAGCGCGGCATCACCATCATTGATGCAGATCAGGATAAGTTCGATGACATCTGGAGCACCCCAAACATCCGCGCCGGTATTGCCCTGAAGATGGGAATCATGCCGCCATTGGACAAAGTTGCAGTGGAAGATGGAAGCGGGATCATCAACCTTGCGCTGGCAACCCCAGCCGGTGGGTATCTGCGCCAACGCCAGTTTGAGGAATACTTCCCGGTCATCAACGCTGTCTTCTTTGATTCAGCTTCTGGCGAAATCCCAAGCCGCTACGATCAGATCAGCAGCAGCGATATCGCCACGTTCAACGAGAACAACTTGATGGACTCCACCGAGGCTGGCAAAATTGACTTAACCCAACGCCGCGCAGCCCAGATGAACATCTACCACAACGTGATGAACATCATCGGCACACGGATGAAAGCCGACCCAGCCTCCACCGTGAAATTATCCGGAGCCGCCGGCCCGTACGGAGCCAAGGATGGCGCGACGATGGCGAACAAAGTGAAAGACTATCTGGTAAACACCGTCGGCATTGATGCAAGCCGCATCAGCGTCGAGGATCGCGAGCTTCCAGCAGTGCCGTCCGGTTCGGCACGCACGCCAGCCGAGGATCGCCCGCTGGTCAATGCCGAAAACCGCCGCGTTGATATCGTGACAGCACCAACCAAAAACGAGCCGGTCCGCATCACTTCCGTCGAGACCTCCTCCATCGAAAACGACATGGTGCTGAATGTTGATGAAGGGAAAATTGCAAGTTGGCAGGTGAAAATCACCGGCGAAGGGAAGGAACTCACCTACGGCCCATTCAGCCACGCCAACCAGCGCATTGACTCGCGCGAGATGATGAAAGATTTGAAGAAAGGGAAATACACCGCCGAAGTGATTGCAACCACAACCGACGGCCAAGTGATCCGCCAGACGAAGGATTTTGAGTTGGTGCGGAAAGATGGCCTCAGCAAGCCGGCACGCCGTTTCACCATCGTCTTCCCGTACGGTTCGGACGACCCCGTGCGGCTGTACGACAACTTCCTGAAAACCGTTGTTGCCCCACGCATTGATGACGGCTCCACCGTCTATGTGATTGGCCACACCGACGCGGTTGGCAACGCCGACGTGAACTACCGCTTGTCGAAATCGCGCGCGGGTGAGGTGCGGGATATGTTGAAAGGGGAAACCGGAAAATCTGGCAAAACCGTCACCTACGAAGTTGTGGGCTACGGTGAAGAAGAGTCGCAACTCAGCTTCGACAACTCGATGCCAGAAGGCCGCCAGTACAACCGTGGCGTGATGATTGAAGTGATCCCGAACGACTAATCCAACGATTAATCTGGCGGGGTTGCAGTAACCCAAAAACAGAAACGGGCAGTGGTGCAAAAAGCATCACTGCCCGTTTTTGTTATTCTGACGCGCCAGATATTTTTTCCGAAATCTCTGGTTCAGAACCTACGGTTCAGCAGCATCTGGGTGAACCACGCAAGCATCTGGCGCGCCTCCCCTTCGGGAAGATGTTGGAGTTCGGATTCGGCGCGTTCGGTGTGTAAGCGCACTTCTTCCTGGGCGGCATCAATCACTCCGTTGCGTTGATAGAGTTCGCGCATTGCCGGCACATCTTCCGGCGGAAGCCCTTTGTTGGAAAGGAAGCGCGCCAGCAACTGGCGATCCTGAGGCGACGTTGCCCGTTCCAGCGATTGCACAACCAGCCACGTCCGCTTCCCTTCCATCACATCGCCGCCAATCGGTTTCCCAAGCTCGTCGGCAGCGGCGGTGATGTCCAGCAGGTCATCCTGAATTTGGAAGGCTAGGCCCAGATGCCGGGCGTACTGGCAAAGCGCGGCAATCTGCATGGGCGTTCCGCCGCCAACCAACCCACCAACTTCGGCAGCGGTTTCCAGCAGACGACCAGTTTTCATGGTTATCATCTGCAGATAGTCATCCATTTGGACGTGGGTGCGGGTCTCGAAATCTTTATCCAACATCTGCCCTTCGCAAACATCCACCAACCCTTGCGAAATGGCAGCAAGCACCTGGGGCTGGCGTGTTTGAATGCTTCGCAGAATAATCTGGTAGGTGATGCCAATCATCACATCCCCCACCAGAATTGCGGTCCCTTCATCCCAGCGGGTGTGCACCGTTTGCTGCCCGCGGCGTGTGGCCGAGCGATCCATGATGTCGTCGTGAACAAGGGTGAAGTTGTGGAGGATTTCCACGGCAACCCCGGCATCCAACGCCTGGCTGGGCTGGCCGCCAACGGCTTCGGCAGCCAGCATCACCAGCACCGCACGCACACGCTTCCCCCCCGCTTCCAACACGTAGCGGGTTGGCCCGTACAGCGATTGCGGTTCGGTGCGCTCCAGAAGCTCAATCATTCGTTGGTCGGCCTGGGCGCGGTACTGCTGGTAACGGGCTTCAAAGGTCATGCTGTGCGGGAAGTATGATTTGGATACTGGGAACAACAAGGAAAAGGCTTACGACGAAGATAGCCCACCACCCCCTGAAATTTCCACATTGCGCAAATGACAGTTTGCGAACAACAGTTTACGGCTGAGCATTGTAGCTTTGCTTTCCCATTTTTCTAGAGGGTTGCAGCGATATTGGGAGCGGCGTGATGTTCGTTCTAAACCATAGCCAAATTTGCTCATTTAGAGTTACACTCAGAGCAAATTGGTTTGCGAAATTCTACACAGCCAGGTGTGGTATGGATACGCTTCGCAGGCCTTCGGCTCCCGCTTTCGCGGGAATGACAGTGATTAAATTTTTCGCAAACCACTCTGTTTGGAGTATAGCGTGTGCAGGAGGAAATCGGCGGGTGGAAGATCGGCGGTTTCTGGGTTCGGTGGCTCCGCTCATACTTCGACGGAGCTCAGCATGAGCGGGGATGATATTCGGTGGATTTTGCACACCGACCATAGATATGAGACTCCACATAATTCTCACTACTTGCGCGTACCATGCCCACATTGTGCATTGCTGGTTCCTATTTCCACACCGAAAAACAGGGGGGTGTGGAAACACAGATATTCTACATCGGGAAAGCGATGCAGAATATCGGCTGGCGTGTGGTGTATCTGTGCCCAACGGGTGGAAATCTTGGCTGGCAATTTGATGATGGAGCAATGGCTGTGTACGGGTTTCAGCAGCCAAGCTATGGTTTCCAGGTTGAGTGGGCAGCAATCGAGAAAATCCTTCAGGAAATTTCCCCCGATGTTGTCTATCAACGTGGGCGAAGCATTCTGCAGGAAAGTGGCGAAGTGGTGCGCTACTGTAAACGCAAAAAAATTCCGTACGTGATCGGATTATCCAGCGATGCCGACACGAAGCGATTTCATGGCATTACCGAGCTGCCCCGCGCCAAGCAATCTTTTATCAAAAAAGCTGCAATAATGCCATACGGGGTTTGGACTGACAGCAAAATGCGTAAAACATTACACCACGCTGATGCAATTATCACACAACACAAACAGCAGTACGAACTCCTTCCCCCTTCCCTTTCCCGCAAGGCGGTAATTTTACCCAACCTCCATCCTGAAATCACAACAGAAATAATCAAACCTCCTGAACTAACTGTTGCATGGATCAGCAATTATCGGCCATTAAAACGTGGAGAATTATTTCTTCAACTGGCGCAACAGTGTGGCGACCTCCAGGCCAAATTTATTATGGTGTTGGGGAACGCACGCCAGCAGTACACCTCCGAATTACACCGCCAAGCTGCATCCATTCCAAATCTTCAGATTTTTGAAAAACTCTCCTCCCAACAAATTGATGAGTTATTGAAGTCAGCAGCACTGTTGATAAACACCAGTGAGTATGAAGGATTTTCCAATGTATTTATTGAATCTTGGTTGCGCCAAACCCCTACCCTTTCTATCTCTGTTGATCCGGCAGGGATATTGGCTTCGGAAGGCATTGGTATTTGTTCCGGAAATTTCCCGCAGTTGCTTGCCGATCTCCGTTGGATGATTGAACACCCAACGGAACGCCAGCAGATGGGGGCGCGCGCCCGAAATTATGCGGAAGCCAATCACGGGTATCAACAAAACCACTATCGAATCGCGGAATTTTTCAACTCACTCCTTCGGCACAGATTACCCGTGTGATGCCGCTCCGCCATGATGCTCCTTCGCCCGCAGAAGAACTCGCCCCACCCATTTCCGCACTTCCACCAACACCAGAAGGGATATGCTGGTGCCAACGCACAGCAACCACGTGTCGCCCCGCAGTGGCATTGTTTTCATCAGGCTGTGCATGAACGGGAGCTGCACCGCCGCCACTTGCAGCAACAGTGCCAATATCGTCACAGCCAGCAGTGGGCGGTTGGCAAACAATCCGATTTGGAACACCGAGTGATCCAACGCCCGCGAGTTGTGAACATTCCAGATTTGGAATAACGCTAACGTGGTAAATGCGGCGGTGCGGGCGTAGGTCAGCACCTCGGCTGGAATATCTTTCGACAACGCAGTGTAGCCGTACTGATCCAGAACAACCTCGAACACAATCAGCGTGCCGAACATCATAATCAACGCGCTTCCCAAAATTCGCTCGGTCATTTTTATGCTCACCAAGCCTTCCGAACGCCGCCGCGGCTGATCCTTCATGGTGTCGCCATGCTCCTTCTCGTAGGCCAGCGGAATGGTGCTGGTTCCGTCGGTGACAAGGTTGATCCAGAGAAGCTGGACAGCCAACATCGGCAACGCAAAATCAAGGAAGACCGCAGCGGTTAGCGTCAGCACCCCGCCGGTGCTGGTGGAAAGGACGTACAGCACCATGTGCTGAAGATTGCGGAACATCACCCGCCCGTACCGAATCGCCGAAACGATGGTGGCGAAATTGTCATCCTGCACCACCAGTGCCGATGCCTCCTTTGCGACGTCGGTTCCGCTCCCCATTGCCACGCCGATGTCGGCTTGCTTCAGTGCGGGCGCGTCGTTCACGCCGTCGCCGGTCATGGCAACAACGTGGCCGTGACGCTGAAGCTGCCGCACGATTCGCAGCTTGTGATCGGGCGCGACGCGGGCATACACGTCGGTTGTGTTCACCCGCTCGTACAGGTCATCATCGCTCATCTCCTCTAATTGCATTCCCGGAACCGCACGCACTTGCTGCCCGGTTTTGATGTTCAGCTGGCGCGCAATCGAGACGGCAGTGGCAACGTGATCGCCGGTAATCATCACCACTTTTATTCCGGCATTGTGGGCGTCGGCAATGGCGGTGCGGGCTTCGTCGCGCGGGGGGTCCTCGATGCCATGCAGCCCGGCAAAAACGCATCCGTCAAGCGTTGTTGGATCGGGCGGAGCCACAGGGTCAATCGCCAAATACGCAGTGGCGATTACCCGCAACCCACGGTGCGAGAATTGCTCCTGCCGCTCCTGAATCCAAGCGATATCTATCGGCTTCTCCCCTTCGTTCCTAAGCTCGCGGCTGCACATCGCCAGCACTTTTTCCACCGAGCCTTTTATCAGGTAGTAGCTTCCCGCCGCGCCGTCAATCTGCGTCACCATGAACATCCGTTCCGATTCGAACGGCAGTGCGGTGTAGGTTTTCCACGATTTCAGGATTGACTTGGCGACACGCGCTTTTTCCGCAGCAACAATCATTGCCCCTTCGGTTGGGTCGCCAAGCAGTTCGCGGCTTCCGTCGTCGGTGGCCGCAAAGGAGGATTCGGTGCAGAGCAGCCCCACTTGCAGCGTCCAGAAGAGTGGTGTGCTCGGTTCTGGGGTTATCGGTTCGTCGGCATCATCCATCAGTTGGCCATCCGGCTGGTAGCCGCCGCCAGTCACTTGGTAGATGCGGTCGTCGGTGGCAATCGCAACGGTTGTCATCTGGTTGCGGGTTAGCGTGCCGGTTTTGTCCGAGCAGATGACGGTGGTTGATCCAAGCGTCTCCACGGCGCGCATCCGCCGGACGATTGCCTTCTGGCGCGCCATCTGATAGACCCCGATGGAGAGCGCGACGGTGACAGCAATCGGAAGCCCTTCCGGGATTGCCGAGACCGCAAGGCCGATGGAGGTCAGTAGCATCTGGGTTGTCTCGTAGCCGCGAAGCAATCCAACCGTGAAGATGGTCCCAATCACCGCCGCAATAATCACCACCATCACCTTCCCGAATTTCTCCAGCCGCTCCTGCAACGGCGAACTGGTGTCCTGCGCTTCGGCAACCCCCTTGCTAATTTTTCCAATTTCGGAGAACTCACCCACGCCAACCACCAAGCCTTTTGCGCGCCCTTTCCGCACGGTGGTTCCGGCAAAGGCCATGGTAATTTTATCCCCCAGGGCAATTCGTTCGGGAAGTTGTGCCTCGGACTTTTTTAGCACCGGCAGCGATTCGCCGGTCAGCATGGATTCATCCACGGTCAGCTCCACCGTATCGGCCAAACGCACATCCGCCGGAACCCGCACGCCACTTTCCAGCAGCACCAGGTCCCCCACCACAAGCTCTTCGGCAGCGATGGAGGTCTGCACCCCGTTGCGAAGCACGCGCGCGGTGGGGGCGGTAAGATTCATCACCGCTTTCAGCCGCTGGCTTGCGCGTTGCTCCTGAACAAAGCCAATAATGGCGTTGAAGATCACCACAAAAAAGATGGTGATCGCCTCGCTCACATCGCTTACCATAATTGTTAGCGCGGCGGCCCCAAACAGGATATAGATCAGCGGGTTATTGAATTGCTCCAAGAAGAGCAGCAGCTTCGATTTTTGCTTCGGCTGCGGAAGCGTGTTGCTTCCGTACTGGGCGCGCATCTGGGCAATTGCGCCGTCGTTCAGCCCTTGCTCAAGGTTTGCCCCAAGCGCGTCGGCCACCTGGCCCGTTGGATGTGCGAAGCTGGTTGCAAGAAACTGTCTGTTCGGAGGCTGCGTTGCTGGCATAGTCAAAGGTGTGTGTGTAAAGCGGATTGAGTGCGATAGCACGGCGGCAACACATGGATGCCACCAGAAGCGTTCCCGCTTCAAGATACGTGAAGGCTGGGCAAAATCTGGCAGATTGTGTGGCAACTTCCACAGCTTGTTATTGGATTCCCTTTACTCACTTGCCTCACACTTCCCCCACCCGTTACTTCCTGTGGTTTGCCATGCAGGGGAAGCGATGTATTTTTTGCGGTTTTCGTGAAGAGCACAACCAACACACACAGGGAAACAGAATGGACCGACCGATTCGAGTACTGATCGCCAAAGCTGGCCTTGACGGGCACGACCGTGGCGCGAAAGTGATTGCCGCAGCACTGCGCGATGCCGGAATGGAGGTAATCTACACCGGGCTGCGCCAAACCCCAGAGATGATTGTGGAAGCCGCCTTGCAGGAGGACGTTGATGTTATCGGCATCAGTATGCTGAGCGGCGCACACATGACCATTTTCCCGAAAGTGCTGGAGCTGATGCGGGGGCGCGGGATGGATGACGTTCTTCTGACCGGCGGCGGCATCATGTCCAATGCCGACATCGAAGAATTGAAAAAGGTCGGCGTTGGCGATCTGTTCACCCCCGGCGCGCCAACCACCGCAATTTCTTCCTACATCAAGGAGTGGTTCCAAACCCACGAGCGGGTGTAAAGCCAGAGATACTCACCCATCACCAACCAGCATCCAGAAAAAACGGATCATGCCCAAGCAGCAACCCACCGAACGTTCCCAGGCAGAACTTGGCATTGTTGGCCGTTCGGCGGCCATCGAGGAACTGCTTCGGCTGATTCGCCAGATTGCCCCAACCGACCTGACCGTGCTGCTGGTTGGCGAAAGCGGAGTTGGAAAAGAAGTCTTCGCACAAGCCATCCACCAACTTAGCAGCCGCTCGGCCGAACGAATGATCCCGGTGAACTGCGGCGCGATCCCGGAAACCTTGCTGGAATCGGAACTGTTCGGCCACGAACGGGGCGCGTTTACCGGGGCCGTGGATTCGCGGAAAGGATTGTTCGAGGCGGCCGATGGCGGAACGGTCTTTCTGGATGAAATCGGCGAGATGACCCTGGCAACGCAAGTAAAATTGCTGCGGGTGTTGGAGTCGTTCGAGTTCACCCGCGTTGGAAGCACCGAGCTTCGCAAAGCCAACGTGCGGGTGATTGCCGCCACCAACCGCGACCTTGCCGAGGATGTTCGGCTTGGCAGATTCCGCGCCGACCTGTACTACCGGCTCCATTCCGCGCAGCTTCGTATCCCCCCACTGCGCGAGCGTGTGGAAGATATTCCGATACTGATTGCCTGGTTTGCTGCGGCAACCGCACGGCGCGTCGGGGTCAGTTTCAACGGCATCACTCGCGGGGCATTGGAGGTGCTGATCCGCTACCCGTGGCCGGGGAACATCCGCGAGCTGCGGAATTTTGTTGAGTTGCTGATTACTCTTGAAGGGGGAACACAAATCACCGAAGAAACGGTGTTCCGCCACCTTGACATCGAGAACCGCCCGCCGGTGATCGAGAACCCCAACGCCATCGTTCACCTTGCCGGAAAAACCAGCGAACAGGTGGAACGTGAGTTGATCTACCGAGCATTGATTGAGCTTCGGAACGAAGTGGGTGAACTGAAAGAATTGATCCGCGACGGCGGACGGCGCGTTGTGGTGGAACCTATCGGCAACTTCCCCGCGCTCCCCCCCGCCCCCGCGCCAACCCCGGAACCAACCGACCCGATTGCCGAGCTTGGCCAAGTAAACCTTGCCGAGGTAGAACGCCGCGTTATTTTGCACGCCTACAAACGCCACGGTTTCAACAAACGCCGCACCGCCCAAGCATTGGGAATCAGCGAGCGAACGCTCTTCAGAAAACTTCAGGAATACCAGATGGAGGGGGACGGGGGTCGGTGAGCGGAGGTCGGGGAGCGGTGATCGGGGATCGGGGAGCGGTGATCGGAGGTCGGGGATCGGAAGTCGGAGGTCGGGGAGCGGGGGTCGGGGAGCGGAGGTCGGGGAGCGGAGGTCGGGGAGCGGAGGTCGGGGAGCGGGGGTCGGGGGGCGGAAGTCGGGGATCGGTGAGCGGAGGTCGGTGAGCGGAGGTCGGGATTCAGAGACAACTCCAAAATTCTTCATTCTTCATTCGGCATTCGACATTCGACATTTCATCAACCAACTCCCTCCATTTCACATGGCAACTTCCATTGACTCACTGAACCTTTCTGGCAAGCGCGTTCTGGTTCGCGTTGATTTCAACGTGCCGCTGAACGACAGCGGCGCAATCACCGACGACAAACGGATTGTGGAATCGCTTCCCACCATCCGCAAAATCATCGCCGATGGCGGGCGGGCAATCCTGATGTCACACTTGGGCCGCCCAAAAGGGGAACGGAAGATGAAATACTCACTTCGCCCGGTTGCCCAACGCTTGGCCGAGTTGCTGGGGAAACCGGTGGAGCTTGCCCCCGACTGCATCGGCCCAGAATCCGCCGCGCTTGCCGAAGCAATGGAAGATGGCGATGTGCTGCTGCTGGAAAACCTCCGGTTCCACAACCAAGAAGAAGCCAACGATGAAGCGTTTGCCAGGGAGTTAGCGGCCTTTGCCGATGTGTACATCAACGATGCCTTTGGGACCGCACACCGCGCCCATGCCAGCACCGAAGGGGTTGCGCGGTTTGTGCCGGAAAAAGCCGCCGGCTACTTGATGATGAAAGAACTTCAGTTTTTGGGTGATGCTGTTGCCAACCCCGTGCGGCCTTTCACGGCGATTCTGGGTGGCTCAAAAATTTCCGGAAAAATTGATGTGATTGATGCCCTGCTTGGCAAGTGCAACACCATCATCGTTGGCGGCGGGATGATGTTCACCTTCTTCAAAGCACAAGGGAAGGAAGTTGGGGCATCGTTGGTGGAAGCAGATAAAATTGAAGTGGCACGGCGCGTTCTGGCCGATGCCGCCGCCCAAAACGTGCAGCTCCTTCTTCCAACCGATGTTGTGCTGGCCGACAAATTTGCCGCCGACGCAGCAACGCAAACCGCATCGGTGGATGAAATCCCTGCCGGTTGGATGGGGTTGGATATCGGCCCGGAAACCAGCAAGGCGTTTGCCGAAGCAATCATAGCCTCCAAAACCGTCGTCTGGAATGGCCCGATGGGGGTGTTCGAGATGGAGCCGTTTGCCGCCGGAACCCGCGCCGTTGCCGAAGCATTGGCCGCAGCAACCAAAGCCGGGGCAACCACCATCATCGGCGGTGGGGATTCCGCAGCGGCCATTGCACAGTTTGGGCTGGAGCAACAAGTCTCGCACGTATCCACCGGTGGCGGTGCTTCGCTAGAGTTTTTGGAAGGGAAAGAACTGCCAGGAGTGACGGCCCTGGGAAGTTAAAAAGTAGAGCCAGTAAGAGATTGAGTTCGTTGCTGGCTCCCCTGCTGGCGATTACAAGAACTCCCCCAAGCAATGCGTCATCTTGTCCGACTTTCTACCAATTAGAACGATTGAATGGCATCCTACGGCAATCCTTATGGCTCGCGCCCTTTTTCGATGTTCCCGCCAGTGATTAAATGGCTGCTGGGAATCAACGTTGTGGTCTTCATCGCTGGGCTTCTTCCGGCTGGGGTTCAGGATGGATTTCAGCTTTCGGTGGAGAACTTCCTTACCGCCTACGGGGCATTGTGGCCGCTGGGCCACCCGGCATTTGAGGTTTGGCAGTATTTCACCTACATGTTCCTGCATGGCGGGGTGATGCACCTGTTCTTCAACATGCTGATCCTTTGGATGTTCGGCATGGAGCTTGAGCAAACTTGGGGGTCGCGGCGATTTTTACTCTACTATCTGCTGTGCGGTCTTGGGGCCGGCATCATCCACTCGCTGGTGACGCTGGCAATGGGGACGGGCGCGCCAACGGTTGGTGCGTCGGGGGCAATCATGGGGGTGATGATCGCCTTCGGGCTGATGTTCCCCGACCGGATTATCATGGTCTATTTCTTCTTCCCGATGCGCGCCAAATATGCCGTGTTCATGTTTGCCGGGTTGGACCTTGTGCTTGGCATCTCCAACAGCAGCGACGGCGTTGCACACTTTGCACACTTGGGCGGAGCGTTGATTGGGTTCCTGTTGCTGAAAACCAGCGGTATCTACCTTCGCGGCGGATTGTTCCAGCTGGCCGACCGTGGTGGCCGCCCCGCAGCAACCAACAACTTCCCCCCCACCCATGCCGAACGCCCGGCACCGTCCGCGCCACGGGGGAATATCATCGAGGCTCACTTCCGCCCGGCACCGCAGCCCAGCAACCCCACTGGCTCAAGCATGAATTTTGGTCATCACCAGGAAGCCATTGATGCGATCTTGGATAAAATCAGCCGCCACGGCTACCAAAGCCTTACCCCCGAAGAAAAAGCAACCTTGATGGAAGCAAGCAAACGGATGAAGTAAGTTCACCATGGCCACCGCCAAACTCCACTGCTTCGGCTTCCATTAACTCAACAAAAACGAGCGAGAAAAACGGGTGTGAAACCCTACTGAAACGCAACTCAAGTATGACAATTCCAGAGCTTCCGATCGTTGGGCAGAACGGCAACGCTGCCGCCACCCCCGGGCACGAACAACCGATTGCAACCGCACCATTTCGCCGCCGGAAATCGCGGCGGGTGATGCTTGGGAACGTGCCGGTTGGCGGCAACTCCCCAATCAGCGTGCAGACCATGACGAAAACAAAAACGGGGGACGCCGCCGCCACCATCGCCCAAATCAAGCGATGTGAGGAAGCGGGTGTAGATATCGTTCGCGTCACCGTCAACGACTGGGATGCCGCCAACGCCATCGGCGAAATCGTCCGCGGCGTGAACGTCCCGATTGTTTCCGACATCCATTTCAACCACGTCTTCGCGCTGAAAGCAATCGAAGCCGGGGTTGCAAAAGTGCGGATCAACCCGGGAAACATTGGCTCGCGCGAGCGGATCCACCAAGTGCTGAAAGCCGCAAAAGAACGGGGAACGCCGATCCGCATCGGCGTAAACAGCGGCTCGCTGGAGAACGACATCCTGGAAAAACATGGCTACCCCACCGCCGAAGCCTTGTTTGAAAGCGCGATGCGCCACGCAGGAATCTGCGAGGAGTTTGGGTTTGGCGATGTCATCATCTCCGTGAAATCCACCGATGTCCGGTTGATGATCGAGGCCTACCGATTGATTGCTGAACGCACCGATTATCCGCTGCATCTTGGTGTCACCGAAGCCGGAACAACCCGCGTGGGAACCATCAAATCTGCAGTGGGAATCGGAACTCTGCTGGCCGAAGGAATCGGCGACACCATCCGCGTTTCGCTAACCGACGAACCGGAAAAAGAGGTGGAAACCGGCAAAGAAATTCTCCGCTCGCTTGGCCTTGCCTCACGTGCGGTGGAGATCATCGCCTGCCCAACGTGTGGCCGGTTGGAAATTGACTTATTCAAAGTGACCCGCGAGCTGGAGGAAGCACTGCGTGGGGTGAAAAAACCGGTAAAAATTGCACTGCTTGGCTGCGTGGTGAATGGCCCCGGCGAGGCATCGGAAGCGGACATCGGCATTGCCGCCGGGAAAGGCGTTGGAATTCTGTACCGAAAAGGGGAAGTGGTGCGGCGGATCAAAGAGGAAGAAATCGTCAGAACGGTGCTGGAGGAAGTGGAGAAATTCCAGCCGGAAGAATAATTGCAATGATAAAAACACGGGGATCACACCGGTCGGGCTTGTCCGGCTGGTGTGATCTTTTTTTACCCACCATTTATATCCAGCCGACGCAACGCCCGGTGGTAGATAGCCGCCACAATTCCACCAAGAATTACCAGCCAGGCCACCGCCCGAAGTATCGCCGAGAAAAAAAGCGACAGCGAAGGATCAATCAATAATTTGGCCGGATAATACATCATGGCGGGGAACGGGGTTAATTCAATTATTGAACGGTACGGTTCTGGCCAAAATTCAATGGGGACAGCACCACCGCCAAAAACCAAAATCAGCAGCCCAAGAACCCACACAAAAGCGGTTGCTTTTTCAATCCAAAACGTTGCCAGCCCAGCCGTTGCTTGAAGCAAAAAAAACAGCACGGAACGGAAAGCAAAAGCGGCAGAAAAAGCCAGAATTCCCCAAATTGAAATTGCAAACGTTCCCGATGCAGCCCACGCCACAATGATTCCGCACGGGAAGGCAACCGCAAACGAAAGCAATGTGTGGGCCATTACCGAGGCGAACCGTGCAAGCAAATAATCGTACGGGCGCGCCAGCGTGGTGACGATATTGCCGCTGATGACATCATGCTCAATTTCCAACTGCGCTTCGGTTTGCACGGAGAAATATAGAATCTGCCCCGCTGCAAGAAACCAGATTAACTGATCCCAACTTAGGCTGTTCCCCTCTATTTTCGCTAACTCTTCGGGGGTGATTGTGGCTTGCCACACCTGCAATAAAACATAGAAAAAAAGCACAACCGTGATATTCCCCAGGACAAAATCCCAGGCATAGGTTGTCATTTGCCGTAATTCTGTTTGGAAAATGGCAAGGTATTTCTGGGGGAATTTATTCATTCAAGTGTTGGCTCATCTACAGTTATTGTGCGAAGGGTACAATCGGTAGTTTCTCGGTTCGGTGGCTCCGCTCATACTTCGACGGGGCTCAGCACGAGCGGGGACGATGTTCGGAAGCTCGGCTCAAATTTTACACACTCACTGTAGTTGACCACAAGTATTATTCCAAATCTTCTTCATCATCGAATTTTCCACGCCCGGTGAAAATTGCTCCAACTAAATCTTTGTAGCCTGTGCGCCCGTCAAATTCTTCTTTGGCAATTTTTGAGTTTTGGTGAAGTCCATCTATCACGAACTCCATTCCGGTGGCAACCTCCCACGGGTTGGCGCGATTAATCTTCAGATATTTCACCGCCAACTCCTGCAATCCCGGAACGCGTGCAAGCTCCTTCTGGTATGCTGCAAACGGCATCATATCCTCAAGCTCCAACTCATTCCCTTCGGTAAACCAGTTTAGGATTGCAGCATACGGGTCGGTTGGGGCCTCACCCCCCTTGCTCGATTTTCGCGGACGCTCCAGCGGGTTTGGGAAATAGCTAACAAACACCTGGCGCACAGCCTTGCCGATTAACGCGCGCGCAACTTTCAGCGGCCCTTCCTGCTCCCCTTCAAACACCAACTCCACTTTTCCGGTCACCCCCGTCAGCGCGTGCTGCAAATCAGCAATGCGTGGCGCAACCGCTTGGTCGCCGTTGATGATTGCGCGGCGTTCGGCGTTGGAGACCAGCGACTCCATCGTGGAAATTGTCATCCGTGCGGAAACGCCGGAGCCTTGATCCACAAACTCCGACAGCCGCGCCTGGACCGCCACCATCTCCACAATTTGTTCGATGTATTCCGGCATCACCACCATTCCGTCGCGCTCGCGGCCAACCCATGCTTCCTGGCGGGTGATGGCGATTCCATCCTCCAGCGTGCGCGGGTAGTGGGTGATTATTTGGGCATCAATTCGGTCCTTCAGCGGGGTGATGATCGAGCCACGGTTGGTGTAATCCTGGGGGTTAGCGGTGAACACCATCACAAGGTCCAGCGGCATTCGGATGTTGAACCCGCGAATCTGGATATCCTTCTCCTGCATGATGTTGAACAGCCCCACCTGGATGCGTGGCTGAAGGTCAGGAAGCTCGTTGATAACAAAAATGCCACGGTTGGTTCGCGGGATAATGCCGAAATGAATCGCCCCTTCGTCGGCGTAGGTCAGGCGGCGGCTGGCGGCTTTGATTGGGTCAATGTCGCCGATAAGGTCGGCGATGGTGACATCGGGGGTTGCAAGTTTTTCGCCGTAGCGGGCATCGCGCGGAACCCATTCGATGGGAGTGTTGTCCCCATGTTCAGCAAGCAGATTGCGGGCATGTTGGCTTACCGGAGCAAAGGGGTCGTCGTTGATTTCCGAGCCGGAAACGATTGGCAGATAATCATCCAGCAACAGCGTCAGCATTCGGGCAATGCGTGTTTTTGCTTGGCCGCGCAGCCCCAGCAGAAGGATGTCGTGCTGGGCAAGGATTGCGTTGGTTAGTTGCGGGATCACGGTGTCGTCGAACCCAACAATCCCCGGAAACAGCGGCTGGTTGGAACGGAGTTTACGGATAAGATTCTTCCGCATCTCCTCTTTCACCGTCAGCGGTTGGTAGCCGCTATCTTTCAGTTGGCCGAATGTTGCTGGGCGGTGCCCACTTTGTGATGTATGAATCATGGGTCAGTTGGAATGGTTCTGCTGCTTACGTGAGCCGCGAAGTTGTGGAAATTTCTGATGTGAGAGGTGGCAACATGACGGTTTAGTTGGCGAAGCGATTGCAGACGGCAAGGCTTGAAGCCGCCGCAACCATTGCCCCCGTCAGTTCGGGTGGTAGATTGCGCCCGCAATGAATCTTCTTGTCATCCGCTTCAGTTCTGCCGGGGATATCGTCCTGACTAGCCTGTTCGTCCGCGCCCTTCGCAGGCGGTTCCCCGATGCAACCATCCACTACCTGACCAAGCAAGAGTTTGCTCCACTGCTGGATCAATCACCTCACATCAACCGGGTAATCACCATCGGCAAGGATGACGGGCGCGGCCAGCTTGGCGCGCTGAAAGTGAGCTTGCTGCGCCAGCTTGGCGGGCGTTACGACGTGGCCTACGACCTGCATAATTCGTTGAGAAGCCGCTGGTTTCGCCGGGGGGTTGCGAAGCGTGTTGAGGTCATCAAAAAACCTTCGCTGAAGAAACGCCTTCTTGTCTGGTTCAAGTGGAATGTGCTTCGCCCCATCCTCCCAATTCCTGAACTCTATCTTGCCGTTGGGAAACATGATGAAGTTGCGAACGATGGCGAAGGGTTGGAGTTGTTCACCGGCGCGACAATCAGCCCGATTCCCCCATTGCCGGGAAGCCTTACGGTTGCCTTTGCCCCGGGCGCGCGCCACCAAACAAAGCAGTGGCCACCAGAACGATTTATTGAGCTGGGAAAGAGTTTGCAAGAACGCTACCAAGCACGCATTGTGCTGTTCGGCTCGGCACCGGAGCAGCAGCTTTGCCAGATGATTGCCGACGGCATTGCTGCGGAAACGTTCGGTGATGCGGCGTTGCGGCCCTTGCCACAATCTATCCCCCTTCCCCTCCCACTGAATCTTGCCGGAACAACATCCTGGCTGGAAACCGCCGCCGCCCTTGACAGTTGCGACGTTGTGGTGACTAACGACTCGGCAATGGCGCACATTGCTGCGGCGCGGAAGCGTCCGGTGGTGGCAGTGTTTGGTTCAACAGTTCCAGAGTTCGGGTTTGCGCCGTACGGCACACGTTCGGCGGTGGTTGGAGCCGCCGGGCTGGGTTGCCGGCCATGCAGCACAATCGGTCGCGACCGCTGCCCCAAAGGTCACTTCCGCTGCATGATGGATATTGAGGCTGGAAGAGTGCTGGAAGGGATTGAGGGGGTGAAAGGATAGGGTTATCGAGTCGCGTTTGATGTTGTTGGACTTCCCTTAAAAGGGGGAAGTTTGGAATCATGTTTTGCAAAATAGAAATGGATTTCTAATCTGCAATTGCTTGCTCTCTCTTCGGTGGTTTTTCTACGCTTCAGAAGTGAGGAAGAGAAAGAACCACAGAGGCACAGAGAACACAGAGGGGAGAAAGAGAGAGAGGCGGAGTATCGCCGATTGCTCACTCTGATTGAGTCAATATCCAAGGCTCCTTTCATCATTCCCCACCACCTCACCCTCTTCAGCCACAGCATATCCGGCTTCTGCAATGGCTTGCCGGGCAGCGGTGTTCGGGTCCAGCGCGGGGTTGGTGTGGTTCAGGTGAATGAACCGAATTTTTCGCCGCTCCGTTTCTGGCAGCTTTGCAAACCGCTCCATACTTTCGGTAATTGTGGGGTGTGGAACCAACGTCATGTTCCGCCCGGGCAGTTCGTTCCGGTCAAAAAAAGTGGCATCAAGGTAGGCCACGTCAACGCTGGCAAGAAGCTCTTCGATTCTGGTTCCCCACGCATCCAGCAACTCCCACCGGTCAATATCTGGCAAGAAGAGCACGCGGATTTGTGGCCCGGCAATCACAAACGCAACGGTCTCCGAATACTCATCACGGTGCGGAACCAAGATTGGCGTGAGGCTGAGGCGTTCGTTCAGCGGCGTTGCGTGGTTCGGCTTCATCACCACAAGTTCCACATTCCTTTCCTGAATCAACATCTCCCACGGCGCATTCCGCTTCAGAAATTCGGCCATGCGTGGCATTACCAGCAGCGGCAGCCCGCGCACGCCCATTGCTTCGCGGCCAAGATGAACCAGCCCAGCGTAGTGGCCAATGTGTGCGTGAGTGAGGGCGATACCAGAAAGCAATGGTGAACCTCCCGGCAGGGAACCAGCGCAAAGATGGTGGAGTTGTTCGCGGAAATCGGGGGTGCATTCAATCATCCAGCGTTGGTTGGTTGCTGGGTCAGCAATTCCCAAACAAGCGGCGTGGCGGCGCAAACTGCGGTCGCCCCAAGCCGGGTGCCAATGCCCTCCCGCCTGCGGAACACCGCCATCTTGGGCAATCCCAAGCACCGTCAGGAAGGGGAGCATGGTTGGCATGAGAAAGAATGGAAATATCAGGAAGCGGACTGGTTGCCTTGCCGCAGCACCTCCAAAAAGCCGGCGGGGGGCCGAACCGGCTTCATGCCGTCGGCAGTGGTGAACACGTGGGTGGTGGAACCGCTCACCAGCAGAAGATCGCCACGGTGAATCTGGTACTGAATCAGCAAGCGAATTCCCGTCGGCTCGTGCATCGTGGCGGTGACGGCGATGAGTTCGTCGTAGCGGGCTGGGCGTTGGATTTGCAGTGTGGCTTCCAGCACCGGCAGCAACAATCCACCGCGTTCAATGTTAGAGTAAGCCATTCCGCAGGTGCGCAGCAGCTCCGTTCTTCCCGTCTCGAAAAATTCCAGATAGACCCCATGATAGACCACCCCCATCTGGTCGGTATCGCGGTAGCGGACGCGGACGTTGGTGGTGTGGCCGATCATGCAGCGTTCAGCTCTTTCAGTTTTTGCTCGGTTGCGGTGAAGGCGGCGGCAAGGTCGTAGCCGTGCATTTTGGAAAATTTCTGGCGGACCATCATAAACGGGCTGACGCGGATCACATCCTCCTCCGGCGCAACGTTTCGCGGAACGAACAGCAGAGTGGCGGGGTCAACGTAGGTAAGGTCGCTTACCCAGCGGCCACGGCTGTTGCGAGCCAGCACCTCGCCGATATATGCGCCGATTGCCGTGATGGTATCGCCCGATGGCTGTTGGGCGGAGGTTCCCCATCCACGCTGGATAATTTTATCAATCCGTCCGATGCTGGCAACGGAGTAATCAAGCTCCTCGCCAAAACTACGCCGCCCAACCGAAGCGCAGATGTCCGCCATTTTTTTCATCCGAACGTCGGAGGGTTCCTCGTGCGTTAGGATTGTGGTTGGTTCGATATTCAGCAGGATTCGCCCGCCAGAAATTCGTGCAGCTTCGGCAGTGGCGCGTGCGCGCTGCCATGCCGCATACGCAACGCCAAACAACGCCACACCAGCCAGAAGGAAGGTGATGCTGAGAAGAGTAGTGGAGTCCATAGTGGTGATCGGGAATCGGTAAGAAGTGTCAACCTTGCCTTTCGTTATCGCCCATGCCGCTCAATCACCGCAAACAATTCCAGCAACCGCTCCAAATCTTCGCTGTTGTAGAAGTCAATGGTGATGTTGCCGTCGCCGGCGGCGTTCGATTTCACTTTCACTTGCGTGCCGAACACTTGCCGAAGCCGTGCGGAAATTTCCGTTAGCGTCAGGTCTAGCTCGGTTCGGGTTGGGCTTGGGGTGGTTGCGCCGTTGGTAGCCGCGGTTTTCTTCTCCTTCCGCGAAGCCGCACCCAACTGTGCCACTTGCTTCACTATCGCCTCGGTTTTCCGCACCGATAACCCTTCGTCGCGGACTTGTTTCCAGACCTCAATCTGCCCTTCGATATCTTGGATTGTTAGCAGTGCGCGGGCATGCCCCATGCTGATTTCAGCTTCCCGCAGCGATTCCTGAATCTTCTGCGGAAGCCGAAGCAGCCGCAGCATATTGGTGACGGTGGAGCGGTCTTTCCCAACTTTATCGGCCACTTCCTCCTGCGTCAGGCTGCATTCTTTAATCAGCCGTTGGTAGCCAAGCGCGATTTCGATTGGGTTCAGATTTTCACGCTGGACGTTCTCGATCAGCGCAATCTCCAGCATCCCGCGGTCGCTGTTTACATCAAGGATGTAGGCGGGAATGTCGGTCAGCCCTGCATCAATGGATGCGCGGACGCGACGCTCGCCGGAGATGAGTTCGAATCGTTCGCCAACGCGCCGCACCGTGATCGGCTGGATCACGCCATGCTCCAAGATTGAGTGCTTCAACTCCTCCAGTGCCTGCGGATTGAAATCAACACGCGGCTGAAATGGGTTTGGGCTAACCTTTGCAATGTCAATTTTGCAGATAGTCCCCACCGACCGGCCATCGTCGTTGGGAAGATTCTCGCGCAGGTCGGCGGCTTCCGCTGCCGTTGCGTTTCCTGAAAGTAGCGCCCCAAGTCCGCGCCCTAACACACCTTTGTTCTTGGCCATTGTTCCGGTTCCAGTCACGTTGTTTTATCCGAGGGAAGAGATGTCGCGTTGTTGTTGTTGTTGTGCAGGTGCCGCCGCCGAATCCTGGGATTGCTGGCGGGTGTTGCCGTTGCCGTTGCCAGTTTCGGCACCAGCCTGCTGCGCCGAACCAGCGGTTGTTGCTTGTGGCCGGGAAGCTGAAGCAGCCAGAATTTTTTCTGCTGGTTCGGCTGGTGGTTCCGTGGCCGGGGCCTGCCTGGGGAGTGACGGCGGGGCAGATTGCGGCGGTGGCGAAATAATCGCCGAGGCCACATCCACCGCGGGCGGTTCGGCAAGGATGCCGTCGCGCCGAAGAATCTCGGTGGCAAGGTCCATGTAGTTTTTGGTCCCGATGGAAAGCGCGTCGTACAGCAGCACCGGCTTTCCGTGGCTGGGTGCCTCGCTTAACCGAACATTTCGGGTGATGATCGTCTGGAAGACTTTATCGCCGAAATACCGCCGAACCTCGCTGGCCACTTGGTTCGATAACCGCAAGCGGCTGTCGTACATCGTCAGCAGAACCCCTTCAATATCCAACAATTGGTTCAGATGTTTTTTCACGATGGAGATCGTGTTCAGCAACTGCCCCAACCCTTCCAGCGCGTAGTATTCGCACTGCACAGGGATCAGCACGGAATCAGCAGCCGTCAGCGCGTTCAGCGTCAGCAGGCCAAGCGATGGCGGGCAGTCAATCACCACGTAGGTGTATTTGCGCCGCATGGCTTCCAACGCTTTCAGCAGAACTTTCTCCCGGTGCACCACCTCAATCATCTCAATCTCGGCCCCCACAAGGTTGATGTGTGAGGGGATCATTTCCAGATATGCCAACTCCGTTTTCATGGTGGCTTCTGCCGGGGGGATGCCATCCACCATCACCTCGTAAATCGTCTTCGTCAGTTGCTGCGGGTTGATCCCCAGCCCGCTGGTGGCATTGGCTTGCGGGTCGGTATCAATCAGCAGTGTTGGTTGTTCGGCAGCAGCAAGCGAGGCCGCAAGGTTCACTGCGGTCGTCGTCTTCCCGACTCCACCTTTCTGATTTGCTACTGCAATTACTTTGCCCATGTTGATGCTGGTAAAAAACTGGCGAACGGATGGAGGAGTTTGATGGATGTGAGAGATTGAGCGTTGGTCATTTCTGAAGGATCAGTTGCAGCCGGGAAATCGGCCCCAAACCATTGGCAACAAGGGGAAGGTCTTCCCCACCTGCTTCCGGCCCCCGAAAATACGGCACGCTGGGGATATGACAGCAGAATTGTTGTGGTTAATCTTTTCAGGCACCTGTGTCGGCAGGATCGGCAGGGCTGCCAGCGGTGGTTTGCCAAAGGTGATACCACTGAAAAGCCGCCACCACCAGCGCGTGGGTGATGACTCCATTCCGCATCAGCTCCGGAATATCCGTGATTGGAAGCTCCACAAGCTCAATCTCTTCATGCTCATCGAACTTTGTCGCGCCTGGGGATAGGCCAGTTGCCAGCACGGTCCAGGTCCAGTTGTTGAACAAGGCGGGGTTGGAGCGAACCCGGCCAATGATGACGGCTTCGGCGCAATGGTACCCGGCTTCCTCAAGCAGTTCACGCCGTGCAGCTTCTTCCGGGGTTTCCCCCTCGTCAACAATTCCGCCGGGGATTTCAAGGGTGATCTCATCGGAGCCATGCCGATATTGGCGCACCAGAACCACACGGTTGTCGTCGGTGACGGCAATCACGTTCACCCAATCGTGGGCATCAATCCGGTAGAACTCCCCTTCCTTCCCGCTGTCGCGGCTGCGGCGGCGAACCTTGCGTATCTCAAAAATTGGCGAGCGGAGAACCGGCTCGCTCTGCAGAGTCTCCCACGGTTGTATGCTGCTGTTGGCTGATGAATCCATGGTTTTCTCGGTTAGGTTCTCGGTCCAGATTCGATACACGGCAAGGCATAGCTTCCCCCGTTTCACAGCGTGAGCGATTGGCCAGGATTGAGTATCAACGTTTCAAAGCCCGCCGCCACCACAAGCCTGCTGAACTCATTCACATCCACCTGAATCGGTGGGAAGGTGTTGTAATGGATGGGGATCGTCAGTTTTGGCTTCAGAAGCTCCACCGCGTAGGCTGCGTCCTCAATTCCCATCGTGAAATTATCCCCAATCGGAAGCAACGCAACGTCCATTGGGTGGCGTTCGCCAAGCAGCTTCATGTCGTAGAACAGTGCGGTGTCGCCGGCGTGGTAGATGGTTTTTCCGGCAATCATCAGCAGCACCCCGCAGGCGGTTCCCATGCTGTATCCCCCCGGCCCGCCCGATCCGTGGTGTGCGATAGTGAACTTCACCCGCCCGAACTCAAAATCCCGCGCCCCTCCGGTGGACATCTCCCACCCATTGCATCCCCGCTCGCTCAGGTAGGTGACAACTTCAAACGGGGCAATCACCAACGCTCCGGTTCGTTTGGCAATCATTTCTGCATCGCCAAGATGGTCGCCATGCCCGTGGGTTAGGATGATGTGGGTAGGGTTCAAAGAATCGGCACTCACGGTGGCCGAAGGATTCCCGGTGATGAAAGGATCAATCAATATCTCGAACCTGCCGATGCGAATCTGGAAAGCGGAATGCCCCAGAAACGTCAGTGAAAGATCAGCCATGGAGTATGAATGCTGTTGAAGAAGTTGAACTGCCGCTGCCACACTGGCACACCCGCTGCAAAGTCCGTGGTTTGGATGTAAGAGAGCGTTGGCAAGATAGCCCAAACAGGAGGTGCAGGCAATCGGCTGGTGTAATTTTGACCTTTCAGAACATCATTTTTGCGTGAGCCAAGACCACTATCTCTCTCCGTCGCTGCTTCGCCAAGCGAAGTTCAGGTTGCTGAACCTGCTGTTTGGCCGCAAGCAAGGGTTGCCACTGCTGCGCCCCGAACAACTGCGCCGTGTGCTGCTGTTGCGCCACGACCGTCTGGGGGATGCCGTCATCACCACGCCGCTGATTGACGCGCTGCGCTACCTGAACCCCACCGTCCAGATTGATCTGATTGCCGCGCCCGCCAACCGTGCGTTCTTCCAAAATGATGCGCGGATTTCCGTTGTGGAGGTGCTGGAAGGATCGCTGCTGAAGCGGCTTGGGCTGATACTCCATTGCCGCCGCCGCCAGTACGATGCTGGGTTGCAACTGGTGTTGGGAAGAACCACACTTCCGGCATTGCTGCTTGGGTTGTGCGTCCCCAACGGGCGAACACTTGGGATGCGTGTTCCGCTGCATGAACGGTTGTTCAACCACAGCGTCATCATCCCCAGCGAACTCCATTTCCGCGACCGGACGCTGGCGGTGCTGACCGGGAACATTGCGGTCGAATCGGAACTCCCCTACTTCCCCTACTCCATCCCCCTGCGGCCAGATGATCTGGCGATTGCCGACGCGCTGCTTGCGGAAAAAGGGCTGCTGAACAAGCAATGGATACTCCTCAATATCTCCACCGGAAAAGCCGACCGCAAGTTCAGCGAACAACAGAATGTGGAGTTGGCGAAAGGGCTGGCCGGGTTGGGGCTTCCGGTGGGAATCATTGCAAGCCCGCAGGAGCATTCCCGGGCTGAAAGTATTGCCCAAGAAGCGGGCGCGGGAGTGAGCGCGCTTCCGTTTCGCACGTTGGGCGGGGTGATTGCTGGAATTGAAAAAGCCGCAGTGGTTGTCACCCCCGACACCGCGATTGTTCACATCGCCTCGGCAATGGGGCGGCCAATCGTGGCGATTATTCCTGCAGATGTAGTTGGGGGTTGGGAACCGGTTGGTGTGCCGTCGCGGGTGGTTGTCATGGATAGTGCGATCATGGAACAGATAGTGGAGTCTGTGCTATCGGGGGTTCGGGAGTTATTGCGGGAGGGTGAGCAATAGGCTTGGAACGCCCCCGCCGTTGAGGTATTCTCCCCCAATGAAACAGGGGCAGCACCGAATGATGCTGCCCCTGCGTTTTTTCTCACGCTGTTTTGCTGGAGCTTACTTCATGATGTTGAAAGATTTGAAGTAGTCCTCCGTTGTGGCATTCTCCACGTTGGCTTTGCTGGTGCTGATGTAGGCCACTTGGTACAAGGCCGGCTTGGCAAGGATGAAGTCAAACCGTGCGTAGCCTTGCTGCCCCCCCATGTTCACGTTAAAGAAGCAGCGGCGCGCTGGATGCCCGTTGAAGTCGTAATCTTCCTGCTTATCCAGCTTGGCTTCCCCACTTTTCATTGCTCCATCGCGGATGTCGTCAAGCATCTTGGCCGTTGGCTTATCCGTGAATGCTGACTCGGGATAGGCCCCGTACATCACCATCGCCGCTGTGTTGCCATCGGCTGAACTGGAGACCACTTGCACCATGTTGATGTTCCCGATCTCGGTGGCCACTGGTTGCTCCGAGCGTTGCGGCGGGCCAAGTTCTCCAGGAAAAGCCACGCTGAATTTCTCCATTTGGGAAGAGTACTGCCGCCCTTGTGGTTTTTCAGCAGGAGCTTCCTTTGTCGGCTCAGTTTTTTTGCCGTCGTCGGCTTTGTCCTTTCCGCCGCAAGCGGTAATGCTAACAGCAAGCAGTGCGGTTAGCGCGATACGGTTCAGAAATCTGGTTTCCATCATGGGATGGTTCCTCCAAGTAAACGGTTGTTGATGTGTGTGTGATTGATAGAGCTATCTCTCCATCAATTGTGTGGGGAGCAATCTACTGAAAACAGTGATGCGGGAACCAAAGCCGAGGAAGTGAGGAAATAGAAAGTAGAAAATAGGAGCAAGAGCGGATGCCAGCGGATGCTGCCCGCCGCTCTTGCTGAGCCCCGTCGAAGTATGAGTGGAGCCACCCAGCAGCGAAGTCCGGTCATCGCGAGGAGCGATAGCGACGTGGCGATCCCGCGTGTGGCAGTGTGTCCGATGCCATCCCAGAAACCCGCGAGATCGCTTCGTCGAAGACTCCTTGTCGAAGACCCCGACCCGTCGGGGCGATGACGTGGCGTGGGTTTGCCAACCAACCAGCCGCCACCGAAACAAGCAAGGTTAAAAACATCCATCCTCCGATCCCCGACCACCGCTCCCCGACCACCGCTCCCCGCCTACAACCGTCGGGCGGCACGGAAGGCTTTGGTATAAAGCACTGGCTCGTAGATGTTCGTTCCGCTTTTCTTCACAAACTTATCCAGCAACGACGACCCCTTGTAATCCCCCATTGTTGGCCCGTTGATAGATTTTCGGCTGCTGATAAATCGGCGTTTGCCGGCGTTATCCAGCCCCATGTACATCCCCACGTGGTCAATCCGCGCACCGTCGGAAGCGGTGGTGTCGGCATCGAAGAAGACAAGGTCGCCAATGTTCAGTGGGGCGTAGTTTGTCACCATCCCGCCGCTATTGCTGATGATCGTCACCCCCATCGCCGAATCACAAATCTGGAACGACTTGCGCGGAAGTGTGGCAAAATTTGCGGTCCCATCAAGCGACATCGGGAGGGTGTCCACAACGCCAGCCGCGCCAGTTCCGTGGTGGCGGTAGCCCCAAATCATCCGCATGAAACCGGAGCAATCAAGGGAGTTAATCTGGTTGCTTTCGGCGGCATCAGTGGTGGCACCGTAGTTCCAATCAAGCCCCAGGTAATCGTTGAAATCGGAGCCTTCTTGGCGCGTGCCGTCATCTTGCAAAGGGCCGTAGTCGGCATCGTCTGCAATTTTTTGGCTGCCTTGATAGAGTGCTGCGGCTCCATCAACATACTGCATGGCAATGGCCAGGACATCGGCGGTTCCGGCGGTGTTGGCGGCAAGCGCGTCGTTCAGCCAAGTAGTATCCACCGCCCCATTGAACGCTGCCGGAAGGGTGCGAACCCACGTGGTGTGGGCAACGGTTGCGGTGTACGTGGTTCCGCCAACGGTGTTGGTTTCGGTGAAGGTGCGGCTTGGCCCGCTAAGGGTAACGGTGTAGCTGCCGTTGGTGAATGTGGCAATCAGTGCCGAGCCATCATACACCTCGGTGCGGGCCGGATTGCTTTTTGATTGATAGCTGTACTGGTTGGCGTGCTTGGCAAATGGGGCTGCGGTTTCTTGGCTTGCTAACGGGTTGCTGGTATCGCTGCAACCGACAATAGAAAGCGTCATCAGCGCGGTCCCACTGATGACGCTTTTGATAGTACGTGCGACGTTCTGGCGCATGGCCGTCTTCTCTCCTTTTTCTTGTGTGGTGGTTGTGTTGTTTTTCCGGCTTGGTTTGCCGGAAAGAAGCGCGGTGTGTGTGATAGCGCGCCCCGTAGTTGTTGTGAGTTCGGAACCTCAGTCTCTCTCTCTCTCTAAAAGCCGCTCTCTCCTCTCACTCACTCTGCGCGGTTCTTGTCGGTTCCGAAGCCCGGCGGGTGATGTTTTTGGTATCCCCGCCGGGTTTTGTGTGATGCCTGCGTGCTGTTGCCAGGCTTCGTCTTATCTCACTCTCTGCCTCTCTCTCTCTCTTGTGCTGCTTAACGGAAGCGATTGGCGAAGAGTTAGCAGAGTTTTTTCTTCGGAGCAGATATTTTTTTATCTGCCAATTACGGCTTGATTTTGATGTTCGGATTCACCTGAACAGTGTTGGTTGGATTGCAGTTTAGCGAGTAGTTCACATGGTTCGACTCCACTTGGTTTGGGGCAATAATTTTCACCCCAACCCAGCCCGACATGGTGGGGTTCGCGTTGGTCGCGCTGAAGTAGTAGTAGTATGGTTTCGACCCCGCTTTGTCGAACTTGATGCTGGTGTAGCTGGAGGCTGGCGGGTTCGGATTTTTGTCGGTAATCCATGCGAACTTTACCGTGCAGGCTCCATCAACGGTAATCATTGCCGAGTAGCTTGCGCCTTGCGGGCAATCGCCGCCGCCGTTGCCGGAGCCTAAGTACGGAGCCACATCAACATCGGTGACTTTGGCAATTTGGATTGGGGTGTTTGGGCTGATTGTTCCCCCCCGTTGCGCAAGCGCGGGGATTGCTGTTGCGGCAACCATTGCAATGGCGATTGCTGCGATTTTGATCAGGTTGCTGAGTTGCTTCTTCATGGTTCTGTCTCCTTTCTGTGTGTTGGTTGTGTGTTGGTTGTCAGTTGCGATCGTGTGTGATTGTTGGGCGGTTATTGCCCACGGTTGTCCCGGAAAAACGTTGTTGTGCTGCCCGGCTCACCTCTCCGTTCTTTTGCAATTCTTCCCCCCTCGGCCAGTCGTGTTCCGCAATGCGTGCAGTAGAAGGCCATGGCCTGCTCCACCGGTGTTCCGCAGGAACCGCAGGTGAGTTTTAGTTGGGTTCCGCAGCAAGCGCAGTAGGTGTCGGCCTCGCTGCCGAAGGAGCCACATTTTGGGCATTGCCGAAGTTCGCGATAGCCTGGCGACATTGTTGGTCGGATTGTTGAAACGGGCTGCATAACGTGTTCCTTTCTTGGTTCCTCTGTTAGAACTCTCTGCTCTGTTTTCGTTGTGGTGGCGTTGTTTATGCCATTCAAGATATCGGCTGCGATTATCGGAAACGCCAGAAACGATTATCAGTTTGGGAAATGTGAGTTGGCAGTGATTTTTTTTGAAGAAAACTGATGGAATGGTGAATGCCGAATGGAAGTGAGTGATGGAGTATTCAGCGATCCCCGACCTCCGATCCCCCACACAATCCCGCCGCCACCAACGCTCGGTTGGTGGCGGCGGAATATCCTCATCGAGTTCTGTTCAGCCGCCGCGCTACCTCCCCACCACCGTCACCTTCGCCGAAGCCTTCTGGTTCCCTTGCTGCGCCACCAGAAGGTAGATGCCGGGGCGTAGGCCGCTCAGGTCCACCTCTTGCCAGTACTCACCCGCTTGCTGAATCTTAGCATCCGGCAATGCGGCAATTTGCTGGCCAAGCAGTGTGTACAAACCAAGCTGAACCGCTCCGGCTTGGCGCACTTCCAATCGCACCTTCACTCTGCCCGCCTGCATTGGGTTCGGGATGACCTCTGCAGACATCGCTTCCCCACCGGTTTCCGCTTCCCCCTTCCGCTGGCGATGCCACGAACGCTTTGCCATGCTGCTCGTTGTGTCGAACCGCTGCCCAAAATGGAATCCCGATTCTACCACGTAGTTCAACCCCTGGCTGGCTTCGGTCCGCAGCCGAACGAACACTCCGGTTCCTGGGCTTGCAACCAACCCCACCGGAACTTCCACCATCTCCTCTTCCAGCACTGTGTCCATGTCGCGGGCCGTTACCGTGTCGCCACGCCACAGCACTGCGCTATCGCTGGCGCGCACTAACTCCGTCAGCAGGTAGATGTTTGCTGGCGCGTTCCGCAGACTATCGAACGGAGCCGACGCAAGCCATGCTTGCAAGCCACTGTTCCGCAAGATCACACGCCGGATATTCACTGGATGCGTTGCCGCCGTGAAGACACTTGTTCGGTTGATGTTCGTTGCTTCTTCCAGCGTTGTGATGCCCGTTCCCGTTGTTGTCGCGATCCCCCCCGGCGGCTGGAAAAATATCGGCGGTAATCCCGGATACCCGGTTGGTATCCCCGTTGGCGGCATTCCTCCGGGGGGCGTTGGCGGATGCTCCGGCGTGCCATCAATCCAATCGTGGCCGATGCCGCCGCCGAACATCCAGCCGTTGCAATAGATTTCCGGCTGGATGAGGTTCACAAACGAGTGGATGTTCCGCGTTGCTGGTGTCGCGCTGAAGAAGGCGTTCTTCTCGGCAGGAGTGTTCAGAACATACGAGGGGTAGTACCGAACGCTATCGAAGTAGCGATGATCGCGCCAGAACCGTTGCATGGTGTCGCCGCGGTGGAAGATGCTGGTTTGCGCAAACCCATCCTCGGTTGCGGTGGGGGCTAAGGTCATTGTGGGATAACGGCCAAATGCCATCAGCTCCGGTTGCTTCCAGCCATACCGATACATCATCACCCCGGTGTGTTGGCTCATTCCGGGAACTTCTTTCATGTTCGTCCAGACCCAAGAAAGGCCGCCATCCATCGAGAGCTTTGCCGATGCGGGAAACTCCGTCACCGACGGCCGCTCGAGATACACAGGCTTGATAATAATGGGGGATGTTGGCGGGAAGATTGTTGGCAACCAGAACTCGCCACCATACTTGTAGGCTGGCGTTGTCCATACTCCAAGTTGGTTGCCGTTGGTGTCGGTCCCCACCACGTTCGCTTGCACGTCAATCGAATCGCGGAAGCGAAGCACCACGTAGCGGTTCTTTGCTGTGTTGAGTTGGAACGCCACGCCAATGCGGGCACTATCGGCGGCAATGCAAGGGTGAAGAAACCCACACCCATCTAACCCTTTCGAGACGTGTTCAGTGGAAGAAAGCGTCAGACCCGGTTGCCCGGTTGCTCCTATTCGGGAATAGACCGTGTTGTAGAAGATGAACTGGCTGTTGGCTTGATCCGGTGTGCCTTGCTGGTAGGCCAGATGCGAATGAACCCAAGAGAGGTCCTGCCACGCTGGGCTACCTCCATTTGGAGAACCCGGAATCCCGATAGACGATCGCCCTCGATCTCGCGGAACATGGGCAAGGCTGGAGTGCCAAGCATTGGTGTCAGGGGTGAACCCAACATCGGGATCGGCCGCGCTGGCGTAGGCAACTTGCCGTTGCGAGACATCATTGCTGACGCTGAAGTTGTTCTTATCGCGGATGGCCACCACGTTGATCCCCTTCAGCGGAGCGCGCGACCAGCTGGCGATGTAGCCATCCCCGATAATGCCCACAACGCTCGGCATCAACCGCATCCAGTTTGCAGTAAGGGTTACTGGGGGCGCAAGGGCCCGGCGGGTGGTGTCGGGGAGCGTTGCGGTTGTGGGAAGTGTGTCAAGTCGGCAGGCCTCAATGGTGGAGGTTCCAGCGTAGTTATCCTTCCGCTCCCAGACGATCATTAGGGAGTTGGCATCGAATGGTTTGGCAATGGCGGGGTACATGTTGTTGGCAAATTGCTGATAGCCAGATTCGGCAATGTTGCTGGTGTCGTCGGCATCAGAGATTCGCCATTCGGTGTTGTTCCAGACACCGTGTTCATCGAAGGTGCGGAGGAAGATTGCCGAATCGCGTTCAAAGACGACGAACTGCCGTCCGCCAACCTTCAAGCTGCGAACAGCATTGCTGAAACTTGTTCCGTAATCGCTCACGCCGGAGGCCAGCGGAATCACGCGGTACATTGCACCCCAGCCCGGCTCCAACCATTGCAGCGGCAAATTTTGCCCGAAGGCTCCTGTGTCGCGCCAGGCGTAGGGTTCGCCAACGCGCTCGATGATGAAGCTATCGGCAACAACACCGGTGCTGTTCTTCAGCCGAAGCACCGGAAGCCGAACATCAATCGCCCCAAGCCCGTAGTTGCCATCCCAATAGGGGTTTGTGGAATCGTGATCCCAATCAATCGGCCAGGTCCGTTTGTTCGTCACCAGCAGCACCCGCTCGCCGGTCGCGCTCCGCTGCTGATCCTTGAACTTGTAGTGAGTAATCTCCAAGTAGGTGTGCTGGATGGAGTCGGCAAGGGGAGTGCTGCCAGCCATCTTTTTG
>JAEUSP010000086.1 GCA_016788565.1 Chlorobiota bacterium | reverse complement strand
GCGACCCGCTGGAAGGGGTGGTGATTAGGAACGAACCAGACCCAGCAGGATCGGGAATTGTTAGCGTTCCACCAGTTATTGGGCCGGTGGCGGTTTGGATGGCGACGGTGTTGCCGTTGTTGTCGTCCAGCACAAAGCGTTGGGCACGAACGTCGCGATTTTGCGCGGTTGCTACTGCCGCAAGCACGAACGCAATTGCAGCAGTTGTTACTAGAAGCCGTGTTGCCATGATAGGTCTCCGTATTGTGGAATATGTATACTCCAAACAGAGTGGTTTGCGAAAAACTCAATCACTGTCATTCCCGCGAAAGCGGGAGCCGAAGGCCTGCGAAGCGTATCCATAGCACACCTAGCTGAGTAGAGTTTCGCAAACCAATTTGCGCCGAGTATACCTTGTGATTCTGCTTTTTTGGGGAGCATCCCTGCTCCCAGAACCAAACCTCTACGCTTGGTGTGTTCAGTGGCCTCGCCACCCAGTGCCTCCGCTCATACTTCGACGGGGATCAGCATGACTGAGGAGTAAAGTGGATCACTTATTCAACCCTGGTGACTTTAAAGTAGGAGTCCGTTTGTACTGTCACCGTCTCTGTTCCGCTGGTATTATCATCTGCCCATTGTAGCGTTACATTCCCTGAAGTTCCTGCCGTGCGAATCAGCCCTTTTACATAGACGATGGAACGATTGGCGGCTTGAACATTCACCACCGTGCCTGCTGTGCCAGATGTTTCCAGGACATCGGCCTCGCGAGAGGTTGCAGTATTTTCCTCGCGGGCATTATAGCTCACCTTCATGGTTGTGCTGGTTGGAACCGTAAGAGCTATCTGCAGATCGTGTCCATTGGCGGTTGTGGAAACATAGAGAACTCCTTCAAGCTCATAGGTCTCGTTAGCATTTAGGGCAACAACAAGGTGATCGTCATTTTGCAGCGTGGTGTTGCTGGTAACGCCTTCATCGGCTGTTTTGCGTGCAAACGCAAGGCCGCCGATGGCCCCCAAATTATTTGATACCCACTCCAACGTTGCTGCCGTGGCGGTTGGCGCTGGTGTGCTGGCAACGCGAAGCACTTGCCCCGCAGTTCCGTTGGCCGCTGGTAACGTGTAGGTGATGTTGTTGGCTTGCGCTTGTGCTTTGAATGCGGTGTAATCAGTTCCACTTCCGCTTGGTTCGGCTAAACGGAGTTCACTGGCAGTGCCGGTATTGGCCAGAAGGATGTTTCCGGTGGCATCCAAGGCGGTTGCTGTTCCGGTTCCGGTTTTGGTGGCCACCAGCGTCAGTGCCGTTGCGTTGTTGTTCCCGGCCGCGCCCGCGCTGCTGGTGATTCGCGCTCCGGTGCTGGCGGCATCGGGGGCTGCGGCGGCGTAGGCTACATCAAACAGATAATTATTCCGTGGCGTTGCTGTTGCTTGCGTGCTGCTGACGTTGTACAAAACACCGCTACCTCCAACAATCGTTGCGGCATTTACCCAATCAAGCGTTGCTGCGGTGTTGGCAGTGGTGGTGGTGCTCCGTAGAAATCGCTCGTCGCCGATGGTTCCGGTGATTGCCGAGGGCAGCGTGTAGGTGATATTGTCCGTTTGCGTTTGTGCTTTGAAGGCTGTGTAGTTGGCGGTACCGGGGAACGCACCAGCCGCGTTAAAATCTTCAAAGAACCGGAGTTCGCTTGCGGTGCCGTCGTTGTTGGCAAGCCACAAATCGGTGTTGCCAAAAACCGCTACATCAGGGGCCGAGATCGTCATGTTGCGGGTTCCGCCGCTGTTGTTGGCGTGGAAACCGAAGCTGCGGTCGGCAGCACTGCTAAAAGTTAAGCCGCGACCGCCGGGGATTGCACTGTAATCCCCCCCGGCACTGTTGCTTGAGCCACCACCAACCGCACTAAATATGCCCGATGCCGTGTTGCTTTGCCCACCACTAACGGTGGTTGCAGTGCTTGATGACGTATTGGTGCTGCCGCCAGCAATCGTTGCCATCACCCCCGATGCAAGGTTCGAGATGCCACCGCTTACCGTTGCATATGTTGCGTCAGAGACAGTGCCCGCATTATCGCCAGCCCGGTTGTTATGGCCGCCACTGACTACGCCATAGTCATCGGTTACGGAGTTGATTGCGCTGGTTACGCCACCACCAGCAATCGTTGCTCCCACCACGTTCGTGGTCACGCTGTTCCCGTTAAAACCACCCAAGATATTCGGGCTAGTGGCGTTCGGCTCGTACCGCATCACGCGGCGGCGGCCTTCGGTGGCAGTGCCGGCATTATCCACCCGAATCTCAAAGGCTTGGTTGTCGGTGGTTCCCACAAAATTCGTTCCCGGGGTGGTGCTGGCGTTCCCGGTTAGGCTCCAGCCGCTTCCCCCTGCTGCCCAGACGATGTTGGTGCCATCGTAGGTGATCACCTGGCCGCTGCTAGCACCCGATGAACTGATCTTCCCCAGAGCTATCGTGTTGTTGGCAATGTCTGAATTGGTGATGCTGTTGTCGGCTATCTCTGCCGAGCCGATGGCGTTGTCCAACATCTCAGCATTGCCGATAGCGTTGTCATTCATATCTGAATTGCCAACCGCGTTGTCGGCTATCTCTGCCGAGCCGATCGCGTTGTCACACATCTCAGCGGTGCCGATGGCGTTGACCAGCATCTCAGCATTGCCGATAGCGATGTCATTCATTTCTGAATTGCCAACCGCGATGTCGGCTATCTCTGCCGAGCCGATCGCGATGTCTAACATCTCAGCATTGCCGATGGCGTT
>JAEUSP010000032.1 GCA_016788565.1 Chlorobiota bacterium | reverse complement strand
TGATCATCAGCAGCAGGTGATCGAGTTGATAGCGCTTCCCATACGCTGAACGGAAGTCCGGGACGGTTCTCAGATACGTTACCAGTGTCTGTTTCATCGGTTTTTGGCCTGCAATCTACTCCTTCTTTGAACACTTAACAGTCCTGCTCCACTGGAGGGGAATGGAGGCGATGATGCGATCAAGAATGCAACGATCAGCTTCGCCAACAACATCCCCCAGCTTCATCCCCTTGTGAGAACTTAACAGCCCTGCCAGAATCGGGGGGACGCGAAGCTCGCCAGAGCGAAGCAGGGGGGCGCGAGTTCGGTGGCTCCACTCATACTTCGACGAAGCTCAGCATGAGCGGAGGGCTGGGTTCGGAAACATCTCCAAGATTCTTCATTCGACATTTGACACTCAACATTCCAACATTCCGGAGCATCACCATGAGCAATCTTCGCCAAGATTTTTATCACGCTATCCGTGCGGTGCTGATCGAGGCCCGCGCATACACCGCCCGCGCTGTGAACACCGCAATGGTGGTTGCCTACTGGGAAATTGGGCGGCTACTGGTGGAAGAAGAACAGCAAGGGCAACGCCGCGCCGAGTATGGAACGCAGTTGCTGGCCTTGCTTTCCGAACGCCTTACTGCGGAGTTCGGGAAGGGGTTTGATGAGCGCAATTTGCGGTACATGCGTGAGTTCTACCACACGTTTCCAATTCGGAACGCGCTGCGTTCCAATTTAAGCTGGACCCATTACCGCCTGCTTTCCAAAGTGGCAAAGCCGGAAGCACGGGCGTTTTATGAGGAGGAATGCGCCACGCAAAACTGGTCCACCCGCGAGTTGGAACGCCAGATTACCACGCTAACCTACGAGCGGCTATTGCTCAGCCGCGATAAGCAAGGCGCGCTGCACGACCAACGCGCCGCTGCCGAACACTACACCCCCGCCGACTTCATAAAAGACCCCTACGTCCTAGAGTTTTTGGGATTGAAAGATGTCCCAAAACTGACCGAAAGCCAGCTTGAATCGGGGTTAATTGAACACCTTCAGGAGTTCATGTTGGAGCTTGGGAAGGGCTTCTCGTTTGTGGCGCGGCAGCAACGCCTGACGATTGATGGCGACCATTTCTACATTGATCTGGTGTTCTACAACCGATTCTTGCGCTGCTTTGTGTTGGTGGATTTGAAACTTGGAAAACTCACTCACCAGGACTTGGGGCAGATGCAATTTTACGTCAACTACTACACGCGGGAACTGCGCCAGGAGTGGGAATCGCCAGCGATTGGGATTGTGATGTGCGCCCAGAAAAACGATGCCGTGGTTCGCTACACACTGCCGGACGGGGAGCAGCGGGTTCTTGCCGCCCAATACCAGATGCACCTTCCCACCGAAGAAGAATTAGCCGCCGAGCTACGCCGCCAGCAATCCGCCCACAACCTGCTTGCTGGGTTAAGCAAGGAATCCGAACTTGGGGAAGAACAATGAACACAGAATCAACGATAGCCGAACTCCGCGCCGCCGTAGCCGCCGCCGCCACCCCCACCGAACGCGCCAACGCACTGAACCAGCTTGCCCAAAAATTAGAGCAGCAAAGCCAATACCCCGAAAGCCTTGCCGCAGCCGAGGAAGCCTACGAGCTTGCAAAGCAAGCAGGGGAATTGTCAATCCAAGCTCAGGCGTTGCGGTTGCAGGGGGTGGTGCATTTGCGCAGAGGGAAATATAGCGAGGCGTTGCGGCTCTTGGAGGGATCACAGAAGCTCTACGACAACATTGGCGATCGTTCCGGTGTTGCTCGTGTTACCGGGAACATCGGGGTTGTATGCCAAAGCCTTGGAGATTATTCAAAGTCGTTGGAGTATTTCACCAGTGCACTCGCCTTGCATGAAGAGCTTGGCCAGCGTTTCGGGGTGGCTGGTATTACCGGGAACATCGGGAATGTGTACCAATCCCTTGGCGAATATGGAAAGTCGTTGGAGTATTTCGCTCGTGCTCTTGCTCTGCATGAAGAGCTTGGAGATCGTTCTGGTGTGGCTGCTGTTACTGGGAACATCGGAATTGTGTACCAAAGCCTTGGCGAGTATGGGAAGTCGTTGGAGTATTACACCCGTGCGATTGCTCTGCACGAAGAACTTGGGGAACGCTCCGGGGTGGCGAGGGTTACCGGGAACATCGGGTTTGTGTACCAAAGCCATAGCGAGTATGGGAAGTCGTTGGAGTATTACACCCGTGCGCTTGCCCTGCATGAAGAGATTGGTGAGCGTTCCAGTGTTGCTCGCATTTTAGGAAACATCGGGAACGTGTACGAACTTCTTGGCGAGTATGGGAAGGCGTTGGAGTATTACACCCGCGCACTTGCTCTGCGTGAAGAGCTTGGGGAGCGTTCTGGCGTTGCGGCTGCTACCGGGGACATCGGTGCGCTCTACGCTCAGCAAAGGTTCGCTGGTTACAACCCCACCAAAGCCGAAAAACTCCTCCAGCAAGCAATCTCGCTGAATCAAGAATTAGGAGCCAAGCAACCGCTCTACGAAAGCCACGAATCCTTAGCCAACCTCTACTCCCAAGAAGGCCGCTGGGAAGAAGCCTTCCAACAGTTCAAGAAATACCACGAACTCTATCAAGAAGTCCAGAGTGAGGAAGCCAAGAAGAAGGCACTTCAGGTAGAGCAACAACGGCAGATTGCCGAGATGGAGAAACGGACCGCCGCCGAACGCGCCGATGCCGAAGCCACCAAACGGGTTCTTCACAACATCCTTCCGCCAACCATTGCCCAGCGCGTTGTGCGGGGGGAAGAACACATCGCCGAATCCTTCGAGTCCGTCACGGTGTTGTTCGCGGATATTGTTGGGTTTACAGTGCTGTCGCAGCGCATCTCAGCCACGGAGTTGGTGTCTGGATTGGACTTGCTGTTCAGCCAGTTTGATGAGTTAGCGGAGAAGCACGGGTTGGAAAAAATCAAGACGATTGGGGATGCGTACATGGCGGTGTCTGGCTTGCCGGAAGCCCGTGAAGATCACGCCGAATCAGCCGCGAAGATGGCAATGGAGATGGTGGGAGTGGTGAAAGAATTTGCGGGTCTTGGAGGCGACACGCACCTGCAAGTACGGATTGGTTTGCACACGGGTGAAGTGGTAGCGGGGATCATCGGGAAGAAGAAGTTTGCGTACGATTTATGGGGCGACGCGGTGAACACGGCAGCGCGGATGGAGAGCCACGGAAAACCCGGCCACATCCACGTGAGCGAAGAGTTTGCGAGTGCAGCTGGGCGCAATTTCAGTTTCACCGAACGTGGGGAGATGGAGGTGAAAGGGAAGGGGGTGATGCGGACGTATTTTTTGGAGGTAGGAGGGTGAGGTTGGGAAAGCGTGGTTTGCGGAGGCGAATTGGTCAGCAACCCAACGCGCCGTCATCGCGAGGAGTCTTCGACGAAGCACCGCGAAGCAGCGGCGCAAGCCCATCTCGCGGGTTTCTGGGGAAGCATCGGTCACACTGCCACGCGCCAGATCGCTACGTCGCTGTCGCTTCTTGTCGAAGACCCCGACCCGTCGGGGCGATGACAGTACTTCGCCATTCGGCGGCTCCGCTCATACTTCGACGGAGCTTCAGCATGAGCGGAGGGCTACATTCACAGGCATCCGCCCTAACTTCTATTTCCTATTTCCTATTTCCTTCCCCGGCTTTGGCTCCATTTCACTCTTCCCACCTCACTCTTCACTCTTCACTGGCATTCCCACCAGATTCATCAGCAATCCGCTTCCCAACTTTGGATAGAAGAAGGTGCTTTTCTGCGGCATCACCCCGCCCGATGTTGCTACCTCCACAACTTGCTCCAACCGGGTTGGGTTCATCACCACGGCAAGCTGAACTCCATCGGACCCAGGGGCGGCCAATGCTTCGTGGGTGTTCTTCACGTACCGCAGGTGTGTTTGCTCCATCTGCTGTTGTGGCGTGATCCCCAACAGCCGTTCAAAAAGATGATCGTGCAGCAGGCTCACATCCAATGCGCGAACTGGGTCAGGGCTTTCTGGGGAGGTTAGCCGGGCAACCGTTTCGGAATTTTTTGCAACGGCCACGGCACAGACGTTGCCGTCGCAGAGGAGGTAGCTGGGAAGCGTGCTGCTCTGCTGAAGCCGCCCAAGCCCATCGTCGGAAGTCCCCACCATCGTCACCGTGAAATCTTCCCGAAGCTGATCCAGCAACTGACTGAAATTGAAGTTGGGGAGCGAGTGCACCAACCGATGCGTCGGCAAAATCAGCAATCCGGGGTCGTTCATCGGAGCAAGGAAAATCATAATCCAATCGCACGGCAACGCCCCAGTTGGCTGGTCGCTTCCTTGCCGTGCCAGCTCTTGGTATCGCAGTGCCGTCTCGTAGCGGTGATGCCCGTCCACAATAAATGCCGGGTGATCGTGCAGGTGCTGCTTCAATCCCTGGATTGCTTCCGGTGCGGTCAGCTTCCAGACTTGATGCCGAACGCCATCGCTATCCATCGTGTCAATCTCCGGCAGCTCTTGCGTGATAGAGTTACTCAGTGCGGCGGTCGTGTTCCCTTCTGGGTCGGAGTAGATTCCAAAAATTGGTTCAAGGTTCGCGTGGGTTGCCAGCATCAGCCGCAGGCGATCCTCCTTCGGTCCGCTCAGGGTTCGCTCGTGCGGCAAAATCTCGCCAGCGGAAAATGGGGCAAGCCGCAGTGTGGCCATAAATCCGCTTCGGACAACGCGCTGGCCGGTGTGGGGGTGGGTGAACGTCTGGCAGTACGGATACACCGCCTGCTGCGGTTCCTGAATTAGAACGCCGCTCTTCTGCCAATCTGCTAACTGGGAGTTTGCTTCGGTGTATGGGTTTTCGCCGGTTGGAAGAATCAGCCGGACGATGTTGTACGGCGATTGCTCCGCCAGCTGCTGGCGCAATTCGGGGGTGATGACATCGTATGGCGGGGAGACCAGCAAACCAAGATTGGAGAAGAACGAAGGGTTGAACCGGAGCGGGCAAAACGGCGAAAGCGTTGGCATGGCGCGTGCTGGTTAGGTTGTTGGCAGAAATGATGCGATTGGGAAACGATCTGAACCGGAAACGAAAATCCCCCGCTTGGCAACACCAAGCGGGGGATTGCTCCTTTGGAAGGAGTATTAGTGCTTTGCAGCAGTGTCAGCTGGCTTGGCCATGCTGCTGCTGTCGCCAGCTGCTGGTGTGGTTGCTGCTGGTGTGGTTGTTGGTGCCGTTGCTGCTGGTGTGGTTGCTGCTGGCGTGGTTGCTGCTGGTGCGGCTGTCGTGTCGGCAGCAGGTGCATCAGCTTTTTTGCCGCAGGAGACCAATGCCAGAGCGACAAGTGCAGGAAGGAGAAGTGCTTTGAACTTCATGTTAGATTGAACCGTTGATGAGTTGGTTATGGTATCTTGGTGATACCTGTTTCGAAGTAACGTTCGCGAAAATAAGTGTTTTCGTTCCAATCCCAACAAGGGATGTGGGAAAATGTTTTTCTCCACAGCATTCTTCGCGGAAGGAACGGCGATTCTGAAGCAACAACCCACAGATGCCCGAAACCTCTTCACATCCGGCAGCACAGCCCACCGCACAGCTTGCGATTGTTGGCACTGGGCGGCTTGCCCACGCCTTGTTGCGCACTATTCAGAATCAGCGCGTTGCACTGCTATCCAGCCGAAGCGTTACCAGCAGCGCAAAATTTTTTTTTCAGGCTCCACCGCTTCCGCTGGAACGGATCGCCGAGCTTCCCTTCGACACCCTGTGGCTTGCTGTTTCCGATTCAGCAATCACCCCAGTTTCCCAGCTACTTGCCGGATTGCGCCAGCGGTGGGATGGCATCACGGTGATTCATTCATCGGGGGCGCAATCGGTGGAAATTCTGGGGCCGCTTGCCGGGCGGGGCGCAACCCCAATGGTGCTGCATCCAAACGCCTCGCTAACCGGGTTGCAGAAAATCCCGGAAGGGATCACATGGCGGATTGAGCCGGGGAACGAAACTGCGCGCCGCGTTGCCGAACGCTTGCTGGAAGGGATTTCCCCCCGATTCGTCACGGTTCCCGCCGCTCTTCTTCCGCTCTATCATGCCGCCGCTTCCCTTGCCTCCAACCTCTCCATGACGCTCCATGCTGTTGCCACCGAACTCTATCACGCCGCTGGCTTGCCCCCCGATGCTGCGCGCCAAACCGTCACCCGATTTCTGCAAGAAAGTGCCGAGCGAATGGAAGGTTCCACCCTTGCCGAAGCCTTAACCGGCCCAATCGCACGCGGCGATCTGGAGGTTGTTCGCCGCCAGTTGCAAGGGGTGAAATCTGCGATGCCGGAGATGTTCGCGCTGTTCCAACAGCTTTGCCGTGCAACGGTTCAGCTTCGGTTTGGCCAGGTTTCGCAGGCGTGGGAGGATGTTCTGTTGGGAAAGAGTGAGTAACAGGCAAGCAGGGAAACCGGCATTCAGCGAAGCGCGTCCAGCTCATCCAGCGCGGCTTCCAGTTCGGCGGCCGTGTGGCGGTCGTTCTGGCCAATCGCGACCGTGATTCCGGTTCGGTAGGTTTCTTCGGCATCCTCCAGCCGCTCGGCCAAGGCATACAATCCACCAAGCTGGTAGTAGAGTGCCACATACTCTGGATCCCGCTGGCGAAGCTCCACCAAGGTGGCAATCGCCTGCTCCGGTTGTTTGCGGCTGGCGTACTCCAACGCAACGGCGTAGCGGGCGAAGCTATCGTTGGGGTCTTGCTCCAAAAAACGGAGCATCTGGGAAAGGCGGTCGTTCACGGTGTGGAAGTACGTGCGGGAAATATGGCTGGGAATTAAAGAGCATCCGAAGCGTGTTTGTACGCCGAATTCTGTCTGCCTTGCTGCGCGTGTGTGCGTGGCAAGGGAGGCAGCCATTGATCTGGGCGGATAATCGCTTATCCGCTCTAGCAGCCTACCCGACATCGTGAACCTTCCTCGAGGGGAAAATCCAGAGGCGGGCCGCCCCGTTCCGATGCCCTATTTGGCCTTGCTCCGCGTGGGGTTTGCACTGCCGTTGCGGTTGCCCGCAACGCGGTAAGCTCTTACCTCACCATTTCACCCTTACCCATATCCCCAGGGGGGATGTGGGCGGTATCTTTTCTGTTGCACTTTCCGTCGCCTTTCGTTGGCGCATTGCCAGCGATTGAACGCCCGGCCGTTAGCCGGCACGCTGCCCTGTGGAGTTCGGACGTTCCTCTGCTTGCCACACGCTGCCGATTGCTTGGCAGCGGCGGCAACAACAGCGGCTGCCCAACACACTCCGGATGCCTGAATTTCAAGGAACAATAAGCGAACAACGGCAGGGGAAACCTGGCGTATTCAGCCTGGCTTACTCATCAGCTTGGCTTACTCCGTTGCCACTGGTGGCGGCGCGACCAGTTCCTCCAGCACCACAATCCGGTGGCAGTGTTGGCAGGTGAAGAGTTGTTCGCCACGGCGCATCTGCACCAACACCTGTGGTGGAAGTGCGCGGAAGCAACCGCTGCAAGCCCCTTTGCGGACTTTCACCACAGCATCGGCGTAGGCGTTCCGAATGTGGTTGTACTTGCGCAGAAGGTCCGGGGCAACGTGGCCCAGCATCTCCGCTTTTTTCTCCTTCAGTGCGGCGATTTCATCGGAGTTGGTTTCGCGGATGGTGGCCATCACACTGCTTTTTTCCTCATGCTCGCGCACGGCTTCGTCGCGCTGGCGGCTTAGGGTGTCAATGTCTTTGATGATGGTTGCTTCCTGCGTGTCCAGCATCACCAGAAATCGTGCAAGGCGTTGCTCTTCGGCATCGGCGGCTTCAATTTCGGTGGTGGTTGCGTCGTACTCGCGGTTGTTCCTGACGGTGCGCAACCGGTCGTTCAGGGTGCGCTTCCGTTCGGTGAGTGCTTGCATTTCCGCGTGCGTGTCGGTGCGTGATTTCCGCAGCTCGCGCAGTTTCTTCTCCTCGGTTGCGGCGGCATTTTTCAGTGCTTCGCCCCGTTTCTTCAATGCGTCCACTTCGGTTGGGAGTTCGCCGCCGCGGTCATCAAGTTCATCCAGCTCTAGGTCAAGTTGCTGAAGCTGATATAGTTTTTTTAGTTCTTCATCCACGGTGTTCTATGCCTCCTGCAATGGTAATGCTGTTTGCGTTCTGAAAATTAGCTGATGTATCGAACCGGATTGGTCGTTTCGTGAATCGGATGAACCGAAATGGCCGCCCCAACCCGCTGCACGGTTTCCCGCAGAAGCCCCGCCATGCCATCCACCACAAAGGTTTCTGTCTCGAAATGCCCAGGGTCAATCACTGGAATTTGGTCGTTCGCGCTGTGAAATCCGTGGTAGCGGACATCGGCAGTGATGAACGCATCGGCCCCGGCGTGAACAGCGTTGTTGTAAAAACTCATCCCGCTTCCCCCCAGCACCGCAACACGGCGAACGGCTTGGTTCGGCTGGCTTCCCGCCGGAACGGATACCCGAACCGAGGGAACATTGCAAATGGCGCGAACCTGTTCGGCCAGCCCACTCAACGGCAGCTCCCGTTCTAACATTCCAACTGCTCCCATCCCTGCGTTTGGAAGGATGGAGGAGGGGTGTAGCGGGGCGATGCTGGTGCAGCCCAATGCTTCGGCAAACAGCACGCTTGTGCCACGGGGGTGGGCATCGAACGCGGTGTGAGCAATGAACAGCCCCACCCGCTCGGTTATCAGCCGCGCCACGCAACGCTCCACACGGGTTGCCCCGGTGACGCGCTTCAGCGATGGATAGATCAGGGGGTGGAAGGCAACAATGAGTTCGGCGTTTGCCCCGGCGGCCCGGCCAATCGTTGCTTCGTCAAGCTCGTAGGCCACAGCAATGTTGGTAAGCGGGCGATCATCGGTAAGAACTTGCACTCCCACGGGGTCGTCGGGCATTGCCAGGGCAAGCGGGAGTTCCTGTTGAAATTCTTGGAGGAATTGTGAGATCAGCATACGCGGGGTTAATCGTCGCCAAACCGTTTGTACAATCCAAGCAGCGAGGTCGCTTTCCGTTCTGGCTTGTTGAAGATGGACTCCATCTCAATCATTGTGATCCCTTCTGGCCAGAAGACCAGCGGCATGGATTCGCCGCCGTAGGTCCCGTTCGAGCTTTTGTAGATTTCGGGATTGAAATCCCCCGGGCGGGTGAAATACATGAACGGCCCTTTCCCCTCGAACCGGTACAGCCCAACATCCTCGTAGGAAGTAAAGTCGAAGGTGAACTCACCGCACAAGGTCCCGTTTTTTTCAAACAGGCGTTTCTTCACGTTGGTTAGCCCGGGGCGTTGGCTTTCGAACTCGGTTCCCTGAAGGTATCGCTCTTTCAGGTCGGTAAAATCTTTCACGCTCACATCCTCCGATTCTTCCTCCACCGACATCAGATTGTAGAAGGTGATGCTTCCGCTGCCGGAGCCATCGGGGTTGAGGGTGAAGCGGTAGGATTTGCGGTCGGCAAGCAAGCAACCACCCAGCAGGGTCATGGCAAGCAGCATGACCCCAAGCAGAAGAAATTGGCGGATATCCAGATTGAGTTTTGGCATGAAGAGCAGATGGATGCAGGCATCTGGCTGTTGCTGCCCGGCGGGGAAGCTATTGCCGCCCCAAACGTGGCAAGCGAAGTGTTGTGAAACAGAAGCGGAGGCCAGCAAGCGATTGGTAGGCTACACTGGCCGCCGCTTTGACGGTTCCAACGACGTTCAACAATTCAGTCAACATCAGTGCGGAGGGCGAGGGACTCGAACCCCCACAGGCTTGCGCCCGGCGGTTTTCAAGACCGCTGCAATACCATTATGCGAGCCCTCCGTGAAAAACCGAAGCCCAATATACAGCCACGCCGCACATCCAGCCAACAGTTCGGGAATTGTGGCAGAAGAATCTTACAAAGTGGCGGAAACGGATTCACTCCCCCTCCATCAACTCCTCATGCAGAACATCTTCCCCCATCTGTTGTTGCAGCCGTACCAGCCGTGCAAACCGCCCGTCGGCGGCAATCAGTTCGGCGTAGGTTCCGGTTTCGATAATCTCCCCTTGCGCCATCACTGCCACCGTTGCGGCGTGGCGGATGGTGCTTAGCCGGTGGGCGATAATCACGGTGGTCCGCCCCTGCATCACCCGGCGCAATGCCTCCTGCACGGCGTGTTCCGATTCGGCATCAAGGAAGCTGGTGGCTTCGTCCAAAATCAGGATTGCCGGGTTTTTGATGATTGCCCGCGCAATCGCAATCCGCTGGCGTTGCCCCCCCGATAACCGAACCCCACGCTCGCCAACAATCGTCTGGTAGCCTTCCGGAAAGGTGCTGATGAACCCGTGTGCGTTGGCAAGCGTTGCTGCCTCGGTAATCTCCTGCTGGGTGGCCCCTTCCTTCCCGTAGGCAATGTTCTCGGCAATCGTTCCGCCAAACAGCGTAATCTCCTGCGGGACTACGCCGATTGCTTGGCGGTAGTGGCCAAGCGGGTAGCTGCGGGCATCGTTTCCATCCACCACCACAGTGCCGCTGTTCGGTTCGTACAGCCGCGATAGCAGTGCCGCCACCGTAGTTTTTCCGCCCCCCGACGACCCAACAAACGCAATGCTGGAGCCAGCAGAAATCGCAAAGTTGATCCCCCGCAACACCTCAATATCGGGCCGGGTAGCGTACCGGAACCGAACGTCGCGGAACGCAATGTCCCCCAAAATTTCCCGTTGCGTTGGCTTCGGTTGCTCACTCTGCAGTTCCTCAATTTCTTCATCCAGCAACAACTCACGTGCGCGCTGGCTTGCCCCCACCGCACGTTGAACCGAGCTGTACAGGTCCGCAAAACTCCCCATTGCACCGCCAACAAACACGGCATACAGGATGAACGTCGTCAGCGCGCCGATGGAGAGTTCGCCGGTTTGCACCAGCGTTCCGCCGTACCAGATTACCCCGGTGATGCCGCCAAACAGAATGAAAATGATGAAGCTGATAAACGCCCCGCGCGATCGCGCCACCTTCAGTGAGGTGCCGATAAGGTCGGTGATCTGGCCACGGTAGCGTTCGGTTTCGCGCCCTTCGGCGGTGAATCCTTTCACCACGGCAATCCCCTGGAATGTTTCCTCCACGGTCACATTCAGCTGGGCGTACAGGTCCTGCACCCGTTTGCTTCCGGCGCGGATTGCCCGCCCGAACGCCACGGCAATTCCCACAATCAGCGGGATTGGAATCAGCACCAACAACGTCAGTCGCGGGCTGGTGTAGATAATCAAGCCAAGCCCACCAATCATGATGATCGTCTGGCGGATCAGTTCGGCGGTGGTGGTGGTGAGCGTGGTGTGGATGGTGTTGATGTCAACGCTGATGCGGCTGGAAAGCTCGCCCACACGGCTGGCGTTGAAGAAGTTCATCGGCATTCGGATCATCCGCGCAAACAGTTCGCGGCGAAGGTCGGCAAGGGAGCGCTCGGCTACATCGCTGATGCTGTACATCCGAATAAAACTGAAGAGCGATTGCGCCACCAAAATTGCAAACGCCAGCGCGGCAACTTGCTCCAGCGTCCACCCCGGGTGTTGGGTCGGGCTGGTGGCCACCCCAATCAGCAATCCGCTAAGCCAGGGGAAGGCAAGGCTGGTTCCCGATGAAAGAAGCAACGCCACCACCGAAAAGAAAAATTTCCAGCGATAGGGCTTCAGGTAGCGATACAGGAAACGTGTGCTGGCAAAAGACTCACGAAGTGAAAACCGCTTCCGTGGCTGCTGCTGCTGCTCGTTGTCGTCGTCGTTGGCTGGTTGGCTCATGGTTGCTGAATTGCTGAAACGATTGCAAGTGCGATTGCAATTGGAAGGATTCCGAAAAACTACCGTGTGTAGATCAACGATTCCGAAGATGACTTGCCGCCAGCAATCAGGAAGTAATGATATGCACCAACCGGAAGCCCCGCTGGGTTGAACAGTGCGGTGTGCCGCCCGGCTGGAAGATCAGCATCAATTAATGTTGCCACCTGCTGGCCCAGTGCATTGAAGACCCGCAACGTCACGTGGCTGTCGCTTTCGGTGGAAAAGCTGATGGTGGTCCCCCCCCGCAACGGGTTCGGCGCGGCACTGGTAATCAGCGTTGAGGTGGGGGAAATCCCTTCGCACAAAAAACTCTCCGGCTTGCTGCTTCCAGACCAGACGCGCAAAGCCGACCGCCGAAGTTCTTCCCCACCAATCGTGAACCGGAGCCGGATGGAGTCCCCCTGTTCGGCGTTGGTAAGTGTGGCTGGGTCTATGGTCCATTGTACAATGCCTGAGTACGGCGCGGTGGCCGATGCGCTCCATTGCGTGCCGGTGGCAACGTTTGTTGCTTCCAGAGTAATCGTTTCGGCAGTGGCCGTTGCCGTTGCTGTGCGTGGTGTGCTAACCCACGCAATAACCGTCAGCCGCTCCCCAGAAACTGATGCTTTCGGGAATCCCACAAACGCTTTTGTTTGGCTTAGCTTCAGCAGTGCGCGCCCAACGTTGATAAGCCCGTAGCCGTAGGCCGTATCTGGTTTGTCCGCATGGTCGGCGGTGGTGGTAAGCAGTTGGCGGATTTCCCAGGGCTTCAGATCGGGGCGGGCCGAAAGGATTAGCGCGGCGGCGGCGGTTGCCAGCGGCGAAGCAAGCGAGGTCCCCTGCGCCGAGGTTATCCGCGCTGTGTCGGAAGCATCAGCCCCGAACACTTTCACCCCCATTGCTGCAACGTCCGGCTTCAATCCACGCCCGCGCAACCCACGGCTGCTGAAGTTGGCAATCCGGCCAGCGGAATCCACGGCGGCAACCGCCACGGCTGAGTCGGCTTCGGCAGGAACGCCAACATATCGCCAGCTGTTTGCGCCATCGTTCCCGGCTGCGTTGATGCAAAGCACCCCCAGGGTTGCAGCTTTGTTGATCCCGCGCGAGGCAATCGCAGTTTTCCCGTCAAGCTCGGCGTAGGTGTGGTTTTGTTCGGGTGCGTCGAACGTGGTGTAGCCCAACGAGGCGTTGGTGATATCCACCCCTTGCGATTCCAGCCACTCCAGCCCCGCCACGTAGTGATCTTCCTCAATGTTCCGTTCGCGGCGGATGTCCTCGGTGCGGGCCAGTAGGAAGGTTGCTCGCGGCGCGCCGCCGATGAACTTCCCCGGCAGGTAACCCGCAATCGTGCTGGCCACAATGGTTCCGTGAGATTCGGAGTTGGTTTCCCCGGGAAGGTCGTAGGTGGTGGAGTCGCCATAAACGAAATCGTACTCGCCAATAACGTTCGCGCCCCGCAGTGCAAGGTGGTTGCGCCAATCGAAACCGCCATCCATCACCCCAACCAGCACCCCTTCGCCGGCAATGCCCATCTGGTGTGCTTTGTCGAACCCCATCACAAAATTTTGGATTGTTGCCAACCCGTACTGGTCGGGGATGCAGTTTCCGGTTTCGGTGTGGGGTTCGTCGTCGTGGGTTTGGGCGGTGGTTTTGCCGAACGGGTTTTGCGCCGGCGTAACGGTGCGCGCGGTTCGGATGGAGTCAAGAAACGGAAGGGCCAGCAGCTTCTGGTGCGTTGCCGAATCGGTGCGGATCATCACGGTGTTCAGCCAGCGGCTTTTCTGTGCGATTTCGGCCCCGGTGGCGGCAATCGCATCAAGGTAGGGCTGGTAGATTGGAAGGTCATCGGTGCTAACAAGCTGATCCGGCGGCAGCACTTTTGCGCGGCGTTGCAATGCGCGTGGGGTAAGGTGGCGCGTTGCTTCTGGGTACAGCAGATCGCCGGGGGAAAGGTAGCGGAACGGTGTCCCTTTATCTTTCAGGTACAGCCGGTAAAATCGAAGTGAATCTTGCGCTTGGCTGGGCGCAGCAATCAGCAGTGAAAAAAGAATCGCGAAGAAGAGTTGAAGGCGCATCAGGTACCAGTTTTTTTTCTGAAAACCAACCGCTGGGATAGTGTTACAGCAAGGGCCGCCAAATATGACGAACCAAGCGATGGAAACAAGGCATTTGAACGGCCAAAATACCATGTAACAAATTGGCCCTTTTGCTGCGGCTTTCACTGGTGGCTAAGTATATTTGGCCACCCGCAATGGTATCGCAACAACCAGCCTGAACATCTCTCATATTCTCGGAATAGACGCATGAACGCAAGCCGGACAAAGGCAAAAGGGAAAGGGGGAAGCAAAGCCCCCGCAGTGGCCGCAACGCTGGCACCGGCCACAAGCACAGCAGCCGCTGCCAGCACCACCAACGGGCATACCGCACGCCCCGATAACGCCACGCTTCTTGATTGGTATCGCCTGATGCACTTTGGCCGCATCCTTGATGAAAAGGCCGCCAACTACCTGAAGCAAGCAAAAGGCTGGAGCTACCACGCCCCCTGCGCCGGGCACGAAGGTATCCAGCTTGCGCTGGGCCGCTCCTTCCGTCCTGGGCATGATTTCCTGTTCCCCTACTACCGCGACCTGATGACCAGCCTTGCCGCTGGGATCACCCCCTACGAGATCATCCTGAACGGACTTTCGAAAGATGGCGACGTTGCCGGCGGCGGGCGGCACATGTCCAACCACTTCGCCAAACCAGCCATCAATATCCAGAACGTTTCAAGCTGCACCGGCAACCACGCGCCGCAAGCGGTGGGGTTGGCAAAGGCAGTAAAATACTACGACTCCGATGCCATCGTGTACTACTCCGGCGGCGAGTCGGCCTGCGCCGAAGGATATTTCTACGAAGCGGTGAACGGCGCGACGCATGGCAAATTTCCGGTGGTGTTTGTTATCCAAAACAACCGCTACGGCATCTCGGTCCCGCTGCACGAAGCAATGGCCAACCAAGTGGTCAGCGACAACTTCAAAGGCTTCCCCAATATGAAAATTGTTGAGGTTGATGGAACCGATGTGATTGATTCGTGGCACGGGTTGCAGGAAGCAATCCAGTATGTGAAATCGGGCGCGGGCGCGGCAATGGTTCATGCCGATTGCGCACGCATCGGCTCGCACTCCAACAGCGACCGTCACGAACTCTATCGCTCACCCGAGGAGTTAGCCGAAGCCAAAGGGCGCGACCCAGTAAGGAAATTGCGCGAGCTGATTATCGCCGAAGGAATCGCCACCGACGATGAGTTGAAGGCGATGGAGAAGGAGAACAAAACGCAGATGCTGGACGCTGCCGACCGGGCCGAAGCAACCCCCGATCCCTCCCCCGAATCGTACAAAGATTTCTTTATTGCCGAGCCATACCAGGCAACCGAAAATCGCGCCGCTGCCGGCGAAGAAATGACACTGCTGCAAGCGTTGAACGAGACGATGAAGCAAGAATTCCGCCACAACCCCGACACCTTTATTTGGGGGCAGGATGTGGCCAACAAGGAGAAGGGGGGAATCTTCAACGTCACAAAAGGGATGCAGCAGGAGTTCGGCTACAACCGCGTCCACAACGCCCCGATTGCCGAAGACTACATCGTTGGTTCGGCCAACGGTTTCAGCCGGTTCAACGACAAAATTCGGGTGCTGGTGGAAGGGGCCGAGTTCGCCGATTACTTCTGGCCAGCAATGGAGCAAACTGTGGAGATGGGGCATGAGTATTGGCGCACACGCGGCCAGTTCTCGCCGAACGTCACCATCCGCATTGCTTCCGGCGGCTACATCACCGGCGGCTTGTACCACTCGCAAACGATTGAGGCCGCGTTGCAGTCGCTTCCTGGAATGCGCGTGGTCTATCCGGCGTTTGCCGACGATGCTGCTGGGCTGCTTCGCACCTGCCTTCGTTCGCGGGGGATGAACATCTTTTTGGAGCCGAAATATCTGTACAACCACGGCTGGGCAAAGACCGTTGTCCCCAATGGATTCGAGGTTCCGTTCGGCGTGGCGCGCACCCGCCGCGAAGGGAAGCACCTGGCGATTATCACCTACGGCAACGCTGTGCATTTATCGCTGCAAGCAGCGGAGAAATTAGCGGCCGAGGGGGTTGAGGTTGAGGTGTTGGACCTTCGCACCATCCGCCCGATGGATGTTGGCGCAATCGTTGCCGCGGTTCGCAAAACCAGCCGCGCGCTGGTGGCCCACGAAGACCACACCACCGGCGGCGTGGCGGGTGAGATTATCGCCACCATCATGGCCGAATGCTTCAGCCACTTGGATGCCCCGGTGATGCGTGTCGGCAGCAAGGATACCCCCGTTGGATTCTCGCCAGTGTTGGAAAAAGCAACCCTGCTGAGTGTCGATGACATCTACCAAAAAGCAAAGCAGGTGGTCACGTTCTAACCGAAAAAGTGCTTGTTGATTGAACGTAGCCAAGAGACCTGATTGCCAGCAACCAATCAGGTCTCTGCTGTTTTACTCTGTCCCGCAACTTCCCAAGAAACCCTCCCGTAGGGGCCGACCCATGACACTGCCACAACGCCTACAAATCCTGAGTTTCGCATTGCTGCTGGCCATCACTATTCAGCTTGCCGCGCAGACCCCTGGGATACCAACCACCATCACCATTACCCAAGCGGTGCAGCTTGCATTGGATCGCAATTTGGGGATTGAGGGGGCGCGGCTGAAGGTGGAATCGGCCGGGGCACGGATCACCAGCGCGTTCGGTTCGTTCCTTCCAACGGTGAATTTTTCGGCTGGCTACAGCAAGCCGCTTACCTCGGGCGATGTGGTGATTCAGGGGACAAAAATCCCCGGCAACCAGCCCGATAATATCCTGAGCGCGAACGCCAGCACCAGCGTTGTGCTGTTCAATGGCTTTGCCAACTCCGCCAACTACAGCGCAGCCCAATCATCCTACAATTCCGCAATCGAGAACCTGAACAACACCCGCGCCGACGTTGCATTCCAAGCCCGAAGCGCGTTCCTGAGCGCGTTGCGGGCCGAGCAGATTATGGACGTGCGGAAGAACGATTTGGAGGTTGCCCGCGAACAGCTTGCACGGCTGAAAGGGTTGGTGGAAGGTGGGGTGGGATTGATCACCAGCGTCTATTCCCAAGAAGCGGAGGTTGCCAACGGTGAGCTTGCCCTGGAGCAATCCGCCACCGATGCCACCATCGCCCGGAACACCCTGAAGCAACTGCTGAATATCTCACCACTCACCGAACTCCAACTTTCCAGCGAAGGGGTTGCGGCCACGATTGACACTGCCGAGCTTGCCCGCAACCGCGCATCGCTTGGCAGTTTTGGCCAGCTTGCAGAGCAGCAATTGGAGAACCGCCGCAGTGTGCAAGTTGCCAAACTGAACATCGAGTCCGCACGGTTCGGGGTGGCCGCCTCCAAGGGGACCTACTACCCAAGCCTTTCGGCATCGCTGGGCTACAGCTGGCAGAAAGTTCCCGATTACAGTTCCGACAACGCAGACTTTAGCTTGAACCTAAGCTACTCACCCTTTGATGGATTCCGCACCAGCGAGGCGGTGCAGCTTGCCCAGGTGCAACTGAAGCAATCGGAGATTGAGCTTCAGCAGTTGCAGGTTCAGCTGAACGCCGAACTTCAGCAAGCCATTGCCCGGCTGGACGGGGCCGAGCGGCAGTTGTTGGCCGCAAACAAATCGGTGCAGGCATCGCGCCAAAGCCGCATTGCCGCCGACGAACGCTACAAAGTTGGCGTTGGCAACTACAGCGATTACCTTCTGGCCAACGCCCAGTATCTGAACGCCCAAGTCAACCAAGTCAATGCGGTGTTCAACTACCGCCTTGCGCTGTACGAAGTGCGGTATCAGTTGGGCCAGGAGTAAGCCGCCGCGCCGCCAATCGGCAATCCGCAGAAAGAACAGAGCAACGAAAACTCATATTCACTGACGAACCACAGACAGGCATTTTCCCATGGCTGAGACCACACCGAACCGCCGCCCCCCAAAAAAGAAAAGCCGCACAGGGTTGATTGTTGGCATTGTGCTGGCCGCATTGCTTGGCAGCGCGATTGCCGCAATGGTGCTGCGCGATAGCGACGGCGAAGGAGTACTGGTGGAAACCGAAAAAGTGCAACGCCGCAACATCACCCAAACCGTCTATGGTCGCGGAACCATTGACCCCGAAACCCAACTGGTGATCTCCTCCGAAGTCAGTGGCGAGATTGTTTTTTTGGGGGCGAAGGAAGGTGATGTGGTGCAAAAGGGGCAGGTATTGGTGAAGATCAATCCGCAATCCATGCTGGCGCAGCAATCGGAATCGCAGGCGGCAATTTCGGCAGCGCAAGCGCGGCTGGCTTCGGCAAAAGCTGGGCTGATTCGGCAGCAAACGGAGCTTGCACGAATCCAACAACTGTTCGATAAAAACCTTTCCACACGCCAGGAACTTGACAACGCAAAGTCCCAAGTGCAAATCTCCGAAGCCGAAATGGATGCTGCCGGTTTCAACGTTGACCAAGCCCGCGCAAACGCACGGATGGTGCAGGAATCGCTGAACAAAACCACCATCCGCGCCCCAATCAGCGGAACCGTTGTGAAGCTGAACAGCAAGGTGGGTGAGAAAGTGGTTGGGGCAATCCAGATGACCGGAACGGAGATTATGACCATTGCCGATTTAACCGTGATTGAAGCCGTGGTGGATGTTTCGGAAAATGACGTGGTGCAAGTGAAAGCCGGCGACACCGCCGACGTTGAGGTGGATGCCATCGCCAACGAGAAGTTCAAAGCCTTCGTCAGCCAGATTGCCAACTCACCAAAGAAAAGCGGGCTGGGAACCACCGACCAAGTAACCAACTTCGAGGTCCGCGTCCGTTTTGTGACCCCCGACCCACGCTTGCGCCCTGGCATGACCGCCACCGCAACCGTAAAAACCGCAACCGCCAACAACGTTCTTTCGGTCCCGCTGCAATCGGTCACCTCGCGCGATGCCGACAAGGAGCAGGACTCCATCCGCGCCGCCGAAGAAGAGGAGCGGAACGTGAAGAACGTGAAGCTGGCACCGAAGAAAGAAGAAAAAGCGCAGCCGATTGTGTTCGTGAAAGTTGGCGATACCGTCGCCGTTCGCAACGTGGAGTATGGCATCCGCGACGACCAGTATTACGAGATCAAAAGCGGGCTGAAGGAAGGGGAAGAGATCATCAGCGGTGGCTACAAGGCAATCTCCAAGGACCTTGAGCCAGGCGCGAAAGTTCGGATTGATCTGGAAGCAAAAAACAAGGAGAAAAAGGAGAAGAAGGGAGGGGAGAAATAGCATGGCCCCACAGGCAACCAGCATCGGGGAACCGATCATTGAAATTCATCATGTTTCGCGCCGCTACGTGATGGGGGCCGAAACTATCCACGCCTTGCGCGACGTGTCGCTAACGATTCGCCGGAACGAGTACGTGGCAATTATGGGGCCTTCCGGCTCCGGCAAATCAACGCTGATGAACATCATCGGCTGCCTGGATACTCCATCCGGCGGCGACTACTTTTTTGAAGGTGAGTTGGTCTCCAAGATGAGCGACAACGAGCTTGCCCAAATCCGCAACCAGCAGATTGGGTTCGTCTTCCAAACCTTCAACCTGCTGGCGCGGAACGACGCGGTGAAGAACGTTGAACTTCCGTTGGTGTATGCCGGGATAAGCCGCCAGGAGCGTCAGGAGCGGGCGGTTGAGGCGTTGCGCCAGGTGGCATTGGAGGACCGGATGACGCACAAACCGAACGAACTTTCCGGTGGGCAACGCCAGCGTGTGGCGATTGCGCGCGCGCTTGTCACCCGCCCCTCCATCATCCTTGCCGACGAGCCAACGGGAAACCTTGACACCGCAACCGGCATTGATATCATGCGGCTTTTCGAGGACTTGTGGCGGAAGGGGAACACCATCATCTTGGTAACGCACGAAGAGGATGTGGCCCGCAACGCCGCCCGAATCATCCGCGTCCGCGATGGCAAAATTGAGAGTGATGCTCCCAACCCAAACCGTATCCAAATGGCCGCAACGGCTGCGCCAACAACTGCACCAGCAACGCCATGACGCAGTTCATCGAAAGTATCCGCCTTGCCGTTTCGGCACTGGTTGCCAACAAAATGCGTGGCGCGCTAACCACGCTTGGTGTGGTGATCGGCATCTTCTTTGTGCTGCTGATGGGGTGGCTTCTGACCGGCTTGGATAACGTGCTGGACGAGACCCTTGCCACCTTCGGCGATGACATCCTGTACGTTGACAAATACAACTGGGCCGGCGATGGCGATTGGTTCGAGAATCGCAACCGGAAAAGCATCACCTTCGACCAGTACCAGCGGGTTCACCAGCGGTTGGCATCCACGGCGGAGTATGTGATCCCCACAACGCGCGCCAACGGCGCATCGGTCCGCTACGGCGATGATGAGCTGACCTCGGCAGTGGTGTTCGGAACCAATGCCGAGTACATCCAGATGTTTGGCGGGAACCTGAAGGAGGGAAGATTTTTTTCCGAGATCGAGGATCAATCGGGGGGCTTTGTGGTGGTGATTGGCGCGAACGTCTCCAACAGCCTTTTCCCAAAAGGTGATGCGGTTGGCCGTGTGGTGAAAATTCAAGGCATTCCGTTCACCGTCATCGGCATCATGCCAAAGCGTGGCTCGCTGCTGGCCGATATGGTTGATGACCAGTTGCTGATCCCGATCAAACGTTTTTTTGGATTGTACGGCAACAGCTTCCGCGTGGTAATCAACGTGAAGGCTGGCGGGACCGAGCGTGTGGAAGATGTGCGGTACGCCACGCTGGGCGCGATGCGTGAAGTGCGTTCGATAGCATTGGGTGAGCGGGATGATTTCAGCATCAACACCCAGGATCAGTTCCGCAAACAGTCCGACCAGCTTCGGGCTGTTGTGTGGGCGGTGGGGCTGGTGATGACCGGCTTATCCTTCCTTGTTGGCTCCATCGGAATTATGAACATCATGTTCGTTTCGGTGGTGGAACGGACCAAGGAGATCGGCATCCGCAAGGCAATCGGCGCAACCCGTAGCTCGGTGTTGCAGCAATTTTTGGTAGAGTCAATCCTGCTCTGCCTGATTGGAACCGCTATCGGTGTGCTGCTGACTTCGGGGGTGGCGTATGCCGGCGCGTACATCGCCGAAAAATATTGGGAGATAGATGTTCTTGACTCCACTATCTCGGTTTCGCAGTTGGTGTTGGCCGTGGTGGTTTCGGTGGTGGTGGGTGTTCTTGCCGGAATCATCCCCGCCTTCCGTGCCTCGCGGCTGGACCCGGTTGAAGCGTTACGTGCGGAGTAACTCTGCAGCAGAAAAAAAAGACTCACAACAACCATCGTGTTCTATCAACCATGCAAGTCACCGAATCAGTACGAATGGCAATCGGGGCAATCCGCGCAAACAAGCTGCGGGCTGGGCTGACGTTGCTTTCCATCTCCATTGGTGTGTTTGCGATTGTTGGGGTTGCGGCTGCCGTGGGCGCATTAACCGCAAGCATTGATAAACAGTTGGAGTCGTTGGGCCGCAGCACCTTCATCATCCAGCGCGACCCCGCTTTTGCGATGGGGGGCGTTGGCGACCGCCGCGCACAGATCACTTTGCGGCAAGCAATGGATTTTAAAAACCGATTCACCGCTGCCCAGGAGGTCTCGCTCACCAACTTCATCGGCGGGGTGGTGATTAAGTTTGAGGAAAAATCAAGCGACCCAACATTTTTCATTGTTGGCGGCGACGAATCCTACCTTCCCACCAACGATTTCACCGTAGAAGAAGGGCGTTCGATTGACCCGATGGATGTTCAGAACGGGTCGGATGTTGTGGTGATTGGTGCCGATGTCGCCAACAAATTCTTCAGCCAGCGGAGCGCGATTGGCAAGCAGATAAAGCTGAACGGCTACCCCTACACGGTGGTTGGTGTGCTGCAAAGCAAAGGGGCAGTGTTCGGGCAAAGCCAGGATAATTTTGTGTTGATCCCGATAACCAGTGCCGCCCGCCGATTTTTTGATGAATGGGGTTCCAGCGTCAGCATGGCGATTCGTGCTCCATCAATCGAAACGTTGGAGGAAACGATGGATCAGGCCATTGGGCTGATGCGAATCATCCGGCGATTGGATATTGGGAAGGAGAATGATTTTGAGGTGATCACCAACGAATCGCTGAGTGAGACCTTTGGCGGAATTACGAAATACGTCTCCTGGTTCGGGGCCATTTGCGGCGGGTTTGCGTTGTTGGCAGCGGGGATTGGGATTATGAACATCATGCTGGTTTCGGTGAAAGAACGCACGCGGGAGATTGGCATCCGCAAAGCGATTGGGGCAACATCGGGGAACATCCTTTCGCAGTTCATCATCGAAGCCGTAACCCTTTGCCAGCTTGGCGCGCTGATCGGCATTGGAATTGGGGTTGGGATGGGGCTTGCGGTTGGGGCATTGCTTGGCATTGTGGCTCCGATACCGTGGGGATCGGTCGGCATTTCCGTTGGAATTTGCTTGCTGATCGGTGTTGTCTTCGGCAGCTTCCCCGCATGGAAGGCATCGCAGCTGGACCCGATTGAGGCATTGCGGTATGAGTAACTGACCTTACGCAACGCCATGCTGGAACTTGGTGATTGCAGTGCTTGGGTACTTCATTGGAACACGCCGTCTGCTCATGTTGAGATTGTTGAAGTATGAGCGGAGCCACTGAACAAGCAAATGCCCAATGCTCACTGACGAAATTCTGCGTAAGGTGAGATGTGCATTATCCAAATTTTGCGTAAGGTCACTTATAGATGTATCCGTAATCTTCAATTCGCTTATCGAACCGATACTTTGGAAGCACGGAATTGATATCATCTCCGGTCGCTTTATACCATTCCTCCTGAGAAAAAAATGTTTGAATAAACTTGTCTTTGTCTGCGGCTGCGTCTTCCTCTATCATTGGAGTAAGAATGCTAATAATCGGACTACCGTAGCATCTGCACATATCTACAAATCGCATTATCTCTGAAGATGTTGGAGGCGATGTGAAAATCTTTCTTGAGCCAGCTACCGCATTCCTGATGAATTTATCCATACTGTCGTTGGCTCTTTTATTTCCATATTTTCTGATCTGAACTTGCTGAGAATCTAAAATGATATCAACAAAGCCTGCAGCATATAAATGCTCCCACTCACCACAATGATTCAGGCTATCGCATTCCTGACCTAGTAGTAGTAGCCCCCAAGATTGAGTATCGGTTGAATCAGTAAGTGTTGCCCAAACTAAGATCATGGTGCTTGATCTAAATAAGTTGAAAACTTTATAGTGAGTCCACATCAGTATTTTTGGTTCCGCTGCTCGATATACCACAAGAGAGACATTGTTAAACTCGTCAAGGATGATTTTTTTAAGATGTGAAGTAAGAGCAGGAGGATTGGGGTCAAATCGCACGTAAGGCGGTCTTCCTCTATCATGTTTCTCTTCCACACAGCTACTGCACAACAAACAAACTGCTGCTGTTATGGTAATTTGGCGTAAGCATACGCCTATCCATTTATTGTTGTCGTTCATAAGAGTTCTATTTTCTGCGTTTTCTATATCATCCTGGGCATTTCCAAATTATCGGCAATTTTTTACCCTTTTTCAACCTGTGAGGGTTATTGACGAAATTATAAGATTCTCCAAATGGGAGGCTTTCTCTTCTGAATATCTCGCCTGTTACGGGATCCCATATGAATAAATTGCTTGCGTACAAAATCTTTCCAGTTTCTGGGTCAATCATTGTAAGAAAATTCTCAGTTGGTCCTTTAGAATTAGCCCTATACCATGGAGGATTGCCAATGCACATATTTGTCCAGATCGTATTTTTTGTATCTTTACCAAAAGCATTGCTATCACATAAATTTGATAAAACATATGGATCAAATTCTTGCATCTGATTACTGCTTATGCATAAATGAAGCATTTCATGTAACAAGGCCGAATAGACCTTTTTGTAAGAAAGTTTTCCATTAATAGAGAGACGATCGCGACATAATGACAATTCATGATATGGTTGATTTTCTTCAGCTAAATTCGACCATTTAGGGATTGCATTACCTTGATTATAAGGATTAGTAAGACATTCGTAATTACTCATTGCAAAAGACGTATTCTTCCATGCTTCACGTAAACATTCAAGTAAACCGGGTACAAATTCTTCAAGGCATTGAAGATTTAATATGTCTTCAATGACAGTGCGTATCATTCTCTTTTCTTCTTCTGAGGATTTATAAATAGAATGCCATTTCCCAGGATTAAATTCTTGATTTTCTCTTTCTGCAGGATCTACAAACTTAGGTGGACCCACCGGTGAACGGTTAGGTGTGGAGTCGTTCGATGTTGCTCCTCCACCTCCGCCATAACCATACCCTATTCCTAATTCACGATTCCGTTCAGCAACCTCTCTATCCGTCATTGCTCGACCATTAGTGAAATAATGGACTCCTTGCGATGAACGAATGGTAGAGCGTCCCCACCTTCCTTCGCGTAATGGAGTAGGTTCTTCCCAAATGTACCATATCCCATCTACTAAACGGTATCGTTTGCCATCTACTAATATTATTCCATGTAGAGAATCTTGGAACCAATCATCTTCGGGAACTGACGGTATTGGCACAAAATCATCAAACTCTTTAATCTTATTACCAAAGCGATCGCGATTTGGATGACCCGATGGAGGATCCCCAAATAATTGTGCGCCTTTTTTTTCGCGATTCTTGCTTCCTGATTCCTGCGTGGGTGCCGAAAACAGCGGCCCAAAATTTATCCCTAATGATTTCTTGAACGGGTCCATGATTATTGCTCAGATTAGTGGTTTCAGTTCTTCTTACGTTTATGCTCATTTAGCCTTTCCAGCTCCGAGCACCATCGTTGATGATGCTCGGTTGGAAATCCCGTTCATCTCAGACGACGAACAACTCTATCTCGAACGCGCTCCAATCACCCGCAGCAGTAATCGCTCGCAACATCAACGAGACGTGGCCAGGCTCCTGAAACACCAACCCTAACTGCTGATTCCCCGTAAATAATCCCGTCCAACTTATCACAGGGATTGTTCCCTGCGCATCGCCCCGTGTTCCGGCGTTGTCGCGGAAACTCAGTTGTAGGTCGTTGTACGTCACCCCGCCAAATGCTAACGTAATCAAGTTCTCCCATTCTGTTCCCGCTCGCGCAAAGATCACTTTTTGCAGTGGCGGTGCCAACAACGCGCTCTGGTTCCGTTGCTCGTGGCTGAAGTTATAGCGATTTGCATTGTTGATTGCTAACCCGCTATCGGTTGCCAACGCGGCCACCACTGGTTCGCCGCTGTAGGCGATTCCACTGGCTGTCCATGCCACTGGTGGCGTGTTGAAACTGGTGCTGTTGAGGAATATTCCGGGGACTCCGCCAAGCTGTGCCATGGCGACAAGGTCCAGAATGTTTGCGGGCATTTGATGTGCCCAGCCGTACCAAGAATTGACGGGATCGTTGCAGTTGCAGCCCATGGTGGTTTCTCCTCTGGTGTGATGATTGAATGAAGCGTGAACCCGAGTGATAATCGGAGTGTTCGCTGAAGGAACGGTGCAACGATACGGAGAACAGAAAACCAGCACAATGCAGAAAGATTACTCTTGACTTGGGGGGGGGGGCAGGGCTGTTAAGTGTTCAAAGAAGGAGTAGATTGCAGGCCAAAAACCGATGAAACAGACACTGGTAACGTATCTGAGAACCGTCCCGGACTTCCGTTCAGCGTATGGGAAGCGCTATCAACTCGATCACCTGCTGCTGATGATCA
>JAEUSP010000073.1 GCA_016788565.1 Chlorobiota bacterium | reverse complement strand
GGTTGGCCGGCAAACTTCGGGGGGATTTCAATCATTGCTTTGTTAATCAGCACCGCCACCGGGTTCAGGTCGCTGGCGTGCGATTCCAGCCCCAGCCGTTGGGCCTCCAGGGGGATTGCGCCGCCGCCAGCAAAGGGGTCGTGGAATGCGGGAAGCACTTCTGGGTTGAAGAGTTCGGCGGCCTGGGGGTGGTTGCGGTTCAGGTGGCAGGTTTGGCGCCAGCTGTTCCAGATTTCCTGGCGTGCTTCGGCAATCAGTTCCTGGTTGTTGGTGTTCTCCCACTGCACCAGCTTCCCGATAATCCCAAACAGCCGTTCCCGTTCGGCGGCGGCGGCGGCTTTGCTTACGCCGCCGGGCTGGTCGCCGGGGTCGTTCACCAACTGCGCAAACAGCACCGCACGCGCCGCCGCCAATGGCCGCCGCGCCCACCAAAGATGGAGCGTGGAGGGGTGGCCGTGGCGGATAGATTTTTCGCGCGCGCTGGCGGTGTTAATCTGGTCCAGGGGGATGGCAACCTCAATCAGTTTTTTCGGGAGCAGGATGTCGGTCATGGTTTGGTTATGGCTGGGAAGTTGGTTGGGAAGTTGGTTGGGAAGTTACGGTTTCTGGGCGCGGGCCAGCAGTGCGCCCAGGTCCAAGTTGCGGCTGGATTCGGCCCAGTCGGGTTGTTGGGCAAAGGGGTTGGTGACGTAGTAGGGGCCGTGGTGATGTTGGCCATCCACCAGGACAATGGCCAGGATAAATTTATCGGCTTGGTTCAGCGCGCACAAAATTTCGTTTTTGGTGACGGTGATGGTGGTTGCCCCGATTGCGCGCCCTTTCACCTCGATATGGCGAACGGTGGCGGCCTTGCCGTTGGGTTGGGTTTGTGGGATGCTTGTCACATCCCAACCGCACTGTTCGGCCGAGACATCCAGCACGGTGTGGCCCAGGGCGCGTTCGGCGGCCATGACGGCGTTCATGGCCACCAGTTCAATCTGTTTTCGGGCGGCGGCATCGGCGCTCCAGCCGGCAAGCCCTTTGCGTTGCAGCAGCAACCCGGCGGGGATCACCAGCGCGCCCCCCACCACAACGGGCGTTGCGGAAGCCAGATCGCGCATGGCGCTCAGCTGGGCGGTGCGCGCGTCCAACCGTGCCCGCAGCGTTGCGATGGTGTTGCGTGTGCCCTGGATTGCCGACTCCATCTCCTTGCCCGTGGCGAGCTTCTGTTTCTGTTTTTCCAACTGATCCATCTGGTAGTTGATCTCCTTCACCAACCGTTCGTGCACAGCATCAAGAACTTTCTGGACGTACTGTTGGCGGCGTGTGCGGACCTCGTGAAAATGGTCGGGGACCAAGTGGTTGGCGGCGTAGGCAAGCGCGGTTTGTTCCAGGTTGGCGGCAACCCAGGGTGCGTCCAGAATATCTTGGATCAGCGGCTTCTCCTGCTCGGTAATCGGCTCAAGGTCCAGATGTGGTGCCCAGCCGGCGTTGGCGGCTTGGCCATCGGGGCCGATGGAAACAAACTGGACCCGGCGCGAGACGACCTGGGTGGGGTCGCCCGATTCTTTAATGGAGTGGTCCAGCATCAGAGCCACGCTGGGTGTAAGGCCCATGTCGTTCGGGTCCACCAGGATGGCGCCGTGCGTCAGCGTGGCGCGGTGCTGTTCCAACACCAGGCTGGTGACGGCCTGCATCAGTGGGTGGCCCGGATGAAGCAGCGTGGCCATTGGCGCGCCGGGGCGGTGCAGCAACCGGATCTGCTGTTTCTGGAAGCAGACCCGTTCGTATTTGGCAAGCACCGGGGTAAGGTTCCGCTTGTTGCGTGTGGCGTGCAGTTTATGGTGTTCGCGGATTGCGGCGGGTACGCGAGTGATCTCCCACCGTTCCGGCTCGCGCGGGCGCAACTCCCCTTCCAATTTTTTGAAGGCTTGTGAAAAGAAGGAGCGGATGAAATAGGGCTGAAGTTTGCGGGCCTCGGCTTTCTCCATTTGTTCTTTCACGGCAAACAGGCGTTGTGGGTCCATCACTTCCTCGGCCAGCGCGTTCCGTTCGATGATGGTACAAAGGTGGTTGGTGTCCAGCGCGCCTTCCACCTCGCGGAACAGTTCGGCGCGGCGTTCGGGGTCATCGCCGTAGCGGATGGCCTCGATCAGAAGTTCGCGAAGGCTTTTTTCTTCAAAGACTTCCCCCAGGATATCGAAGACGCGCCCCCCCAGCGCGGAACGTTCCACCTCCAGCTTATCGAACAGGCGTTGGAAGACATCCCCTTCGCGGGTTTGGCTGGCAACCATATTCCACAGGTGGCAGACCTCGGTTTGGCCAATGCGGTGGATGCGTCCGAAGCGTTGTTCCAAGCGGTTAGGGTTCCAGGGGAGGTCGTAGTTGACCATCAGGTTAGCGTTCTGGAGGTTGACCCCTTCGCCGGCAGCGTCGGTGGCAATCATCACGCGGACGGTGGGGTCCTGGCGGAATCGTTCTTGGGCGGCGCGGCGGTTTTCGCGGCTGACGCTGCCATGGATGGTGACAATGGCATCAGCATTGGGCGTTCCCAACAACCCCTGGACGCGGGTCATCAGGTAGTTCAGGGTGTCGCGGTGTTCGGTGAAGATAATCAGCTTGCGTTGCCACCCGGCAGCGTCGCGCATTTCGGGGGTATCCTGCAGAAGTTTGGAGAGTTCCTCCCACTTGCGATCGCGTCCGGAACCGAGCACAGCTTTGGCTTGTTCGACAAGCCCCCCCAGCAGGGCGATTTCTTCCTGCAGTTGCTGGATATTTTGGGCGGCAGTGGCTTGGTCCACCAGCTTTTCCTCCATCTTTTCCTGCTCCTCGGCGTTCAGGTCATCAAGGTCATCGGGGATTTCTGGGTAGGGCATTTCGGAAAGGCCGCCGGCGCGCTGGCGTTGCTGTTCTTCCACCATCCGTTGCTTCAGGCGGTTGTGGCGGCGGTGCAGCGATTGGAAGATTGCTTCGGGGCTGGAAGCCAGGCGGCGTTGCAGTGTGGTCAGCGCAAACCCGACGGTCCCTTTCCGTTTGGCATCGTCCAGGTTGTCGGCTTTCACCCATTCGGCCCGTACGTATCCGGTGACGGCTTGGTAGAGTTCATCTTCAAGCTGGGAGAGTGGGTAGTTGACGGTGTAGGCACGGCGTTCGGGGAACAGCTTTGTGCCGTCGAAGGTGAGCATCTCCTCCTTCACCAATCGGCGCATCAGGTCGGTGACATCCACCGGTTCGGTTTTGCCGCGGGGCTTGCCGCTGAAACGGTCGGAATCCAGCAGCGAGAGCCACAGCTGGAAATCCTCCTCCTTGCCGTTGTGTGGCGTTGCGGTCATCAGCAGGAAGTGGCGGGTGGTGGCGCCAAGAAACTGGCCAAGTTTGAAGCGTTGGGTGGTTTTAATTTTATCGCCGAAATAGCTGGCCGAAAGTTTGTGGGCTTCGTCCACAACAATCAAATCCCAGTTGGTGGCCTGAAGTTTTTCCTGCAGTTCGTCGCTGCGGGAAAGTTGGTCCAGCCGGGCAATCAGCAGGTCGGTATCATCGAACGGGTTGCCACTGGGCGACTGCTCGATAAGCTGGCGCGAGAAGAGTGTGAAATCCAGGCCGAACTTGCTGCGCATTTCATCCTGCCATTGTTCAACAAGGCTACCCGGGGCAACCACCAGAACGCGCTGGGCATCGGCACGCATCAGCAGTTCGCGGATCAGCAGGCCAGCCATGATGGTCTTGCCGGCACCGGGGTCGTCGGCAAGGACAAAGCGCAACGGCTGGCGTGGCAACATCGCCTGATAGACGGCGGTGATCTGGTGGGGCAGCGGTTCAACATCGGAGGTGTGGACTGCCATCATCGGATCGAACAGGTAGGCAAGGTTGATGCGGTAGGCTTCGGCAACCAACTGAAAATCAGCACCGGACGCGCTGAACGTCCAGGGGCGATTCTCCACGGCAATCTGCAGGTTCGGCTCGTCATCGCGGAACAGCATCCGTTCAAACGGGCCGCCGTGGGCGGTCTTGTAGTAGATGCTGATAGCGTCGGGGCCTGCCGGCTCGGTTGCCACCACACGCACCGCTTGGCCGGATTCGATACCGGAAATGAAGGTGTTCGGCTTGATTTCTTCGAGTTTGAGCATGGAGGGTAACAAGAATGAATGAGCGAAACTACCGCTTGCGTAGCTGGCAAGGCAAGGCTCAAGAACAGAGTCCGCGACGAACGGCAACATAACCAACCAGGCCGGTGAGTTCGGCCATTGCGCGTCCGAAGCGCTTACCACCCACACAGGGTACGGCAACAGGCCAGGCGACAGCGCAACGTGCCACCCCACCCACCCCCTATTCCCTTCCCCCTTTCTCACCCCCCAATCAAAAACTCCACCGTCACCGATTGCGCACTGCCGGAGCGGGGCTTGTAGGTTATTTCGCCAATGCCGTAGTAGCCTTCGGGAAGGGTGAAATCGGGAAGTTGCGCCTTCAGCATTACCGGCACGTAGGGGATCAGCTCCCCGCTTCCGCCGCTGAAGCCGCGCGGGTCGGTGGGATAAACGTGATGCTCCTTGATTGCAATCGGGATGCTGGGCGGCTCATCATACTCCGCCGCGCCAAAGATGATTTCTAGATTGAACGCCGTGCTGTCGGCATCGCGGTTGAAGTTGGGGATGAAGAGCGATTCCGCCGGGCGGTTGAACGCTTCGTCGGCCTGGACGTAGCCGTTTTCATCAACAATCCGCGCCAGGATGTCGGTGGATTTCATGTAGCCTTCCGGGGTGAACTGCGGCGTTACCCACAAGGCCCCGTCCCCTTTCCACATCGTCAGCGGCATCGTCAGTGTGTCCCCTTCCATCGTCAGCCGGTGCACCCGTCCGTAGCCTTTCACGGTTTGCTGGAAGCTCCCTTCCATCGGCTCCGTGCCGGTGTTCATCACGGTTAGCTGCAGAAAGCGTTTGCCGTTTTCGGTGAACACTTCCGGCTTCATCGAAAGCATCATGCAGCTTGCCGATAGAGTAAACTCGGCAGGCTGGCCCGCGCCATCCATGGGGTCGGCCTGCACCACTACTTCAATCACTCCATCGCCCCATGCCGATGCCGCAATGGTGGTTGATGCCTCGGTCCGCTCGGTCCCTTTCACTCGCGAGAGATACCCGGCGTTGTAGCCGTTGCGGTCCATCACCGAGCCAGAAACGGCGGTTCCGCTTCCCCCTTTTGGAGTGCTCAGCGTAAACGTAATGGCCGCAGCCCCCGCCGGCGGCGCAAAGTAAAATCGCTGCGTCAGCCCCGACTCGATCCGCTCGGTTGGCGTTGTGGCGGCGAACTCCGTTTCGGGGGAGAAGGTGTAGGGGACGATGATGGTGCTGACCAACTCGAACTCCACATCTTCATCGGCGGCTTTCCCCTTTGCCGAGGCGCGGCGGGCAATCACCCTTCCGGTGTAGATTCCTGGCTTGCGCAGCTGGGCGCGGTCGTACTGCACATCTACCTCGGCCACGCCGCTGTTCCGCAGATAAACTGTCTTCTGAACCGTCTTCATCCAGGGGACGTTTGGCTGAAGGGTGAAGGCACGGAAGAAATCGGTTTCGCGGGTTTGCCAGCGCGGCTCGTCGCGGGTGATGGTGAAAGTTTGCCGCCAATCGGGGCCGGGGGTGAACGGGGTTCGGAAGAAGGCCACCGGGCCAGATTTATCGAGATAGTTTGGGGAGAAGGTCCGCACAACATACTCCTGCACATCGGCAGCAAAACCGCTGGTGCGCCAGCGCCGAAGCAGCGCCAACGCACGGCGAACATCCACCACCCCGGCCCCTTGCTCCACCGGCAAAATCCCCGGCAGCGGGCGTGCCGATTGGCGAAGTGCGCGGCGGATCAATCCCTGCGTTGGGGTCCAGAGTGAGTCCTCCTGCTTCAGCGCGCTCAGGATTACCGCAACCGCGCCGGCGGCCCAGGGGCTTGCCATGCTGGTTCCGCTGGCGCGGGCATCGTGTTCAAAGGTTGGGACGGTGCTGATTGCGGTGCCGGGGGCAACAACGTCCGGCTTATCCACCTCACCCCCGCGCGAACTGAAGTCCCACAACACATCCCGCTCCAGCGCCGCGCCGTAGCTGTCGCGGCCAATCCCGCGCGGAAGCATTGCCCCAACGGTGATAATCCGGCGCGCCGCAGCGGGGATACCAACGGTGGAGATTCCCGGCCCTTCGTTTCCGGCGGAAGTCACCACGTACAGGTTTGGGTGGCTGGCCAGCAGGTCATCAATAAACGTCTCAATATCTGCTTCCCCTTCGTAGGCGGACCCGATGCCGAAGCTCATGTTCACCACCACTGGGGTGTGAAGTTTCTGCAGGCTATCGGCAAGGCGGGCGGCGTACTGGTAGGCGCGTTTCATGCTTCCGGTGACGGTGTTGTCCTTGGCCAAATCGCCGCTGAATTTGCCGGAGATAATCTGCGCGCCCGGGGCAACGCCGTTAAATCCCGATTCGCCGCTGACCCCAAACCCGGATGTGATTCCGGCAACGTGAGTCCCGTGTCCCCCCATGTCGTAGTGGAAACTGACGCTGCGGGCCGCCGTGTCAATAGTGGCGGCAAAGGTTAGCGGGGCTTTGCGTTCGGGGTCGCGCTGGCGGAAGGTGAACGATTCTTGGCGGTCGCGGTAGTTGCCAACCATTTTCTCGTTGGCAAGGCTGGTGTCGGCATCGGTATCCACCACCACGCGCCATCCATCGGGGCCGTGGTGCAGCGCAACGCCAAACTGCGAGGCCGATTCCCCATCGCCATCGAAATCACGCACCGATGAATTGCGGTAGCGTGCCTCATCCATCACCCCGATAAACCACTGGCCGCCGTCGGTGCTGCGCGATGTTTCCGCGCCGTGAAGTTGGCCAACACCATGCAGCCGCAGCGGCACACTATCGGCCACCAACTGATCGCCTTGCAGCGTGGCGGGAACGCAGGCAACAACGTTCGATTCGGAGAAGTCAATCGCGTCAATCACTTTTGGCAGCCCGGTGCTGGTGCGTTGCAATCCGGGGATTCCCATATCCACGCCGGTGTCGAAAATCAGCAGCAGAACGCCGCGGCCATCGGCGGTGGGGTTGGCAAGCTGGAACGTATCCAACCCAGAAGTAGAAAGGGACATGAAGTTCCAGGGGGGAAGGTACGGAGCCGAACCTTTGGAGGCTTTTTCCCCCGTGTTAGGGCGTGGCGTGGCGGTCCGATCCTGTGCCGCCGCAGAAAGTGAGCAAGAAAGTGAGCAAAGGATCAGCAGCAAAAGCAGATGTGAGCGATTCAATGTGAGCTATGAACGGTTGAGTTGTGTCAGCGGCGCGCAATCTACGCCGAGCGGGGAAAGTGAAGAGTGAAAAGTGAAGAGTGAAGAGTGAAATGAAGCCAAAGCCGAAAACTGACTAATGACCAATGACTAATGACCACTGACTGAGGTTATGGGATCGTTAAAAACAACCCCCAAAAAACAATCCACCACAACCGTTTCCCCCAAACTTTTGCTTGCGGATATTCCCGGCCAACCCACTCCCACAACACAACCGCGCCGTAGCAGAGCATGGTGATGACGATGCCGCCCAACAAACAGAGCGCGGGGTCCCAGGCGTTGCTGAACCGTCCGTTCAGCCAGCCGGTCATCCCCATGTTTACTGGCGAGCCGTAGATCAGCATCAGGTGGAGAACGTAGATGGCAAGCGAGCGTGCGCCGATTTTTTCAATCAGCGTGCGCCGTTCTTCTTGGCCGTCATGCTGCTTGTCACCCTGCTGGGTGCCAGAAGGGAGCCACAACGCCACAGCCTGCGAAATAGCAATCAAGGCAAACAGGCCCGCCAGCCGGAAGAAGGTGTGTTGGATGGAGCCATGCCAGTAATTATCGTGGGGGGGAAATTGGCCAATGCAGGCATCAAGAAGGAGCGCGGCGGACGCGCAGCCAAGCGCGGCAAGCAGCGGGAAAAAGAACCGCCACCGACCGAGCCGAACCAGCAGCGGAGCAACCACAAACCCAACCAAGAAATAGGCAGCATGGGGGAACAAGGAGAAGGCCGCAACCGGCTGGGGCGCAACGTAGGCTTTGAACGGGAGCCACAGGGCTTGGTACAGGTTCCCTTCCCACACGTAGGGGGTTGCCGCAACAACGCCAACAGCAACCACCGCAGCAACCCAGCGGGCGATGGAAAGCGAGTGAACCAATTGCGCGCAAACAATCAGCGCGGCCATCACCACCCCAATCACTTGCAGGATATTGCTATCGAACAGCCGTGCAAGCTCGGTGGGGTCGTGCCGCCAAATCAGTTGGCGGATGGAGAGCACCGGAATCTGAAGCCAGTAGCCCAGCAGCACAATCGTGCCAGCACGTCGCAGCAGTTTTTTTGTCCGGTTGCCGGCGTGCGTTGGCGGCGATGCGCGCCGCTGCATGGCCACCCAAAGTGTGATGCCGCTGCAGAGTAAGAATGCCGGAGCAACAAACCCAAAACTGATGTTCAGGTTGTTCCATAATTCCCCCTGTTTCCACGCGGTAGCAAGCAGCGCCCCGGCCACGTGGGTGGCAATCATCCCAAGCACCGCAATGCCACGGAGGATATCCAACCAACGCAACCGGGGCGGCATGGCACGGCTTGGCGTTTGGGGATTGCCGTTAGAACTTATATCCCAACCCAATCGCCAACACCTCCCGAATCTGTGTTGATGGCCCCACCGTTTTGTCGTCGCGGGTGATCTTCACCTTCTCATCGTACAGCACATCCAGCGCGACGCTTGCGGTGATGTAGTCGTTCACCTTCAGCCCCAGCAGCGATTCCCACGTCACCACAGCTTTGTCGAACGATTCGTAGGCGGAGAAAAGATTCAGCCGCGAGCTAAGGGTGACGTTCGTCATCAGCTCCTTTTTGAACGTGGCGTTCAGCAACGCACCAAGCTCACTGTTCACCTTCTTTCCCGGGTCCACACCGAACGCGCCGGCGGACGATAGCGTGTCGTCCATCACAAGAATCAGCCGGTTGGAGATTGGCGCAAGGAACACCTGAAAATAATCGGCAGGTTTCCAGGTAAGACCCAAACCCAACGTGACGTAGGCCGGCGCGGCAAACCGCGAAATGATTGTGGGATTGCCGGTGGCACTGTCAATTTTATCATAGTTGAAACCATCGCTAAGTTGGGTGCGGGCATCAAGCAAGGCACTGTAGAAGAGTTGATCCGTTGCCTTGTAGCCGTACTTGGAAATCAGGATCACCTTGTCGTCGCTTTTGCGGAAATCTTGCTCGGCCAGTTTTGTGAAACCGTAGCCAACATCCAGCCCGTTATCCCACGCCGTAGCGTCGGTTTTCATGTTGGCGAACATGGTGACTAAGCCCGCAATCGCCAGCGTGTTCTGCCCGCCGCCGGACCAGTTGGAAAGCGCCACTTGCGAGAAGTTCACCCCGATTTGCCCTCCGGTTTTCCACGCTGTGTCGCGCACGGCGGCGGGGGCCGCGGCCTCCTGCGAGTGTGCCACAGTGGCGGCCACTGTGGCCGCAAGAAATAGCGCCAGAATTGCGTTGCTGATCGTCTGGGTTTTGCTCATGCTTCATCCTCACTTGAGATAGGTGAAAGTCTAAATATTTGGGATTGCTGGCAGAATTGTTCAAGGCGGTGGCGGGGAAGATCATCCACCACACACCTGACTTCCCCCCTCCCGATTCTGTCAGTGATGTTCGGCAGTTTCCTTTGCTGATTCCGCGCCATGATTGTGATCGTGGCCGTGGTCGTGGCCGCAGCAGTGGTGCTGGTTGGCGGGGGCCGGCGCAGCAGTTTGGGAAACAGCCCCCTGCGGCGTGGAAGAAACTGGTTTGGCGACCGCGGTCCCTTGCAGCAATCGCAGCCCGTTGGCCACCACAATCAGCGATGCCCCCAGGTCGGCAAACACCGCCATCCAAAGGGTTGCTTGGCCAAGCAGCGCAAGCACAAAAAAGATCAGTTTCAGCCCCAGGGCAATGGCGATGTTCTGCCACAAAACAGTAAACGCCCGCCGCGATAGCCGGATGAACTCCGGCAGCTTCCGCAGGTTGTCCTCCATCAATGCAACGTCGGCGGTTTGCAATGCCACGTTGGTTCCGGCGGCCCCCATCGCAAAGCCGATTGTTGCCCCGGCCAACGCGGGGGCATCGTTGATTCCATCCCCCACCATTCCGGTTGCGCCATGCCGCCGTTGCAGCGCGGCCACGGCTTCAATTTTGTGGTCGGGAAGAAGTTCGGCGCGCACGTCGTCAATCGCCAGCTGGCTTGCAACGGCTTTTGCCGTCAGGGCGTTGTCGCCGGTAAGCATGGCGGTTTGCAGCCCAAGCTGGTGCAGTTCGGCAACGGCGGCGGCGGCGTTTTCCCGCACGGTGTCCATCACCCCAAGCACCCCAAGCACGTGGGATTCATCCATCACCACAACCGCAGTTTTTCCGTTGGCTTCAATCACGGAAAGTTCAGATTCCACCGCCGTGTTGCAGACCTTCAAATCGTGCGCAAGCCGGTGGTTCCCCACCCAGATTTTTCTCCCTTCCACAATCGCCTGGATTCCCCGCCCGGGAAGCGCGGCAAACTCTGTGATCTCAATTTCCGCTTCGTCAACATGCAGCCGGTCGTGCTCGGCAACGATTGCTGCGGCGATTGGATGCTCCGATTTTGCTTCCACCGCCGCCGCAAGGTGCAGCAGTGTATCGGGGGGAATGTTGTTGAACGGGATGACATCGGTGACGCGAGGCTTCCCGGCGGTCAGCGTCCCGGTTTTGTCGAAGGCAACGCAACGGAGGGTGCGGCCAAGCTCCAGATAGATTCCCCCTTTAATCAGTATCCCGCGCCGCGCCGCCGCCGCCAGCCCACTCACCACCGTGACCGGCGTGGAGATCACCAGCGCGCAGGGGCAACCGATCACCAGCAGCACCAGCGAGCGGTGGAACCACTCCATCCAATCGGCAGCAAACAGCAGGGGGGGAACGGCGGCCACCAGAACCGCAATCCCCACCACCACCGGGGTGTAGATTCCGGCAAAGCGATCCACAAACCGTTCGCTGTTGGAGCGGTTTCCGGAGGCTTGCTCAACAAGCTGAACAATCCGGTTGATTGTGGATTCGGCGGCCACGCGCGCCGCCCGATATTCGAACGCCCCGCTGCCGTTGATGCTTCCGGCAAACAACTCATCGCCGGGTGATTTTTCCACCGGGATAGATTCCCCCGTGACCGGCGCTTGGTTCACCGCCGATGCCCCACTGACCAGCACTCCATCAATCGCCAGCGATTCCCCGGGCTTCACCCGGATAAGCTCATCAATCCGAACTTCGTCGGCTGGGATCATCTGCCAAGCTCCGTCCCGTTGCACGGTGACGCGATCTGGAGTAAGCTCCATCAGCGAGCGAATGGCGTTGCGGGCGCGGTCAAGGCTGCGGGCTTCAATCAGCTCGGCAACGGCAAACAGAAAGATCACCATTGCGGCCTCGGTCCACTCCCCAATAATCACCGCGCCAATGGCGGCAACGGACATCAGGAAATTGATGTTCAGCGTGAAGGTCCGAAGTGAGTGCCAGGCCTTGCGCCCGGTTTGCCAGCCGCCGGTGATAATCCCCGCAGCGGCCAACGCCCGGATTAGCGTTGCCGTCTCCTCCATTCCAGCAAACACCAGCGACTCGGCCACCAGCGCGCAGATGCCTGAGATGATGGTGAGCATCACCCCACGCGAACGCCACCACGGCAGCGAAACCACCGGAAGTTCAATCCGTTTTGCCCCAGCTTGGTGGATAATGGCTTCCATTCCCAGCGATCCGATTGCCCGAACCAGTTCCGTGGCATCGGCCAGGGTGTGTTCCACCGTCAGGGTGCGCCCCATCAGGTTGAACTCAAGGTTTTGAACATCGGTGCGCCCCCCCAGAAGGTTGCGGATCATCCGCTCCTCGGTCGGGCAGTCCATCTGCTCAATGCGGAGTTGTGTTGTGCTCATGTATGATCTTCTGATTTTCTGCAAAATGGTTATTCCGGCCTCAACCTCCAAGATGCCTCTGGAGTAACGTCCGCCGTTAGTGGTGGTGCTCCTGAAGCTCCCCTTTTTGGCGTTGGGATTTCAGGTAGAATATCCCTTTGGTGGCAATGCGTTCCCCTTCGCGAAGCCCGCCGCGCACGATTGCGTTGGCACGTATCGGCGGCTCCACTTGGATTTCCACCCGCTGGAACGTTCCCGGCTCATGTTCGCGATAGACGAAGAACGCCCCTTGCTGCTGCTCGACGGCTTCGGCCGGAATGCTGACGGCGTATCCGGTGGTGGCGCGTTCGAACTGGACGGTCACGAACGTTTCGGGGCGCAAGTGAACGTCGGGGTTATCAATCGCCAAGCGGACCGTGACGGTGCGTGTGCTGGGGTCCACGGTGGGGGAAATAAAGATGATGCGCCCGGCATGGCGGTGTGCGTCGGCATCGCTGACGAAACCGGTGCCGCCGGTTCGCAAGTCGCCGGCCACCGCAGGCTGCACTTGGGCATCCACCCAAACAATGCGGGTGTTGATGACGTGGAAAGCATCCTTGCTTGGCTCCACATACTCACCCAACACCACCTGCTGGCGCGCCACCACACCGTTAATCGGGGAACGGAGCAGAATGCGCGAGCTGAAGGTGGCTTCGTCGGATAACGCCTCGGTGTTAATGCCGATTGCCCGCAGCCTTGCTTGGGCCGATTTCACCGATGCGGTTGCCAACCGCAAAGCGGCCTCGGCTTCTTCCAACGATTTGGTTACGCCAATCCCTTCCTTTGCCAGCTGGCGTTGCCGGGTTGCTGTTGATTCGGCTTTCACCAGCTCGGCACGGGCGCGCAGATACTCCCCCTTCAGCGACCCAACATCGAACGCCTCCATCTCGGCAAGCGGTGCGCCGGCTTTAACGCTTCGCCCCTCGCTTGCAAACAGCTTGGTGATGCGGCCCGGGATCACTGGGCCCACGTGTGCAATGCCGTCGCCGGAGGGGATCACCCGCCCGGGCGCGTCCACCACCGAACTGATTGCTTGGCGTTGCGCGGCCTGCACCACAATTCCGGCTTCGTTCATGGCGGCGGCGGTGAGCGTTATCGCTTCCTGCTCGTGGTCATGTTCGTGGTCGTGTTCATCGCCATGCTGGTCGGCGTGTTCGGTTTCTGCGGCTTCGCCAGTGTGCGATTTTGGGTCGTTGTGGTCGTGGTCGGCAGCGTTAGCGGATTGCTTGGTGGCGGCTTCTTTGGGGTCGGCCTGTTTGGGGTCGGATGATGTGCAGCCAACCAGTGCAAAAAGCACCACCGCAAAAAGCATCAATGTGCCTTGCACTGCTACGCCGGAAGCCTGAAAGATATTGCGTGTGAACATGGCTGATAGAGTTTTTGTGGATTGTTGTGTGGGATTCATCGGGTAGCTCCGGTGGCAGTCATTATTTCAAGATCAATGCGGGTTTGCTGGGCAAGCCCGGCGGATTCGGCGGCATCGGCTTGGGCCTGAAGCAGCCCGGATTGCGCGGCCAATGCTTCCAAGTAGGAGGCCTCACCTTCCCGATAGAGTTGCAGCGAAATTTGCCACGCACGCTCGGCTTGTGGCAGCAGTGTCTGGCGGTACTCGTTGGATAAATTTTGCGCCGCTTGGTATTGCTCCCATTGGCTTCGCAATGCGGCCAGCAGCCCTTGCTTCACCCCCTCGGCTTCTGCGGTGCGGATGGAGGTTTCGGCAACGGCGGCAGCGTCGGGGCCGCTGTTCAGCCACCGCCAAATCGGCAGCGACATCCGCAACCCGGCGCCGTAGTAGCCGCCGGTGGCATCAACGGTTTGCAGTGAGTACTCCAGCCCAAACGTTGGATAGTGCTGGGTGGCAACCAAGCGTTGTTGCAGCTTGGCCCCTTCCACCGCAACGGTTGCGGCCCGCAGCTGCGCGTTGTTCTGAAGCATCGCTTCTTCCAACTGAGTAAGGGAGAGTGGTTTTGGGGATTGGCCATCTTGCTCAGCCAGCACAATCGCCTCGGCGGGGGGGATCACCAGCACCGCGCGAAGCTCCGACATCGCTTGTTGATACTGCCCTTCGGCAACAATGCGGCGGCGGCGGGCAGCGGCCAACGCAAGGTTGGTTTGTGCCAACTCCAACGCGCCAATCTCCCCCAGCGATTGCTTCCGCTCGGTTAAGGCCACCAGTTGGCTGGCAATGGCAACCGCGCTATCGGCCAACCGGAGCAAGGTGCGCGATTCAGCCGCGGCAAGCCATGCACGCGATGCTTGCCGAATCGCCTCACGTTCGGCCTGCTGCTGCTCGGCTTCGGCTTGGCGGATCAGTGCGTCGGCAGCATCGCGGCGCGCACCGTAGGCGGTGGGGAACTCGAAGTTTTGGGCAATGCCAAACGCCGTGGTGGGGCGGCCGCCAAGCGCGGCAGTGGTTGCTTCATCCACGGTGTAGAACAGCTCGGGGTTCGGCAGCAGTGTGCTGGCCGATTGCAACCCGCGCTCGCGTTGGACCACACCACGCGCACGTTGCAGCGCAACCGATACGGTAACGGCACGCTGCTGCGCTTCCTGCAACGTTAGTGGGGTTTGCGCCTGGGCCGCGCCGAATGCCCCCAGCAACAGAAGCAGTACGGTTGCAACTGCGGTGTTCTTGATGCCGGCTGATGGAGCTTCCCACGGGGTCGTCACGTCAAGCTCGTGCTCGGTTGGCAGTTGGTCGCTGCCGAACCAATCGTAGATGATGGGAAGGACGACCAGGGTGAGGAAGGTGGAGGACATAAGCCCGCCGATAATCACCACCGCAAGCGGGCGTTGGACCTCGGCCCCGGAACCGCTGGCAAGCAGCATCGGCACAAAGCCGAACGCCGCCAGCACCGCAGTGGTGATAACGGGGCGCAGCCGTTCTTCGGCACCGGCCAGCACGGCGTTGCGCCGGGGCTTCCCTTCGGCTTGATGTTTGCGGATTGCGGCAATCATCACAATGCCATTCAGCACCGCCACGCCAAACAGCGCGATAAAGCCAACCCCGGCCGAGATCGAGAACGGGAGTTGGGCGATCATCAGCCCCGCAACCCCGCCGATCACCGCCATGGGGACGCAGAGAAAAATCATGATGCCAAGCCTTGCCGAACGGAAGGTTTGGAACAGCAGGCCAAAGATCAGCGCAAGGGCAATCGGCACAACGATGGTAAGCCGCTGCGATGCCGCTTGCAAGTTTTTGAACTGCCCGCCGATGGTCACGTTGTAGCCCGCCGGCAGCTTCACCTGGGTTGCCAGCTTGGCTTGCACATCGTTCACAAAGCTCTCCACATCGCGCCCCCTGACGTTGGCCTGGATCACCACAAACCGCGAACCTTCCTGGCGCAGAACCCGCGTTGGCCCTTCTTCCAGATTGACGGCGGCAAGGGCTGCCAGCGGAACCCGCGGCCCGGCGGGGGTGGCCACAAGGATATTCCGAACCGCTTCGGCACTGTTGCGGGACCCTTCGGCAAACCGCACCACTACGTCGAACCGCTTCTCCCCTTCGGCAACCTCACCAGCCTTCATCCCCCCGATTGCGGTGCGGACAACATCGTTGATATCCTCCACCGTCATTCCGTAGCGGGCAATGGCGGCGCGGTCGGGGCGGATCAGCAACTGGGGAAGCCCGTTGGTTTGTTCTAGGGTGACATCTGCCGCGCCGGGGGTGGCGCGAAGTATCCGCGCAACCGTTTCGGCAGCGGGGTCCAGCACGCCGTACTCTTCCCCTGTGATATTAATCACCACATCGCCGCGCGCGCCGGCAATCAGCTCGTTCATCCGCATCTCAATCGGCTGAAGGAACTGCACACCCGCGCCGGGGATATGCTGCAAGGCATCGTTCATCGCCTCCACCAACTCCGCTTTTGTTCTGCCGGTGTTCCATTGGTCGGGGGGGTGAAGCATGATGTAGGTGTCGGCCAGTTCCACCCCCATCGGGTCGGTGGAAATTTCCGCGCGCCCTGTGCTGCTCACCACGGTGCGAACCTCTGGGAACTTCATCAACGCCGTCTCCACCCGGTTGGTAATGGCTTGCGACTCGGTCAGGGAAACGGAAGGGAGGCGGATGATGTGAATGGCGATATCGCCTTCATCCAAACGTGGGATGAACTCGCCGCCAAGCCTGGTGAACAGAAACACCGCCGCCGCAAACAGCAGAATCGTTGTGCCCAGCACGGCCGCCCGCAGCCCAATCACGCGGCGCAGAAGCGGGGCGTACCACCTCTGCAGAAACATGATGATCGGTGAGTGGCGAATTTTTCCCCGCTTCTTCATCAACAACGAAAGCATCACCGGGACGTAGGTGAGCGAAAGGAGCAGCGCGCCAACCAGCGCAAACGCCACGGTGACGGCCATCGGGCGGAACAGCTTCCCCTCGATCCCTTGCAATGTTAGAATTGGGAGATAGACAACGATGATGATAATCTCGCCGAACTGCGCGGCCTTCCTGACCTCAACCGACCCTCCGTAAATCAGCCGCCGCATTTCCAAATCGCTGAGGGGGACGCCGCTTTGGCCGTATCGTTGTTCCAGCAGTCGAAGGCAGTTTTCCACGATAATCAGCGCGCCATCCACCACCAAGCCAAAATCAACCGCGCCAAGCGACATCAGGTTTCCGGATTGGCCGGTAAGCAGCATTGCAATTCCGGCAAAGAGCATCGAGAGTGGGATCACCGAGGCAACAATCATTCCGGCGCGAAGGTTCACCAGAAACAGCAGAAGCACGCCGATAACCAGCAATGCCCCTTCAATCAAGTTGGTGATGACGGTGTGGATGGTTCTGTCAACAAGTTGTTCGCGGTCGTAGTAGGGTTCCACCACCACGCCGGGGGGAAGCGCGTCGCGAAGCTCCTCGATTCGTTCTTTCACGGCGGTGACGGTGATGCGGGAGTTGGCCCCTTTCAACTGCATGGTGATGCCGGTCACAACCTCACCCTTCCCATCCTGCGATGCCGAGCCGAAACGGATTGCCGAACCGACCTCAACATCAGCAACGTCGCGAAGCAAAATGGGGGTTCCGTTGGGGCTTGCTCGGATCACGGTTTCTTCCAGGTCCGGCACCCCGGTTGCTAACCCCACCGAACGGACGGAGTACTGCTCGGGGCCATTTTCGATGTAGGCCCCGCCGGCGTTTCCACTGGTGCGCGATACGGCATCGAACACCTCCCGCAGCGTCATTCCATACGCGGCGATATCGTTGGGGCGAACAAGGATGTGGAACTGTTTGGCAAATCCCCCCAGCGAGTTCACCTCGGCAACGCCTGGCGTGCCAAGCAACCCGCGGCGGATAATCCAATCCTGGACTGTTCGCAAATCCATGGCCGACATCTGGCCAGTGGTGTCGCGAACAACGTAGCGGAAAATTTCTCCCAAACCGGTCGAGACCGGGGCAAGTTCGGGCCGCTCGGCTCCGGCGGGAATATGCTCCTCGGCCTCGCGCAATTTTTCCAGCACCTGCTGGCGTGCGAAATAGATATCCACGTTGTCGTGAAAGACCACCGTCACCACCGAAAGCCCTGATTGCGAAAGCGAGCGAAGCTCAACAAGGTCGGGGAGTGATTTCAGCGAGGTTTCAATCGGGAAGGTGATGAACTGCTCAACTTCTAACGGTGAGAACGCCGGGGCCGAAGTAAGGACCTGGACTTGGTTGTTGGTGATGTCGGGGACGGCATCAATCGGCAGCCGGGAAAAGGCAACAACGCCCACGGCGGCCAATGCGAACACCACAATCAGCACCAACGGGCGGTGCCGAAGCGAGAACGCAATGATTGCGTTAAACATGAACTGACCTCACAAAGTGATTGGTGAATTTGGTAGATAACGTCGCGACACCACAAGCGGACAGATCATGTCCGTGCGGCATCGTTACTGCGTTAGCGTGCCTTGGAAGTCAGGTCAGCGGAATGTGGTCCGGGGCATCGGCAACCCCGTCGGAAGGTGATTCGGCGTGGGAAAGGAATCGTGTGGATTGGGCGTAGCTGCGCGGAAGTTCCTGCACTGCGGGCTGCAATGCTGGGATATGGCAAGGGCAGGAGCAGAAACAGTGCTGGCAATCGCCCTCGGCATGATGCGAATCGCTGGCGGGGTGTTCTTTGGAGTGTTCCTGGGAAGGGTCCGCATCCCTTGTGGGACTATCGGTTGCCCCTGCGGCGTGGGTCTGGGTGCTTCTTTCGTGGCGATGTTCGCTTTCGGCAACGCACGGCGCGGCCCGCTCGGCAATCGAAAGGATTGCCAGCAGCAGACAGACGACCGTATGAAGTATGGAAGAAGCCACGAAGTAGTTAGGGCTGCATGAACTGAGGGGGGCAAATATATTTCAACACCGCCAATGGGCAACCGCTATAATGTGTTGCGGCAATTTGCCGTGGCCGCTGGGGTCGGGTGAATGCCCGCATTGCTTGATTTTCACCTCCAGGGATAGATCACCCACTGCTCTTTTTTTCTCACTCAAAAAACTTGGCTTGCACTTTCTACGCTTTTGTATATTGAGGCCGCCTTTTCCGCAAGAAATCACCGATTCCTATCACAGCAAGGCACCGTGTGCACTTGCACTCACAGTCCCTAATCCACTTTTTTGGAGGAGTCAACCGATGGATCGCTTCAACCAGCTGAAGGAACTTATCGCATCGTTCGAGAAGGACTTCGAGAAGTTCTACGTCAAAGAAAACAAAACCGCCGGGGTGCGTGTCCGCAAACACATGCAGACGCTTCGGCAGGTTGCGCAGGACATCCGCAACGAAGTCCAAGCGATGAAAAACGACGACGACGGCGAATAATCGTTGCTCATCAATTCAAACGGGTATTCAATCTTTCGCCTCTTCGGCGCAGGGTTGATGCCCGTTGTTGTTTTCCGAGTTTGCTGATGGAAAAAACCTCGAGAAAAAAAAACCACAGAGACACAGAGGGCACAGAGAGGGGGGGGAGAAGAGAGGAAGAGGCGGGTAAACTCATTCATCTTAGGCAGGACAAAGCGGCATCCTAACCATTTTGCGATTGCTCAACACGTCAATGTATGCGCCACATCTTCTTGTTGTTTCTACTGCTGCCAACGATAATTTCAGCTCAACAAATTTCTGTTGGGTTTCGCGGCGGGGTGGCCTCCACCACCGCAGCGGTGGACCCCGAGTTATCGCTATCCGCGCGCACCGGAATGCTGCTAACCGCTGGGGCCGAAGTTCAGTTTACCGAGTGGTTTGGCCTGCAAGGGGAGGTGCAGTTTGTGCAGCGGGGTGCCCGCATTGCGTTGCCAACGGGGATTGGGCGGGTGGCCGGAACCTACCAGCTTGATTACGTCCAATTTCCGCTCCTGCTAAAAACTGGAGTAACCGAAGGGAACTTGCGGGTGTTTGCTGTGGCTGGGCCAACGCTGGGGCTGCTATTTTCGGCACAAGCGCGCGGCTCGGTTGCGGGGATTGATACCACGCTATCGGCCACTGATGACTTTACGAACAATGAGTGGGGAGTGGAGTTCGGTGGCGGAACGGAGATTGCCATTGACCCAATGCTTGCCGTCACCGCCGACCTTCGCTACGCAGTTGGGCTGACCAATGTTCTTCGCCAAAGCGACTTCCCCCCGCTGCAACTCAATGAAATGAAACTCAACGGGCTAAAAGCCGGAATCGGCATCATCTTCCGGCTGTGATGGAGCTTTTAGAGTAACGCCTTTGGGGGCAGCAATCCTTCACGGAAGCAAACCACAACACACACCAGAATCAACAAGATTATCCATGAACATCTTTCGTTTGCTCACCGCGGTTTGTGCCGGGTTGGCTGTTATCGGCTTCGCGGCGGAAGCGCAATCAATCAGTGTGGGGGTCTATGGTGGGGTCAATGTTTCCACCGCCGAAACCACCGGCGGCGGAACCAACAGCGAACACTACGGGCCGATAGCTGGCGCGGCGTTCGAGGTCGGGCTGATGCAGACGTTGGCCTTCCGTGCCGAAGCACAGTACGTTCAGCGCGGGGGGACGCTGCAGCTAACCACCAGCAGTAGCAGCACCCCCATCACCACCCAGTACACGCTGGATTATCTGGAAATCCCGATCAATGTGCGGCTGAATTTGAACCAGGGAAGCCCAACATTCTACGCCTACGGCGGGACCACGCTTGGCACACTGCTGGCGGCCACCGCCGACCGCGACGGCCAGACCAACCAGGATGTGAAAAACTCATTTGAAACCATGACCATCTCGCTCGATATTGGCGGCGGTGTGGACCTGGCACTCAGCGAAGCAGTTCACCTGCGGGGCGACCTGCGCTACAACTACGCGCTAACCGACGAAGCCCGCCAGCAGCAGGAATTTTTCGCGGTAGATTCTTGGAAATCGCGAGCGGTGAAAGGGGTTGTGGGGTTGTACTTTCAGTTGTAAAACGCTTCCGGTGCGGACGATTCCGTCTGTTCGACTGAGGTTCCAAATTGGCGGTTTTTGGCGACGAAAAACTTCTGATTGTGGCAGCGTAAATCAGCGTAGATATGGCAGCAAAAAAATCATCATCAACACTGTGGATTGCCGCTGGTGTGGTTCTGATCGTTGGCCTTACCATTTGGTCGTTGGCGATCAACGCAACCTATCCGAAGCTCTCGGTATCGTGGAAGCCGACAAAAGGGGTTATCACACATCGTGAGCGGGTGATGATCCCCGAATACAAACGGGCCGACCGACCCGCCGACCGAATTTCCATTACCTTCACCACAGCCACAACAACGGTCACGGCGCGAACCACAACCGGCCCTGACATCTGGAAAGTTGGTGATACTGTCCTGATGCTTTTCAATCCCAAACGCCCTGCCGAATCGCATATCATGTACTCCGACCGCGAATCCGCACTGCTGCTGTGCGAGTACGCGAACCTTGACAGCTTGCAGCTTGATTTCGACGGCGTTCAACATCTGTTCGATAGCCTTCGGCAAAGCAACTGGAATCCATCCACGCAATTTTAAGGCTTGCCTCAGCTGGCTTTCCCTGCTTCATTTCCGCGCTGCATAACCTCCATCATTTCCTCACCCACCTCCATTCAAGCTCTGCTGATTTTGTGATGCCGATTCGCGGGGTTCTGCGTATTTCATGGTCGGTAAGTTGAACGTCCTGCTCTATCCAAATATGGGGGTTGTGCAGCAGGGCAACGCCGTTTTGCTCCGGCCCGATTCCCAGCGCGATTGTCAGTTTACCGGGACCATTGGCCAAGCTGGCAATGCTTCCTGCGGGGCGTTTCCGTCGCTGGCGCATCACCTCAATCCCCTCGGTTGGTTCCACCCCACGAATCAGCACCCCCTGCCCCTGGCCCGCTTCCCCGGTGACAACGTTGAAGCAATGGTGAACGCCATAAATGAAATAAACATAGGCATGGCCCCCCTCCAAAAACATCGCTTGGTTGCGCGCGGTTTTTCCACGGTGGCAGTGGCTTGCAGCATCCATTTCACCAACGTAGGCTTCGGTTTCAATTATTCTGCCACTGGTTCGGATTCCACCAACCAGCGTCACCAGCCGATGCCCCAAAATTTCGCGAGCAACAACGCGTGCGTCGCGCCGGAAAAAAGCGCGGGGGAGCAAGGGGAATGGAGTGAGATCGGCAGGCATCGCAGCAGCAAGGTTGAATTTTAATTTGCCCCGGGAATATCCATCCCCAGCGTTGTCATCAATCCGTGGCGGCGCACAACCCAGCGGGGGGATTGGCCCGGCGGGCAAATCCCTTTTTCCATGTTGCACCACAACCCACGATTCCAACAACACTGAATCAATTCCGGTGCTGAACGGAACAGCGGGAAAACTTGCTGGCTGGTCAGAATGACTTGCGGGACTGAGCCATCTTTCAGTGTCTGCTCTAGCCAATCCAGCAGCGGCTGTTGCTCGGCCTGGATGTCCCGTTCGCGGCGGATGCAGAACAGTGGGTTGTTTGGGTCGGGCTGGTCTTTCTCATCAAGCAATCGGCAATCCAGTTGATTATCGAAGCAGGCTTGGTAGAATTCCTTGATTTCAGCAAACGGCGGCACAATCTGGGCGTAGGCCAAAACCACATCATCGCTCGTCTCCTCCTCCAACAACGATTTCCGTAATCGGGCGATAAGCTCTTCAGGTGTCATAATGCCTACCTTCGCAATGGTCTAAAGTGTACTCTGTGTTGGCGATGCGTGCCACGTGCGGTGTTGGCTCTGCATAAAATTTTGCCTGCCAACTTGTGCAAGTATAATACCCTGGCAAGTATATCTTGGCAACCAGCCTGATGAAAGGGGGGCAATAGCAAATGCCGAGGGTGCGATTCCTACTCTATCCCGAATGCCAAATACTTCAACATTGATGCGCCATGCCGAACAGTAATTTTTCTCCGCAGTTGCACTCCACTTCCGAATCCTTGCAGCGCGTTCGGGAGTTGGTGATGGCTTGGGGGTGGAATGCCACTTGCTACCAAATTATCAATCCCGGAATCCAGCATTGGTTTCCGAAAAACCATGATGGAGTAATCGGTTTTGTTCGCTACAACGGCGTGCGAATTGTGGCCGGCGCGCCGGTCTGCCGCAAGGACGATTTATCAGCAATTACCAGAACATTTGAGCAGGAAGCTGCCGACGCGGGCGAGCGAGTTTGTTATTTCGGAGCCGAACAGAGGTTGGAAGATTTATTCGATATTTCTGCCGACCACTCCATGGTGTTGCTGGGCGCGCAACCAACGTGGCAATTACAACACTGGGAGCAGATATTCGATAACCACGCATCGTTGCGGGCACAATTACACCGCGCACGGAATAAAGGAATTTGGGTTGGCGAGTGGGATATTCATCGCGCACATTGCCACCCGATGCTGGCGCAATGTTTATCGGAGTGGCTTGCCACACGCGGCCTTCCGCCGCTCCATTTTATGGTGGAACCAGAAACGTTGGGGCGACTATTTGACCGCCGTGTTTTTGTTGCCCAGCGCGAAAAAGAAATTGTGGGATTTACCATTGCCTCCCCGGTGCCGCAGCGGAACGGGTGGTTGATTGAGCAAATTATTCGCGGCAAAAACGCGCCAAACGGAACAGCCGAATTAATGGTGCATTGGACCGCGCAGATGCTGCACCAAAGCGGCGCAGATTTTATGACGCTTGGCCTTGCGCCCTTGTCGCAAAACGCACCTGCGCCACACTCCATAAATCCATTGTGGTTGCGTGCGGTTTTATCGGCAGTGAAAGCGCACGGGCGGCGGTTTTATAATTTTGATGGGCTTGATTCTTTCAAAGCAAAATTCCGCCCTCACTCGTGGGATCCGATTTATGCCATTGCCGCTACACCAACCTTCACCCCGCGAATTTTGTACTCCATTGCTTCGGCATTTAGCGCGGGTTCGCCGTTGCTGCTGGTGCTGCGTGCGGTTGCCGGCGCGATACGGACAGAATGGAAATGGGCAACGCATCGTTCATCATAAATTTTCAGCAAAAAGCAGTATGCAACGCATTATTCTGATTGGAAGCGGTGGAGCCGGGAAATCCACACTGGCGCAACGATTAGGGGAGCGGCTGAATATCCCAGTAATTCATCTGGATGCCTATTTCTGGAATCCGGGATGGGTAGAAACGCCGCGACCCGAATGGGAGAAAAAATTAGTTGAGTTGCTGAAAGACCAATCGTGGGTGATGGATGGAAATTACGGGAACACCATTGCCATGCGTGCGCCCCATGCCGACACTATTATTTTTCTTGATTTCTCCCGCTACCGCTGCCTGTGGCGCGCCCTAAAGCGAATTATCCACTACTACGGAAAAACCCGCCCAGACATGGGCCCGGATTGTCCCGAACGATTTGATCTTGAATTTCTAACGTGGATATGGAATTTCCCAAAACAATCCCGCCCCCGCCTTCTGGAAATGATTAAAAAGCACGGGGCTGGAAAACAAGTGTTGATTTTCCGTAAGCCGAACGAGGTTAGGAAATTTTTGGATGGAGTTCGCTAAGAAGCAAATAGAGTTGCTGGGCAACCAGCCGACCCCACAAGACAAGCGTTGGAAAAAATAATCAAAGTGCTTGCCTGTGAGCACCCCTTACGATAACTTGCTGCCGTTCACGATGTGATTTCCTGCACCATTCAACATCTCCATTATCCACACTTACTGTACTCGCTATGACAACTGAGAGAACCATGAAATTCACATTATTCATCCGAAAATTATTATTGATAGTGGCTTGTACAAGCATCTGTGCGACCCTTTGTAGTACTATCGGCAACGCCCAACCAATGGACACCACCGGGCGATGGAAAGAATTCACCATTCCATTTTCCTCCGTTGATAGCTTATACACGCTGTACTACAGCCCCGGATCATTCTTTTTTAGTGATTCGGTGACGGGATATTGGCTGCTATTTGCTCGAAAATCCAAAGGCAAGGAAAATGAAGGTGTTTATCGAACAAAAGATGCTGGAAAAACGTGGCATCGGTGGACGGACAATACTCCATTTCCGCATGAACGAAAAGGGGCGTTGGGAATTAGCAGATCGGGATTCCGATCCAACGATAGCGGCAGAACATGGGGGCGAATTAGTGTTCGAGGGAGCGATTCGGCGCAGGTAATTGCCTACGGTGCGTTCAGCACCACGCAGCCTCCGCAAGTTATGGCTGCCCTGTATGCTTATAGCCCAACACGCTTGGCATTTACGCTGAACGGTGGCGCAACCTGGACCTACGCGGACACCACAGAAGAGCGAAAAGAGATTAATCCTAATGATACCAACGATGTGTTTCGCTACTATCTGGTAAGCGATACCACAATATTTGGCGCAGCTCCGGTTGCAGCATCCCCGAACTCTATCGTTTGGAAGCAGCTTTTGGGAGTTATTGATAGCACCTTGTACGTCACACTCACCGATGAACAATCCAAAGGATATTTATGGGTGATGGATCTGCCGAAACGTACAGGGGCCGTGCATCCTATCCCTCTCTATCCCAACCTTACTTTGCTACGGAAGGATCTAATGGTGGAATGGGATGCTGCTGCTGGGGTGTTGCTCCGAAGCACCGATACCGGAACAACATGGGACAGCACCCGCGATCTGCAATGGATTGATTGGGCCACCCTCCGTTTTTTTCCAAGCGGCTATGCGGCCTGTTCCAACGCCTGGAGCAACGACACAGGCCGCACGTGGACTCCCATTTCAGCCCCTTATCGAATCGAGGAATTCTGGCCGGTAGATTCGGCGCGCTGGTTTATTGCCAGCGGTGGATCAATTAACCCACGAACAGTATTTGCGCGAACATCCGATGGCGGATATTCCTGGGAGGACAACGGATTTATTGGCTTATATGGAGGAAGCGGCGCAAACAACGGTGTGGTGATGCTTGGAACAACAACCGGGCATCTTCTGCGAAGCAGCGATTCGGCGCAAACCTGGAGCGACCTGTATAGCGTGCCGAACGCATTGCCGAAAGGGATTGGGCACATTAAACAAATCTTTTGGCCAAACAGTATCCTGAGCCCAGAATGGGTGGTTGCCATTGCCGTGCAAACCAGCCCCACCACGCTGGAGCGTGCCTGCCGGATGGAAAGCCGCGACACCGGCAAAACCTGGCGCGTCACCACACTGTACGATGACCTATCGCTGCTGAACGGCCGAATACAGTTCATTGAAAACAGCGAGCGGCTAACGGCATACATCTCCATGAACAGCCGGTTCTACCGAAGCAGCGATACGCTACAAACGTGGGAACTACTCTCGGAGGAACCGATGCTGATAACCAGAATGATTGATAACCAACTTGGCATTGCTGCCCGCGAAAGGGAGCTGCTGCGAAGCATAGATGGCGGAGCAACTTGGCTAACCACCCAAGACCTCACCGAACCAACGCGCACGATTCCAGCACAGCTTACCGTGTTTGGCAATGGCTACTGCATGGCGATTGTCCCGGATAATCTTGCCGGAAAGGATAAGTGGACGATCTACCGTTCGTTCGATAACGGAGCCACGTGGCGATCAAGCCTTTCTTCTTCGGCAATTCGTGGATGGGGGGCAACAAGCTGGTTATCGCCAGCACAGGCGTACATGCTTTCAGCCAACCGATTAGCCTACTCGGCTGATTCTGGGCGGGGCTTTGTGCTGGTGCGAACCGTTACCTACGGCGGGCTGCTGAGGGATGCCAATTACTTTTATCTGGCCTCCCTTGACTCATTCAAAGTTGGACGTTGGCGGATTGGCGGCGAGCCAACCAGTGGATCCCCAACCGTGCCAACAGTTGTGCAATCAGTGTGGTTGCAGCAGAACATCCTTTCAACAAGCCAAACGGGATTTTTGCAGTTGCGGCTTGCTTCGGCTGCCGTTGCAAGCGTGGCAATAATCACCATGACCGGCGAAGAAACAAAGCTGATAACCGAGCAACCGCTGCAAGCCGGGGAACACACCCTTCCGATAGAGGTATCGGGTTTAGCAAGCGGGAAATATCTGGTTGAGGTTCGCATCGGGAAGGAGCCGCCGCAGTTGCTTCCGTTGGTGATTCAGCGGTAGGAGGAATTATTGGCGAAAAACTCACGGCTGCGTGATTCTGCAGATGCAAGCTCAGCACGAAATGCGAATGGAGAGCGACGGTGTGGTTGCTCTCCATTCAATTTTCAGCGTGTAAATCTATGAATGTACAGCCTGTATGTGTGCAATAAAATCCTCAACTGTCAGAATTGAAATGCCTGTTCCACGCGGATACTGTTTATGGAGGTACTTCGGAACAATCAATGATATGTTTGAATTTTTCATTTCATAAAGCTGGCTTGCAGAGATACCCGGTTGCAGTGTGAGTATATGCTTGTGGGGTATTCTTTTGGCCTCATTCAAAACCTGCCTCCAACGATCCTTGCATGTTCGTTTCACACCAACCACAAAGAGTTTATCTGCGGGATATGAGTCATCAACGTAGGCGATTCTACTCGGTATTAGAATATCTGGCTGCACATTGCCATCAATTTTGGGCTGTGCATCAAATGGGATACCTGCTGAAGAAAATAAATTTTCAACATGCCGTTCAAGCGATTTGCCTGCTCTGCTTTTCCGACGATTCATAATTGTGGAAGCCGTTGCAAGAAAATCATCCACATCCTTGAATAGACGAGTTACCTCAGGTTGAGTAATCTTCCGCTCGGCCATGCGGAACAGTGTGTATTCTTCATCTACAAGACAGCGCAACCTTTCATCAGCAGTGAGTTTCTCAAAACTTTTAATGCATCCTTCAAGAGTCTTACGAGTAGCATCGGCAAACTCTTGAGTGCTTGGATAATCTGATAACAACTCAACGAACTTTCTAAAATTGCGGGCAATGCACTCATCCTCACTCTCAGGGATAGCAACTTGACCACGATCATAGATAGCGTACGTCTCCGTTATCTCCACGCTTAACGCAACCTGAATCTCTTCTATATCTTCATCAATATCCAAAATATATGCGCGAAATTCCTGATGGTTTATTGGTATCAACACCAGAAGATCACCCACAATATCAGCCGTCAGGAATGGGAAGCCTTTCCCAAATTTCGTTAATCGGTATTCACTGCGTGTACCGGTTCCATACCAAGTCACGCATGACTCAGTTATTCTTCCATCTTGCCAAACTACCCTAGGCCAACTCTTTTTATTTTCTCCTTTTGTGGGCGGATACGGTGAATAGATATGCCATCCTGACTTAGGGAGAAAGAAACCGGATTGATGCCCGCCAGTTAAGCCAACGTCGTTACGTGAAACAAACTTCAGAATTGCTTTACCAGTGCTTAAAGCAGCTTCAATAGCTTTTTCGCCTATAGCTGAGGCCATACGGTATGCGTGTTTGGTATTTAGAGGCTACTTCATCAGCAATGTCATCAGTCTCCAAGTGGAATCCATCTGTCGTTTTCTTATTTATGGGATGACAAATTACGCCCCTTGACAAGGCAGCGTGATCCGCAACTTGTAAGATGCCACCGTAGCGTTTTAACGATCTCTTTAGCTATAGCCTCAGCAACAGGTGGAACCACTGCATTCCCGAATTGCTTATATGCCTGTGTGTCCGATACCACAATTTCACGGCTATCTTCAAAACCCATAACACGCGCAGCTTCTCTGGGTGTTAATCTGCGTGGATTCTTGTGCTTTCCTTGAGGGATCAAAATTTCAGACCCGTCTTTATAATACCTTGCGCTCAACGTGCGTGATACGCCATCTAAATCCGCAAGCCCGAAGCCAAATCCATTTCCTTTTTCTCGGTGGCGTTGTGCATAATCCTGCAAGTATTTCCACAAATGGTCGCTTAGCGTGTACCTGCTATCTGGCTCTGATTCTAAAATTTCTTTGAATTTTGGTTTTGATTCGGGCGCTTTTGGAAACTTAAATTCCGGGCTACTGCCGAAAACATGTTTATCAAAGCAAACAATAAAAATACGCTCTCGATGTTGTGGTACGTAGTCTGCCGCATCAATAACTTTATTAAAAACTGCGTAGTCTAAATCCTTCAACGTCGCTGATATCACCTTGTAGGTTCTTCCGCCATCATGCGACATTAGATTTTTAACGTTCTCAAGAAGCAGAACAGGTGGACGCTTTATTGCAGCAATTGTGGCCACATTATAGAATAGAGTTCCTTGTGCAGCATCCTGAAAACCATGAGCACGGCCAAGGCTATTTTTCTTCGATACTCCAGCTATTGAGAATGGTTGGCATGGGAAACCTGCGGCTAATAAATCGTGATCGGGAATAGTCTCAGGGGCAATTGCGCGTATATCCCCGTGCGGTAGCTCGCCGAACCAAGCCTTATATGTTTTCTGTGAGTATTTATCCCATTCACAAGAAAACAGGCAGTGTCCACCAGCACGCTCTAAGCCGATACGCAGCCCACCAATTCCTGCAAACAGATCAATGAACGTAAAGGGTAACGCCGATTCTGTATTTGCTGCACGTGGGGGATGCTCAACCTCATCAAATAGAGAGGGTTGTGCGGAGTACGAGCTGGCTCGTTCAAGAACTTTCAGTAGAAACTCATTCTGCGTCATCTGCTGCTGATGACGTTCCTGTTCAAGCCAAGAGCGTATTGCAGGGGGGACATTCCGAATCAACAGGTTTTCCTTCATGCCGTCGTGATATTGGTTCGCTGGGAAAAAGTGATAGCAATGATAGCACACTATACCCAGTAATCCTAACACGAAATCCATCTGCCCTATAAATCACTCCCCCCTGTTACTTAATCCCCAACCTCTCAAACAACCCCACTGCCAGCATCGGCAGCGCGATGGTGGCATCGCATTGGACTTCGGCGGAGACGGCGTTTTCGGTGTATTTCCCCCAGCTTACCGACTCGCTGATGGTGCAACCGCTAAGCCCGCCCCAGCTTGGCGAATCGGTGTAAATGCGCACGGTGCGGTCGTAGCCGTGGCGTTCGGTGGCTCCGGTCATCTCCAACAACGGCCATGCCTGCTGCGCCCAGTTGCGCGGGACACCACCACCAATAATCAGCGTCCCCCCACGCTCTTTTGCCAGAAGGCTTTGGGCAAATACTTGCACGTCGGCAAGCTCATCCAGCACGATTTTCCAGTTGTTCCGCAGGTTGTATTTCACAAGGTTCAGCGCGTACTCGCTGTCGGTGGTTGCGCCGCAGTAAATGGGGACGTTGTGGCGCGCCGCAGCCGCAAGGATTCCCCGCTTCCCGATCCCGTCCAGCGCCAACCCGGTGATGCGGAATAATTCCTGCGGACGCACAAACCAGGGCTGAAGCGGGTCAATGTTGTTGTCGGCAAAATACTTCGTCAGGATCGCCTCCAGCAGAACCTCACCTTTGTGGTAACCGTCCTCCGGCAAGAAGGTGTCGTAGATTCGGTTGATGTGATGCTCGTACAGTTCGGCATCATTCACCGATGTGGCTCCAACAAAATGCCCCTGATTTTCTGGGTCGGCGTGGTTTACCATCGAGTGGCTCATGTTGGCCCCGGTGCTGACCAGCGCGTCAATAATTCCATGCTCGATGAACTGCGTCACCACTTCCTCCATCCCGCCGGGGACCATTGCGCCGGCAAGGGTCATGATAATCATGCACTCTTCGTCCCGAACCATGTTTTCCAGCACATCAAGGCACCGGCTAAGGGCGCGCCCCTGGAAGGAGCAGCCGCCAAGCCGCACCAGCAAATCGTTGACACTGCTGACATCCCGTGGGGAAACTGGGGCAATTTTTTTCTGGAGGTATTCTTCGCGTGTATGCTGCATGATTGAGCGGTTTCTGGGTTGTGTGAGATAGGTTGAACGCTGGGCAAATGTACGGAGTTGAGGGAAGATTGAAGAGTGAATAGTGAGGGGTGAAGAGTGAGATGGGGAGAGTGGACGATGCCAAACCAACCACGAAAGTAGCCCGCCGCTCATGCTGAAGCTCCGTCGAAGTATGAGCGTGAGCCACCGAACCGGGCCCCCGCCGCTGCCTGCCCTCACCCCCCGCCCTCTCCCAAATGGGTGGAGGTGCTGGTTGCCTCACATTCGCTGGCTGGGAGAGGGAGCCAAAGCCAAGAAGGAACGGAAGAGTGGAAGTAAGGTGGCACGCAATCTCCGCGCTGAAGCACGGAGTAATAGAAAACCAACCACCGACCAATAGCCAATAGCCAATGACTAATGACCAATGACTACTGACTAACGCCCACCTCTTTCACCACAACCCGGCTCCCGAACTGAACAACCAGCAGGTAGAACCCGCTTGGGGATTCGTCAAGCGGGAGTTGCAGCGTTGTTTGGCCGCTGGGCAGTTGGGCGTGATGCCGCCAGATTGATTCCCCGCGAACATCATACAGCGAAAACTCTACCGGGCCGGAACGTGATAGCTGGACAGCCGCCGCAACGTGATTGGAGGTTGCAATCACCTCACACTGCAACTCCGTTTCCGGCTGGCTTGCGGCGGCAACGGAGGTTGTGCTGCTTCCCCCTTCCACCGCGCCGATGGAGCGGTTGGTGAGGAAGGGGCGGCCGTTGTAATCATGGGTTGGCTGATCCACCGCAAGCCCTGCGCCGATAGCCGGCGAAGCAGCCCGCAGGGTGAAATCGGACGGGGGAGCCGCCAGCAAAGGATCGCGGCTGATGATGCCGTTCGATTCCGCGGCGGGAAGGTTTGGGCCGTTCCAGCTTCCGTTCTCGGCATTGAACCAAAGGTTGTTGTTGAACGTGAACGTCCCCGGGCGTGTGTTCCCGCCAATGTTGAATGTTGGGTTCGCCGCCACGTTCCCAACCACCACAAGGTTGTTGCGGAATGAGTTATCGCCACACTGCAGAAACGCAGCGTCGGTGGTCTCCTGAAGGATGCGGGCGGCCCAGCGTTTTGGCAGATAGATGGTGTTGTTCACCACTTCGCTGTTGACGGTTCCAACAAACGCCACCGCTGCATCGGCACCAACAAAAACGTTGCTATAGACCTTGATCCGTGCCGACTCATAGTTGATCCCCAACGGGCGGAAGAACTGAAGGCCGGTGCTCCCGCCGATATTGATTGCACGCGCCCCCCCCTCCACAAACGTGTTCCCTTCAATTCGGATATCGCTTGTTCCCCCTTTTGCTTGGATGCAGTTGGACCCGGCATTCTGGAACCGATTGCGAAGAAAACTCCCCTGGTGGCATCCAACCATATCAATCATGCTGCCGCCGGCCGCGCCGTTCTGGAAGGTGCAATCGCGAACCTGAAAGCTATCAATGCCGGACATCTTCAGAAGGTCGTTGTTTCCGGTGGCGTTGATATCCAACCAGGTGCAGCGTTCGATGATAATGTGGTGCGCGGGGGTGTCGTAGCTTCCTCCATCGTCAAGGTTCAGCCCGTTTCCGGTTTGCCCGCCGAAGCTGATTCCAACAATGCGCAGATATGCGGCATCGGTCAGCTGCCAAGCGTTGCTTCCACCGCGCACAACCGCCCCCCCTTCCTCTTCCCCGATGATTGTGATCCATGCGTCGGCGCGCCCTTGCAGGCCTTCCACGTACTGGCCGCCAGCATGAGTTCCGGTTTTGAAGAGGATCGAATCGCCGGGCTGGGCAACAGCCGCAGCCGCTTGCAAGTTGGCGTAGGTTGCTCCCTGGCCAACTTCCAACGTGCGGGAAGCAACCAGTGATGGGCAGGCAAGAATTGCAAAAAGGAGCAGAGTTTTCATGGCATCGAGGACGGTTGTTAAACGAAAGGTCAAGCAGGCTTCGCAAAGGTAGTGAGAGTATCGGACACAGGGGGCGGAAGGCGGGGATCGGGGGACGGGGATCGGGGGACGGCTGTTCGGTGGCCTCCGCTCATACTTCGACGGGGCTCAGCATGAGCGGGGAGCGGGATTCGGCGGTGTGGTGGTCATTGGTCATTAGCCATTGATCATTAGTCATTAGTGAGTTTCCGGCTTTGGCTCCATTTCACTCTTCACTCTTCACTCTTCACTCTTCACTCTTGAACACTCAACATTCCCCTTCATCTATTACCTTTGCACCCCGAAACCTATTCACAACCGAGCATCACAACAGCATGATTGAAGCACTCCTCTCCGGCCAAGTTCTTGCCAGCCTTGCGGCATTAACCGCCATGGAGATCGTTCTTGGCGTTGATAACATCATCTTCATCTCCATCCTTGCCTCCCGTTTGCCGCAGTCGGAACAGTCGCGGGCACGGATGATTGGGCTTGCGTTGGCGTGCATTATTCGGGTTGGGTTGATCTTTGCCATTGGCTGGATTATCAGCCTTTCGCAGCCATTCTTCACGCTGTTCGATCACCCGTTTGCCGGGCGCGATTTGATTCTGCTTGGCGGCGGGTTGTTCCTGATTTACAAGGCTACAAAGGAAATCCACAACAAATTGGAAGGTGCCGAAGACATCCACGGTAACGGAGAAAACAAGTCCGAATTTGGAAGCGTGGTGATGCAGATCACACTGCTGAACATCGTCTTCTCGCTCGACTCCATCATCACCGCCGTTGGCATGACCAGCCAGTTGCAGCCAACTATCCAGATTGAGACGATGATTATCGCGGTGGTGGTTTCGCTTGGGTTCATGCTGGCAACGGGGCAGCCCGTGGGGGATTTTGTGATGCGCCACCCAACCGTGAAAATGCTGGCCTTGGCCTTCCTTCTGATGATCGGCATGACGCTGGTGGCCGAGTCGTTCCACGTCGAAATTCCGAAGGGATATGTCTATTCAGCAATGGCCTTCAGTGTGTTTGTGGAGATGCTGAACCTGTGGGCAAAAAAACGCCAGCAAGACAAAGGGAAGAAACTGCCAGAGCCAGTTCACCTCCACCAGAACGTCACCGGAGTGCCGTTGGCGCAGGAGGAGAACGGGAAGAAGTAGTGGCGGAGAACGTGAGATGGAGCAAGGTTTATCAAGCAACCAGCCGGTGAGCACATTACTCTTCGGCTGGTTACTTTTTCGACCCATCTCAAGTTCGTGTTCAAAGTATATGCCGAACCACCGGATAGCATCCCCGCTCATGCTGAGCCCCGTCGAAGTATGAGCGGAGCCACCGAACCAAGATGCTACCGCTCCCCTAACGTAAAAAAACATCTCATCCCATATTCCGCTTGCGTTCGCGGGCTGGAAGGTTCTAACTTTGCAACCCGTTTGACAAACAACCATCCGCCGCCATAGCTCAGTTGGTAGAGCAGCTCATTCGTAATGAGCAGGTCCACGGTTCGAGTCCGTGTGGTGGCTCACTCTCTCTCATTCAATCGCCGTCCTTCCCGCTGAAGGATGGCGATTGCTGTATTTGATCCGACCTCTCATTCGTCTCCATTTCCATGCCGACCTACCTTCCCTTCCCGTTCCGCTGCGGCTTGCTGGTTGCTGCCATTCTCCTTTCAGCCCAGGCCGCCATTCCTCAATCAATTTTTGACATCAATTTTGGCGGGGCGCGCTCCCACCCGTTCGATGTTCAGCATATCGCGGTTGATGTTCGGTTCAATCTGGAACGGAAGGAGGTGAGCGGCACGGTGAAGCACCGGATCCGCTCGCTGGGAAATCCGCTAACTCAGCTTCGGGTAGATGCGGCTGCAAACATGAATTTCACCGCCGTCGCGGTGGATGGCAGCCCAGCCCAGTACCAGCATTCCGGCGATACGCTGACGGTGATGCTCCCCACGCCACGCAGCTACAACGACACGTTCACCCTCTCCATCAGCTACAACGTCATCCCGAAAAAGGGACTTTATTTTATCACCCCCAACGCGGGTGTTCGCGGCCAACGGCATCAAATCTGGACGCAGGGGGAAGCCGAGGACAACCGCTACTGGCTTCCCTGCTACGACTACCCCAACGACCGCGCCACCAGCGAAGTGCGTGCCACCATCCCCGCCGGTTGGAAGCTCCTTTCCAACGGATTACTCCGCTCCACAACCCCCAACCCCGATAGCACAACAACGTGGCATTGGTCCCAAACAAAGGATCATGCAAGCTACCTGATAATGCTGGCCGCCGGCGATTACTTGGTCACGCGCGACACCGCCGATGGAATTCCGTTGGAGTATTGGAGCTACCCAGATATGCCAGAGCGCGTCGCTCCAACCTTTGCCCGCACCCCCGATGTGATGCGCTATCTGGCCAGCAAATTGGGCGTGCCCTACCCGTGGGAGAAGTACGGGCAAATCATGATCGCCAACTTCATGTACGGCGGAATGGAGAACACCACCGCCACCACCCTGAACGATTACGCACTGGTTGATGAGCGTGGCTTGATTGACTACAACCCCGATGAACTGATCGCTCACGAAGCCGCCCACCAATGGTTTGGCGACCTGGTGACCAACCGAAGCTGGGGCCACCTCTGGATTCACGAAAGCTACGCCACCTACCTTGCCGCCCGATTCTGCGGCCACTACTACGGCGATGATGTGTTTGCCAAGGAGATGTACGACGCAGGAACCACCGCCGAAGGAACTGATACGTGGGGAGGGCGCAACCCCATTGCCAACGGAAAGGGAACCACCGCCAACATCTACCAGCGGGGAGCGCGGGTGCTGCAGATGCTGTGCCAGCTGGTGGGGGAAGATCAGTTCTGGCGCGCAAACCAGTTCTTCCTGCAACGCCACGCCCACGGCTTGGTGGAGTCGAACGACCTGAAGCTTGCTTTCGAGGATGCCACAGGGCTGAACCTTGATTGGTTCTTCCAGCAGTGGATGTACGGCGCGGGGATGCCGCAGCTTGCGGTGGAGAAAACGTGGGAGGAGGGCCAGCTTCAACTGATTGTTCGGCAGACGCAAACGATGGACTCACTGACCGGAGTTTTTCGCGCACCAGTCCCGATAGAGTTCCACCTTGCCGACCGCGTTGTGGCCGATACCGTCTGGGTTGCGCACGCTGCCGACACGTTCCGGTTCCCGCTTCCGGCGCAACCGAAGTTCGTGATCTTTGATGCCGGCGATGTTCTGCTGAAAACCGTCCAGTTCCCCCGCACAACCGATGAACTGATTGCACAGCTTCAAGCCCCACGAATGATTGACCGTTTGCTGGCGGTCAAAGAATTATCGCGGATGAAGCCCGCAAAAAAAAATGCCGAGCAACGCGCACGCGCCATTGCCGAGCAGTTCCGGCGCGAGCCGTCGCCGTTTGTTCGGCGCGAGATGGTGAGCCGCGTTGGAACAATGGAGGAAACCATTGCGGCAACCATGCTACCGCAGGCCATTGGCGATCCCGATGCTGATGTTCGGAAAGAAGCGGTGGAGAACGCTTGGATAATCCCGAAAGAAGAACGCACCGCGCTGCTGCGCCCGTTGCTTCGCGACAGCAGTTTCAGCGTTATCAACGCCACGCTGGGGGTGCTGGCCACAACCGACACCGCTGGGTTGGAGCCATACTTGATAGAGATGCAAGGAAAGGAAGGGAGGCGGGGACGGCTGGCGCAAGGGTGGCTGAACGCTGTTACGGCGGGGAAATTCACCCGGTTTGTTGACGCTGTGGCCCAGTACACCACGGAAGAGTTCAGCAACCACACCCGCGCCGATGCTTACCAAGCATTATCCGCGCTTGACACCACCACCTCCAACGCCCGCGCAGCAATTCTGCGCGGCATCGTTGATGAATCCGACCGCGTGCGCAACGCCGCCGCAACCGCCGCCGCCCGCCACCTTGACGACGCGCTCCGCACCGCGCTGCAAACCCTTCAGAACAGCACAACCGAGGGAATAAAAGAGGTGATTGAAAAAGTGTTGGAAGGGGATTGGGAGGGGGATGCGGTAGAGTGAAAGGAACACACCAGCCACCAGTGCGTTGCTCAGTTTCCGCGCTGGTGGCTGGTGTGCTTTTCCGCAATGCTTCAATTTCTATTTCACCTCATCCCGTGGCATTTTTTGTACTTCTTTCCGCTGCCGCAGGGGCAGGGGTCGTTGCGGCCAACTTTGGGTTCGGTGCGGAATTGTGTTCGCGGCGATTTTGCCCGGATACTGGGGGCTGGTTTTTCCGGCTCGGCTGGTTCGGCAACGGGTGGGGCGGTGGCTTGCGGGTTGTTCTCATGCTCAATCCGCGCCCGCAGATATTGGTAGTGGCGCAGCAATCCTTCCTGGTGGTTGCTTACCGCGCTCCAGCGGGTGTGAAGCTCCAGCGATTGTTCGGCAGTGCCGATCAGTTCGGAGTTGTAGCCTTGCGGCATTCGTTCAAAAAATTGCCGGACAGCTTCGGGGAACTCGGGATGCTGCAACCCCATCAATGCCGTCACCCACAACTCCAGCCGTTGATTGCTGAACAGCGGATCCTCCAACCGTTGCCGAAGCATCGCCATGATAATTGCTGCAACGTCGGGGCGGCCTTCGGCATTTGCGCCAAGCACCTCAATCAGCCGTTGGTAGTAGGAAGGGGGCGTTTCTTCCCGATCCCATCCACGCTCGTTTGTCAGCAGTTCATCGTGCAGCACGGGGAAGGCTGCAAGCCCTACGTTTTTCAGCCCCGTTGCCGAGGTTTCAATCATCCAATCCCAATCTTCGATGTAAGCACGGCGGAGCGCGGCGGTTAGCAATTTTGGCGCGGTGGTGTCGTGGGTAATGCCCAGCACCAACGCGGCGGCAATCGGGAGCAATGCTTCCTGCGGGGGTATCTCGGCATCATCGGGCCATGGTGGTTGGATATGCCGACGCAGCACCTGCGAAAGTTCCGAGTCCGGCATCAAGCCGGCAATCGCGTCGGGGGCCAGCGGGCCGCTTCCGTCGCGTAGATGTTCAAGCCATTCCTGTTGGGTCATTTCCAGTTTCCAAGCAGTTGTTGAAGTGGTGCAATCAATCCCGTTTGCAGATCGTTCGGCACCGGGACGCGCACAATCAGGTTCGGCCACAGGATAATTGGTGGTTGCTCAATCAGGCGGGCCGATAGCCTGACCAAGTGCAAATCGTCGTACAGAAATGGGCGATGGCCGCAGTGCAACGCGCGGCAGTTGATCCGAACACCATGCCCGCAATCAATCTGGCGGCAGATCCGCCCGATGTATCCCCCTTCGGAGTTCGTCAGAAATACGTCGGCTCCGCGATGAACCGTTTGCGCGGCTTCATGCAACCGGCGCGCGCGCGAAGCCAACGGCGCAAGCTCCATCCCGTCGCCAACGGTGATTAACAGGTCAATATCTCTGGGGTCCGGTTTTGCCGTTGCCAGCGATCCAATCAACGCAATCCGCAGCACCCCTTCCAGTGGGCTTCCCCCATCGGCAGCAATCACCCCGCGAACAAACCGGAGCGTCTCGGCAATCAGCCGCAGTCGCGTTCCAGTTGGTGGTGTGTAGCCGGCCTCCTCGGTTGGTGGCATTGCCGATAGCAGCGTTATTTCGGTGGCGTACGCCGCGCAGGCGTGAAGGTCATCTTCCACTAATTGCGGGTAGCGGTTCAGTAATTCTTCGGTGGTTTCCCCCGCAGCAAGCCTTCCCAGCACTTCAATCACGGTGATGGAAGTCCCGCGAATCAGCGCGCTGCCGGGGTCGCCCGGTGTGCCAACGGTTATTCTGCGAAGAAGCTCGTGATGTGTCATCGGAAGCAGTCAGAGGAGATAAAAGGCTACCAACCAGAGCACTGACAAAAATTTGACCATAAAATTTGCGCCGAAGATAACAAACCATTGGCAGCTACCTTACCGTATGTGAGAAACTTACACGATTTTTGCCCATGCAATACTTCACACGATGTTCTCTTCTCAGCTTTGCCCTCCTTCTTGCTTGCCTCCCTTCGCTGCAAGCTCAAGACTCAACCGCCGCCCCGGCTGATATCACCGCCGACAGCGCCACCCGCGACCGCAGCGGCTTAGCCATTCTTCCGTTTATTGCTTACACCCCCGAAACCCGTTGGGCTGGCGGCGGCGCGGTGATCTACTACTCACGTGCCGAAGATGCGCCGCTGGATTCCCGCGCCGATGAAATCAGCGGCGGGGGAATCTACACCCAGAACAAGCAGCTTTCCCTTATCTGCTACCCCGAACTCTACTGGGACGAAGGGCGATGGAGCCTGAAAGGGAGCTTGGGATATTTGGATTATCCCAGCTACTTCTACGGCGTTGGCAACGCCACCCGAAAAGAGGATGAGGAACTTTACGAACCACGCACGCTCCGTTGCTCGGCAGCCGTCACCCGGTACTTCGATCATCTGATGCTTGCGGTGCGCTACGATGCCCGCCATGATAAATTTCTGGCCATTGATTCCGGCGGATTTTTGGATAGAGGTTTGTTCACCGGAAGCGATGGTGGGCTGGCAAGCGGCGCAGGGGTGATTGCCGGAATTGATGACCGCGACTACACCTTCAGCACCACACGCGGAACCTACATCCGGCTGATTGCCATGGGCTACGACCGGGTTCTGGGAAGCGATTTCGATTTCGGAAAATTTACCGCCGATGCCCGCCGCTACTGGCCGCTGTTTGGCGATCATGTTGTGGCGGCGCAGGTCTATGGTGAGTTCACCAGCGGCCAAGCACCCTTCTACATGCTCTCCCAACTTGGCGGCGAAAACCGGATGCGAGGGTTCTACGAAGGCCGCTACCGGAACAACCAGATGCTGACCGCACAAGCCGAGTACCGGCTGCCGGTGTGGTGGCGGTTTGGGGTGGTGGGCTTTGCGGGAATTGGCGCGGTGGCCCCAACGCTGGGGACTTTCAGCCTGCGCGACGTTCGCGCTTCGGCAGGGACCGGTATCCGTTTTTCGCTGGATCCAAAGGAGCGTATCAACGTCCGGCTTGATGTTGGAGTAGGGGAGAAATTGGAGTTCTACTTTGGGATTGATGAGGCACTTTGAGGCACTGAAACGGTGCAAAACAACAGGGGCGGAACCTTCGCGGGTTCCGCCCCTGTTGTTTTTTATCGGTGATTCAGCAGATGTTCATCTGCTTCAATCAGGCTGTTGTTTGGCTTGGCCTTTTAGAAGGCGGCACACATACCGCTCTCCATTTTACTGACCACTATCCAACTCCCTTCTGATGCATCCCAAATCAGCGTGATGGTGTCTTCGGGGAACAATTGAAGTGTGGAAAAGTTTTTGGTTAAGATGTTGTCATCGGAGATTTCAAACCCATTGGATGGGTCCTGCGAAAACGGCCCATCATCGCAATCCCCTTTGGCTTGCAGCACCAGTATCTGGCCATCTTGAACCCCATCGCTCAGGGTCACGGTAGTGCTATTCCAATCGGTGGTGGAGCGGGCGCGGATGTAGGAGCGATTGCCAACGGTGATCGTTCCTTGATCGCTGACCGACACCTCCGACGGTGGGCGAACCGCCAAACCGCCATCAATATCCATCCGCACATTTGGGCCGCTTGTGCCAACGCCAACGTCGCCATCGTTATCCACCCGCATCCGTTCGGCATTGTTGGTGCGGATCACCAGCGCAACATCATCCTTGGTTCCCAAGAAGTTGGTTGCGGGGCTGGTGTTGGGGTTGCCGGTGGTGGACCAACCGAAGTTCACCAAGTTGCTGGTGTTCAAAATGGTCGACCACGTTGGGCTGGTAGTTGTGCCGCTGTTGTACTCAAAATTGCCGGTGGTGGTGTTGAACACCAACAACCCCGTGGCAGGGTTCACCAGCGCGCTCTGTTGCGCCGAGGTCATCCGTGGAATCAGCAGCCCTGCGGTTGTGGAGGCGATGTCGAGTGCAGCAGATGGGTCTGGCTTGGTTGTCCCAACTCCCATGTGTCCGTTCGGATCAACAACGGGTGCATTTTGCTGGGCAACAGCAGTGGTGGCCATGCACAGCGTTAGCAGCAACAGCCCTACGGCAAGCATTGGCAATGGTACAGGTTTAGGTACGGTCATCGGTAAGTCCTTTGAAGTATGGTTTTGAGGAGTCCTGAGAAGTGCCGCGAAAATAGTGCTGCAACTTGAATGCACAAAACAATAATTCTACGCCACCAGCTACCGCAAACTGATGCTCCCCTGCGGCGTGCGTGCAATAATTGGCGCGCCAAGCGGGATGCCAAGCGAGTCAGGAAAACCCAGAATGGCAGGAACCGCATCCACTTGCGGAAGCAGCCTTTCCGGCAACTGGAGTTCGATATTCCCCGACTGGGTGATAAACCAGCAAGTATCAGCAACCTGGCGCAGCCCCGCAGTGATGTTCCCCATTTCCAGCCGAATATCTGCAGCATGGAACTGCTCCTCCATCACAACACTCCCTTCCCCCCTGGCCCGAATTTTTGCATCGTTCATGGTTGCTTGCAGCAGCGTGCCGGATAGAGTGAACTCCCCGCTTCCAACCAGCCGCTCAAGGGTGAGGGTCCCTGCGGTATCCGTTGCGCGAACCGTTCCGCGAAGATCGCGCAATGCCGTGGTGCAGTGGCTGGCTGCGCACGTGATGTTGCCAACCACTCCATCAACCGCCAGCTTCCCAGCCTTCCCTTGCAAGTGCAAAGTTGTGCTGTCGGGAATCGTTAGCAGAACCGTGAGGCTCCCCGATTGCAATGGGCTTCCCACCGGATAGGCCACCACCCGCACTGTCCCGTCGGAATCCTGCACTGCATCGGCTTGCACCCTGCCGAACTCCACCGCATCTCCTTCCATAAACAGATCAACGCCAATGCTTGCCGTTGCCCCACGCACAACCCGAACCTCAGCTTGCTGGAACCGAACTTCCACACGGCCATTGCGGGTGGTGGGGAAACTGCGGTGGCGCGAATCGCTGGGGAGGATTGCAACCGGCGAAGGCTCCGTTTGCCCGCCGAACAAAAACGTGGAGATAGTGCGGTCATCGGTGGCCGCTTCGTAGATCACCCCCCCTGCCGCAAGCAAGGCAATGGCTGCAATCGCAATCAACAAGTACCGCATAAGGTTGCTGTGAATAAAGGCACCGGCTCAAGGTGTAGAATTCGAAAAATCGAGCACTTCCGTTTGGCCGCCGGCGCGCAGCGTTGCAACGCCGTTGTTGGTGCATTCCAGAAACGGTCCTTCCATCCGCAAGCCATCCCGCATCGCTGTTGCCGCAACGCCATTCACCAACAGTTGTGTTTCCCCGCCCGCTTGCTGGCGCAGTGTGAGTTGTTCGCCGTGAATGGTGGTGTAGCTGGTTGAAGTTGGTTTCCGCTGGTGTAGCCGTTCGGTAAAATTCGCAAACGTCATTTCTTGGATGCTGGCTGTCTCCACCACATATCCCTTGCCGGAACGATACCGCATGTTGGCCGTCTGCTCGCTCCAAATTCCATTGTTATCAAACGGCCAGACCCCCACCATTCCCCCTTCCATCCGGCAGATAATCCAACCGCTGGAATCGCGAATCAGCGTGTCGAGTGAGTTCGGGAAGAAAAGATCAACGTTTGGATAGGCGGATTTTGCGGAAATATCATACCGCGCAATCAGCGTCCCACGGTGCTGCCACACCTGCTCCGACGGCGATCCCCCAATCCATTTATCGGGGCTGCGGTATCCGGCTTTTGTGGTGCCGATATTTTCCAACATTAATTCCGGCTCTTCCGGGAAAAACATCCCAAGCTCATCGGCAGAAGCGTACGGGTTCAAGCCGAAAATGGTGTTGTTTGGGCGGTTGGCGGCAAACGTCACATCCCACGTGTGCTGCTGGATGGGGGATTGCAATCCCCCTTGCATCGAGCCAATCGCATAATCCCGATTAATAAATGTCTGTTTTTTTACCGGAGTATAAACTTCCTTGCTGAACCGCATTTTTCCACGCGAGCGGTGCAGCTCGCGGTGAAGAAATGGAGTATCACGCTGACGCAAAATTTCCCGAATAATTCCCGATGGCCGGAACGGGCTAATTGCCGCAAATGCCAAATCAGCAAACGGAATCGGGACGGTGTCGCGAAGGTAGAAATTGATGTAGCCGTTCATTTCGGCAGTGCGTGGGTTCAGCGTGGAGCTTTCGCCATCGCGTGAGTGCGCGCCGCAGTAGTTGCCGTTCAGATATTCGGTGGCGGCATCGGCCAGCAGGAACTCCAACATCATCCCGGCGCGGCGGCGCAACGCGCTATCGCCCGCAAAATCCCGAAGCGTCAGCAGCGGCGCAATGTAGTAGTAGTGGTAGCGTGGGGAATCCCATTCGGACATCCCTTTTGTGGCGGTTTCATCAATCCAGTTGTTCAGATATTCCGTTGCCTCGGCATGAATTTGGCGCGAGCTTTTTCCGTTGAACCACTCACTTCCCGGAAGGTTCGGCCATTCCTGGCTGAACAGCAACAGTGTGGAGTAATACATCAGAAAATGGTTTTCGGTATCGCCACGGTAGGGGGTGTAGCGTTGCCACGTTTCGCGGAACCGAGCGCGCCACTGCTGATTCAAAAAATGATTGCAGTAAAAATAGAAACAGGCGGCGGGGTACATCCAAAAAATATCACCTTTGGGGTGTCGCAGCAGTGTGTCAAGCTGCTGCCACGCCAGCGCGGTATCAATGCCAGTCACCAATTTCGCAGCAATGAACTGGAAATTCAGCGCGTTGTTTCGGGCGATTTTCTGAAGAGTAGAATCAATCAATGGCGAAGAATGAGAAGCAGCAGGAAATTGATGAATTGGAGGAAGAATCTGTGTTGAAAAAATAGTGGATGCTGAATCTCTATTTGGATTCATGCTTTTCTCAAACAACGCGGAGTCGCGGCGCGCCTGTTTGACGGTGATGCTCCAAACCTGTCCTTTCCCCAATCCAGAGTACTGCCATGCTGTGTCGGCATTTTTTTTTCGCCAAACTCCATTTCCAAACGTCCCAACCAGCAATTCTTCGGTTCCCGGGATTTTAATCAGCGCATGAACACGGCGTGTGGGGAGGTTCGCGGTGATGTCAAGAGTATCCCCAAAATTGGATGAAGGATATTTTTTTCGCGCTCCGGTTTCCGTCCGAATTGCTACACCGTGGTAGCCATACAGAATTGTTTTTTGCGGGATGTTGGCATTTTCCCAAACTCCATTTCCGTACAACTTGGTGGTTTTTGAATCAGCTTTCCGCCATGATTTTCCCTGGTTTGTAGAAGAGAAGTGTGAAAACTCACGCGAATCACCCAACAACGCAACCGCGCCCCAACGATTGGAAGCTCCAGCTGGCGGCACAACAGACCGAACGTAGCAGTGCTGCAATTCTCCTTCGGGGTTTTCCCAATGTTCGCCGCCATCGCTGGACCGCCACAAACCCCATGCGGTTGCAGCAAAAACCCAACGCGGATTTTTCTGATTTACTTTTACCTCCATCACTTCGGTCATCCGCCAATCGGTGGTGATGCGCCAAGTTTTTCCGTAATCGGTGGATTTGTGAACTCCATTTCCAGCCGCAATAAATAAAATTTGCCCGTTCGAGCGGTCAACGGCATCCATGGAGTAGGCTTTCAGGTTGCGGGGGCCAAGGTGCTGCCACGTCCGTGCGGAATCCACGCTGCGGAATAATCCGCTGCCAAGCGTGCTGCTCCCAACAATGGAGTCCTGATTTCCGAGAACAACAGCATAGAGTGTGCTTCGCTGCTGGGAATTTGCAGCGGTGATGATGAAGAAAAAAAGAAAGAGTATCTGAGTTAGGGATCGTTGGTTGCGCATAATTTTATTTTCTACTTGATTTCCAACTCATGCTCCATATTCAGCGGCAACGGGATTTTTACCACACCTTGCTCCATCGCAATTATCTTGCCGTCAAGCAGTGCAGTTGTGCTCCCTCGGATATTTATTTTCACTACTCCATCACCCACCCGAATTGTGTGTTGAAAATCTGAAATTTTTGGAGCAACAATCAGCATATCACCTTCAATTCTCACCCCCAACAGATGGCGGACAACCAGAATAATAAACTGCGCCCACCCCCAAACAATAATTCCCACTGGCGGGAATGGCGGCGTGTTGCGTGGGCCGTAATACTCGAACCACGTTCCCCCAACGCCCGATTGTTCCAGCAGCCAGCGCAACGAACGTTCGGCACGTTCGGTGAATCCCGACTCAATTTCGGCGGCAGCAATAAATGCGGTTGCAAACGCCCAGGGGCCGGGGGAATCGGGGTCGGAAGCGGCGGTGCTTCGGCCATATCCACCACCTCCATTTTGGTTCCAAAGAAGCTCCAGATGTTCCAGCGTCTGCGTGGCAACTTGGCTGGTTGCGGGAACAAGCCCGTAGATAATCGGCAACGCCTCAACCGCATCGGGAGTGCAGAGGCGGGGAGCCGGCTGGGGCGATGATTCGGCTGGAGGAAGGTAGGGCGCATAGTGAGCGTCATGCCAAGCCGCATCGGGCAGCATTGTTTCGGCTGCGGTTCCGTTGGCCAAGCGGCGGTGGATGAATTTCCCTTCGTGAATCAATCGGTAGTCCGGATGATTCAGCATCGCCTCCTGAATCTGCGCCCCGGCATCGCGCCACTGCTTGGCATCTTCCTGCTGGCCCAGATGCTCGGCAAGCTCGGCAATGTGCAGCAACCCAACCGAGCAAAACACTTGGTGGCTAAGGTCAAACCCCGGCTGAACGCCCATCCAGGGAAGCCGTTCCCACAGGTCGCGGCGGGCCTGCAGCAAGCCGCTTGGGTGCTGGTATTCTGGGCGGAGCAGGTAGTTGGCAACGGCACGAATGCGATACCACCACAATCGTGGAGTGGTGGCGTCGCCGGTCCATTGCCAGTAGTGCCAGATGGCATCCAACACCGCGCCGTTTCCGTTCAATTCGGAAAGTTCGCCGCCACGGAATCGGCCCGATTCGGCAATCATCCCATCATTGTTGGCCAGCTGGCTCAGGATATTCTGAATCACTTGCCGCGCCAGCAGAAACCGCCCGCTGATTGCCGCAGCGGTGGCAACCATCGCGGCATCCATCCCCCATTGATAGCCATACTGCCAGATTGATGCGTCGAATTTCCCGGTGCGGCTTACCGCCGCCCGAAGCCCGTTGCGGGCAATCGCATACTGCCGCTGAAGTTGGTTGGCAAGGCTGCTGCCGGGCGGTTCATCGGGGTTGGTTGGCGGCTCCCATTCTTCATCGTGGCTCCAGAATCCTTCCCGCTCGGCCATTCGAACAGCTTCGATTGAGTAGATGAACGTTGCGGAAACGCCACTGGCATCGGGGGCACAGCGGACTGTTAAAAACCGCTCGAACTCACTCCCCGATGGAGCCGAAAAAAGGTTGATGGAAGCATATCCTTCGGCCTGAAGCATCCCCCCCGAAATCGCACGGAACTGGTCGAACAGCAGTGGGTTGGCGTACAGCGCGGCCTCAATCTGAACAGCCTCAATCTGAACTGGCGTGGCGGCCCCTTCGGGTTGGGCATCGGGTTGGGAAATAGAGACTTCGCGAATCAGGTTGGAAGACGGGCTTTGAAGATGAAACCGCTCCGTAACAACCACCGCGCCAGCCCGCCACGTTGCCACAACTTCTGGCCGCTCCGCCAGATTCCACCGAACATCCAACCCGCCGTGAGTTGGGCGGTGGCGAACTCCATCCACCACAACCGTCAGCATGGTGCGTTGCAAGCCAAGCTCGGGGTGGAACAGCCAGGTTCCTTCTTTGCGGGTCATCCGCTCGGCATCCCACAGCAGCAGGCCAAGCGGCGTGAGCAACGGGTTGCGGCTCCATTGCAGGATGGCAACAACGCGCCCATCGCCAAGCGGGAAGTAATCGGTGTCGGGGGCGTTGGTGAGTTGGTCGGGCAGCATACGGCTACGATGATGTTCGTTCCTGGAATGCCCCCAAAACTTCTTCGATTGAGCGGGCCGTTGGATAAAAGGTAAGGAGGGATTGGATCACCGCATCCACCAGCGCGTCGGGGCAGGAAGCGCCGCTGGTGAGCACAAGCTGAATCGGGCGATCCAGTGTCGGAAGCCACCCTTCGGTCACGGCCTCCGTCGCGGTGTGGATATCGAAATGGCGGATGGCGGATTGGCTAAGAATTTCGCCGGCATCGCGGATGAAGTAGGTTGGCATCTGCTCCTGGCAAAGCTCAACCAGATGTGAGGTGTTCGAGCTGTTGTAGCCCCCCACCACAATCGCCAAATCCCCACCGGAATCAATCAGCGCGCTGGTGGCCCCTTGATTTTCGTTGGTGGCGTAGCACAGGGTGTCGCGGGTGTCGGCAAAGTGTTCGGCGATGGAGTCTTGGCCGTAGCGGGTTGCCATTGCTTGGCGCAATCGGTCGGCAATGGCTTGTGTTTCCTGGGCCAGCATGGTGGTCTGGTTCACTACCCCAATCCGGCTTAGATCGGTGGCCGGATTGAACCCTTCAGAGCTTCTGTCCCGGAACCATTCTTCAAATTTTTCCACCCCTTCTTTTGCTTCAATGATTGCTGCCAGCCGTTCGGTTTCCTCCATGTTTTCCACCACCACCGTTGGCGCGCTGCTTCGGCTGTGGCTGAACGTAGCGCGGGTTTCTTCGTGGTTCCATTTGCCATGCACCACCACGGTGCAATCGCGCTGGCCAAGCGTTGCGGTGCGGTTCCAGACTTTCTCGACAAACGGGCAAGTGGTGTCGTAGCGGTAGGGGTCAATGCCGCGCTGGCTAAGCTGCTGCTGGATTTCCAGCGTGGTTCCGAATGCCGGCACAATCACAATGTCATCGCTGGAAAGGTCATCCCAGCCAACTAACTGCTGGCCCGATGTGGTCATCATAAACTGCACACCGCGCCGGCGCAGGTCGTTATTCACGTGGGGGTTGTGGATCATTTCCGACAGCAGAAAAATTCGTTTGTCGGGATGCTGCTCAACCGCACGGTAGGCAATCTCGATGGCGTTTTCCACCCCGAAACAGAACCCAAAATGCCTGGCTAACCGGAACACGATTGGCCCAAAATCAAGCACGGAAGGGGCGTAATCTCTGCGGCGGGGGTCTTGCAGTTTTCGGGCATTTTTCACCACCGAGATGATCGGCGAGCGGTAGAAAACGGGAATGTCGAACGTGCGTGCCATTGGCTGTGCTGGATAAAAAGAAACCGGAGCAGAGCGGTTGCCTGCCCCGGTGTAAAAATAGCGGCTTCGCGGGGGGAAGCACGTCACAAGGTTTATGCCGACATCGGCACCACGCGGGCGGTGCGGCGTACAGCGGGGCGGGGCACAATGGATTGTTCCGCCAGCACGGCGGCGGTTGGCGGCGCGCTGGCGGGGGTGTGCTCGGTGGCCACGACTGCCTGGGTTGCTTCCACGGTTGCTTCCGCTGTTGGCGGATGTTTTGCTTGGCGGCGTGCTTCCTGGCGTTTTGTCAGCCGCCCCAACCGCTCCTGCCGGAACCGCCCCTGGATTCGCCGGCGGAAGAAGCTCCCTTTGGAAGGGGAGCGGAGGAATTGGAGGAAGACATCCTGCGGCACATTCTGGAAAAGGTAGATTCCGCCGCCGGTGAAGATCACCTCCAGCTGGCGGGTTTTCGGGTCGTAGCCGATTGCGTGAATCGCGTTTGAGTTGACGGTTGTGAGCATCATGGCGGTGCCTGGTCAGTGGTTGCTTGGGTGTTGTCTGTGCGGTCTTCCGGTGGCAAGGGAACAGCCAACAGGTTGCATGGTTTTGGCCACATTCTCTTGACGAATTGGGGGGGGGAATGGTGTGAGAATAGTGTGGGGAATGGGGATTTTTTTTGCCGTGCTTAACAGTTTGTGCGGTGGTCTGCCAACCGCAAAGAAGTTCAGTTGCTTTCCAACAATGCTTTGCTATTTTTGCCCCTGTCCTTCAATCCAAACCTGTGGCTTTTTACCGGCCCGCTTCCCAGGTACTCCATGATCGCAGTCCCTTCCCATATCGCCTCGTTACGGGCTTACCAGCCTGGCAAATCCGTTGCCGAAGTTGAGCAAGAGTTAGGAATCACCGGCGCGGTGAAACTTGCTTCCAACGAAAATCCCCTTGGTTCATCCCCGCTGGCCCTGCAAGCAGCTGCCGAATCGTTGCAGCACCTTACTCACTATCCCGATGCTGGGCTGCGGTTGCGCCAAGCATTGGCCACGCGGTTTGTGATCCGGCCAGAGAATGTGATCTGCGGCAGCGGTGGTGAGTCTATCATCAGCACAGCGTTGCACACGTTTTTGGATGGTGAGGATGAGATGATCAGCAGCGAGGGGACGTTTGTGGGGTTTCTGGTGCTTGCCCACGCTTCCGGGAAGAAAACCCACTACGTTCCGCAGCGGAACAACGGGTACGATCTGGATGGAATTCTGCGGAAGATCAACGACAAAACCAAGATCATCTACATCGCCAACCCGAACAACCCCACCGGAACCGCCGTCACAACCAACGCCCTGGAACGCTTCATGGGGAAAGTGCCGGAACACATTCTGGTGATCCTTGATGAAGCCTACTTTGAGTACGCCGACGGCTGGCCCGATTACCCCGACTCGATGCACTACCGCTGGGATAACGTTCTGACCGTCCGCACCTTCAGCAAAGCCTACGGCCTTGCCGGAATCCGCATCGGCTACGGCATGGCACACTCGGACATCATCGGCAAAATGATGAAAGTGAAGCTCCCGTTCGAGCCGAACACCCCCGCCGAAGAAGCCGGATTGGCAGCCCTGCAAGACGAAGATTTTTTGCGCCGCACCGTTGAGCTGAACCGCGAGTCGGTGTTGTACTACCACCGTGAGTTCGAGCGGATGGGGCTGCGTTTTGTGCCAACCCTTGCCAACTTCGTGATGATTGACTTCCGCGACCACGACCGGATGATGCGGATATTCAACGGGCTGATGCAGCGGGGCGTTATCACCCGCCCGCTTGCCGCGTTTGGGCTTCCGAACTGCCTTCGGATTTCCACCGGCACAATGGAGCAAAACGTCCGCTGCGTGGAAGCATTGGAGGAAATTTTGAACGAGGAACTGGTCCATTAACAACCCGTACTTCCACTCACTTTGCTCAGTTTTTGGCCGAAGCCTTCGGCGCCAGTTGCGGGGTTCACAAGCAGAACAGTACCAACCATCAACACATATTTTTCCCGAACATGGAAACATCCGAACAACTACGTGAAGTTGAGCAGGCGCAAGACCTGTTCAAGATTCATGGCACGCATCACATTGAGTTTTACGTTGGCAACGCAAAGCAGGCCGCGTACTTCTACCGCCGCGCAATGGGCTTTGCGCTAACCGGCTACTGCGGCCCGGAAACCGGCGTGCGCGACCGCGCAAGCTACCTTCTGGAGCAAGGGAAAGTCCGCCTTGTGCTGACCACACCAATGAACCCGGAAAACCCGATTGCCGACCACATCTACAAGCATGGCGACGGCGTGCGCGACATCGCCATCCACGTGGAAGATGCCGAGGAAGCCTACCGGATTGCCACCGAGCGTGGCGCGCGCGGGGTGATGGAGCCGGTGGAGTTCAGCGATGCCAACGGCACGGTGAAAATTGCCACGGTTGCCACCTACGGCGACACCGTCCACAGCTTTGTGGAACGCCGCAACTACAACGGCGCATTCCTCCCGAACTTTGCTCCGCGCCAGGACGCGCTTGCTGCCCCGATTGGGCTGAAGCACGTGGATCACGTTGTGGGGAACGTTGATTGGAACAAGATGGAAGACACCGTCAACTTCTACAAGAACGTTTTCGGGTTCAGCCGATTCGTCAGTTTCGACGACAAGGACATCTCCACCGAATACTCCGCGCTCCGCTCCACAGTAGTTGCCAACGAAAACAAGTGGATCAAATTCCCAATCAACGAGCCAGCCGAAGGGCTGAAGAAATCGCAGATTGAGGAGTACGTGAAGTTCTACCAGGGTGCAGGGGTGCAGCATATTGCTATCGAGTGCCAGGACATCCTGCAATCCATCGCCACCATGCGCGACAACGGTGTGGACTTCATGGTGGTTCCCGGCAGCTACTACGACGATCTTCAGGAGCGTGTGGGGGATATTCAGGAATCCATCGAAGACCTTCGGAAGCTGAACATCCTTGTGGACAGCGACGACAAGGGGTACATGCTGCAAATCTTCACCCGTCCGTTGGAGGATCGCCCAACGCTTTTCTTTGAGTTTATCCAGCGTCGCGGCGGGGAGTCGTTTGGCAAAGGGAACTTCAAGGCGTTGTTCGAGGCGATTGAGCGCGACCAAGCCGAGCGCGGAAACTTGTAAAAAGCGGGTCCCCGCCAAGCGGTTCAACAAAACCGTTTGGCGGGGATACAGAAATAGAACGTCATTGCTCACTGACACATACACGCAGAGAGAACAATCATGGCATCAACCAAAAAAGCAGCCGCCCCCAAAGCGGCAACAAAAGCATCATCAAAGAATGGGAAGGATAGCGACGTTGGCGCGCTATCGCACTTAATGTCCGCAGAACCATCGTTCTACCAAACCGTCGAGAAGAACTTCTCGAAGGCGGCTTCGGCAACCGACTATCCGAAAGGATTGTTGGATCAGATTCGCGTCTGCAACGCGGTCTATATGGTTCGTTTTCCGGTTCGCATCGGCAACGATATCGAGGTGTTCACCGGCTGGCGCGTGCAGCACTCGCACCACCGTCTTCCAACCAAAGGTGGAATCCGCTACGCAACCCACGTCACCGAAGATGAGGTGATGGCACTTGCCGCACTGATGACCTACAAATGCGCCATTGTGGACGTTCCGTTCGGCGGCGCAAAAGGGGGTATCCAGATTGACCCGAAGAAGTACAGCGAAGAGGTGATCGAGCGGGTAACGCGCCGCTACACCATGGAGCTGATTAAGCGGAACTGCATCGGCCCCGGCGTGGACGTTCCCGCCCCGGACTATGGAACCAGCGCCCGCGAAATGGCATGGATTGCCGACACCTACCAAACGGTAATGCCTGGGCAGATTGATGCCATTGCCTGCATCACCGGCAAACCGCTCTCGCAAGGGGGAATCGCTGGCCGCGCATCGGCAACCGGACGTGGCGTGTTCTTCTCCATCCGCGAAGCATTGAACGGAGCCGAGAACGCGAAGCTGTTTGGGATGACCCCGGGCTTAAACGACAAACGGGTGATTGTGCAAGGGCTTGGAAACGTCGGTTATTGGTCGGCGAAATTCTTGCAGGAAGGGGGCGCGACAATCGTTGGCATCTGCGAAATGGAAGGGGGGATTTATGACAAGAACGGACTGGATGTTGATGAAGTCTTCAAGCACCGGAAAGAAACTGGCTCGATTCTAAACTTCAAAAACGCCAAAAATGTGAAGCGCGGAAACGACGTGATGACGATGGATTGCGACATCCTTGTTCCGGCAGCTTTGGAGAACCAGCTAACGGCCAGCAACGCACCGAACATCAAAGCAAAGATGATTGCCGAAGGGGCAAACGGACCAACCACTGCCGAAGGGGAAGATATTCTGCTGAAGCGTGGAATCCACATCATCCCCGATGCCTACTGCAACGCTGGCGGCGTGACGGTCAGCTACTTCGAGTGGCTGAAAAACCTTTCGCACGTTCGGTTTGGGCGGCTTGGCAAAAAATCGGATGAAGCCAGCTTCACCCGCATCGTCACCGCCATCGAGCAGATGACCGGGGCTTCGCTTCCTACCGATGTCCGTACTCACATCACACAGGGCGCCGACGAAGCCGACTACGTGGATAGCGGGCTTGAGGAGACGATGATCGGCTCCTTCTACCAAATCAAAGATGTCTATGACACCAACAAACGGGTGAAGGACCTGCGGACCGCCAGCTTTGTTGTGGCTATTGATAAGGTGGCCCGCTCGTATATGGAGCTTGGAATCTTCCCATAGGATCAGGATTTGCAGGATTTGCAGGATTAAGAGGATGGTGGAAGAATCGCGTGAAAAGGGTAGGGCTACGGCTCTACCCTTTCATGTTTCTTTCACGTTTGTTGCCTTCATTTTCCCTTCTACTCTTCACTCTTCACCCTTCACTCTTCACTTTTCACTCTTCACTCTTCACCCTTCACTCTGGCAGCCATTGGTAGCCAATTCCTAGCCGGAAGCCAACGTAGTATTGCTTCCAGTCGGCATCGTTTAGCACCGAGTTGAGTTGGCGGCTGAGGAATGCTTCAAAGAAAAACGTCCCGAACTCTGCCGACACATTCCACCCCAACGCTACCTCGGCTGCGGTGCGGACGCGGTCAAGCTGGTTCAGTGTTCTCTGATCTATCAGCGTGAGTGTGTCCATTCCGTTGCCGTACCGCAAATCTTCTTTCACGTTCGCAAGCTGCACGTACTGGGTGGCTTTGCTGCTGACGGTGTATGCTCCCGAAACCCCAACGTTCAGGTAATAATAGGAGCCGATCGTCAGTGCTTCCGAAGCCAAAAACACACCGTAGAATGGAATGCTGACTCCGATTTTTCCGGCTATCGCATACTGGCTCAGGAACAGCGTGTTCACCTCCTTCAGTGATCCCTTGTTGCCAGCCAGCGTAAGGTAGCTGCGGGTGGTGTCGTTGGCGAACAGCAGGCCGTCGGCAATTTGCAGCGAGGCATCGGCACGCAAAATTGCGGGCATCGGCAAGTTCAGCGTGAAGCTGAGCCCATACTCCGAAAAATTAGTGACGGGATAGACCGCATCCTCAATCTCCTTGTTCTGATTCGGCTCCTGAATTTCACGCTCCCCCGAACTGTACGGGTTGTGATGGTTGAACGGCGCGGTTGTTGGCACAAACCCCGTTGAGCGAATATCGTTCGCATGGTCGAACACATCAGCGTAGGGGAAAAGCGTGGTGAACGAAAGCGAGCGCGCCGCAAACGCCTGCGGGAACCAGCCGTGAGAGTAATGCTTGATAAGATCATCCATCAAGTCGTTCAAGTCAGGTCCCTCAGAATCAAGCCCGATAGATTTCCAGAGCGAGTCTTGCTCCGCTTGGTACAGCGAATCTTGCCGCGCTTGCTGGGCCGAATCAAGCGGCGGCGGCTGCATGATACTGTCGGGAAGAACTTGGCGGGCGGTGGTGTCTTGTGGCGGCGCGGGCGGTTCAATCATCCGCCGCCGCGCCGACGTGTCGGCTTGCGGCTGCGTTGGCACCGGGCGCGGATTGCGGCGGCCACCACGGCGTTGCGCATCGGCTTCGGTGGCCGCAAGCAGTAGCAGCAATGCCACCACAAGCAACCGGAACGTGAGCCGAAACGCGCGAGAGAATGAGAGGGAAAATAGAGTACGCATCAGGTTCATCATCGAAGGACGTGCATCGGTTTGTAGGCTTCTCCGCTGTTGCTCACTAAGCGCGCCCAATACACGCCAACCGAGACATCGTAGCCTGGGGTGAAAGTGATAAGATGAATTCCCGCCGGCACAAACCCCTGGTCAAGAATGGTGTATTCTTCACCAAGATCGGTGTACAAAATCAGTTTCACGGGGGAATCCTTGTCAATCCGGTAGGCCCATGTTGTTGGGGTGAACCGAAGCACAGGGTTCGGATAATTTTGCTCCAGCGTGGCAAACCTCACGTAGGGGCGCGGGGTGCCGATAGATGTTGTGATGATCGTCCCGATTGCCGCGCCAACCTCACCTCCATTCAGCCGCAGGTTGCCGAAGCTGACCACGCACACCGAATCGTTCCCCGCCAACGCTTCCCCCGCCAGCCGGAAAAGTGTGTCCCCTTCCGCGCGTGGCGTTGCGCTGCTTGTGCGAACCGTGAGCGCGAACGTGAAGGTGCTGTCGGTAAGTTTTGTGAGGCGTGGCGCAATCAGGCTATCGCCGGCAGCAACCACAAATCGCTCCGGGAAAAACACCGTCGGGTTGCTGAGTTGGAACGCGCCTTCGATGGTGAGCACCGCTCCGGTGTCCACCCCATTGGCCAGCCGTAGCGGAAGCTGAACCTCTTTCCCAACAAAGCCGTGTGCATTTCCGGCAAGTATCTGGGCTGTGGTTGCTTGCGGGAGCAGGAAGAGGGAAACACCACAGAGGCACAGAGTGCACAGAGAGAAGAGAAGAGAGAAAGAGGAACGGTTGCCGCCTTGTTGCTTGAATCTGGTAGATATTTTCACGGCATCACCTCCCGATAATGACAAATTCCGTGCGGCGATTTTTCCGGCGGTTGTCGTCGTTGTCGTTGGCCACAATCGGCTTGGATTCGCCGAACCCTTTGGCCACCAACCGGTTCCGTCGAACGCCCATTTCCACCAACGATTCCAGCACCGACTCGGCGCGTTTTTCCGATAACCGCTGGTTGTACTCTTCCCCGCCACGGTCGTCGGTGTGGCCACGAATCTCCATCACCAATTTCGGATTGCTCTGCATTGCTTCGGCCACTTGCCGCAGCAGCGGAAGCGACTCGGCCCGGATTGCTGCCTTGTCATACTCAAACTCAATGTTCACAAAAGCGATTGTTCCCACCGGGTCGAATGGAGTAAAGATGGAGCGGTCATACGTCCCGTAATCGCTGACGGTTAGCCCTTCCAGTTCGGGGAAGCTAAGCCAAGCGCGTGCGGTGTGGCGCGAGTCGCACTGCGGCGGGCGGTAGGTGATGCGGTAGTAGTTGTTCATGCTCCGGTAGATGTCGGCAAAAACGTAGGGGAATTCTTTGGTGCTGTACAGCCGGTAGAACCGCCCGCCGGTGTATCCAGCAAGGTTTCGCATCGGTTCTTCCTCGGCCATTCCGTAGGCCACCGTGTAGATTGCGGTGTTGGTTTCCCGCCCAATCCGGTGCACCGATTCTAATGTGCTGTCGGAGCTATTGTCGCCGCCATCGCTGAACAAAATTGCCACCCGCTTGTATTCCGCCGGGGCTTTCTTCAGCTCATCAATGCCGCGCAACGTGCCGTCGTACATGGCGGTTCCCCCTTCGTAGCCGCGCAGCCCATCAATCTGGAACAGCCGTTTGTACAGGCCGCTATCGGCGGTCAGCGGGACCTCCACTTTCATGGTAGAGGTGAACTTCACCACGGCAACCATATCCCCTTTTTTTATCACTTTCAGCAGCAGTGCAACGGCTTCCTGCAATTTGCGGGCGCGGCTTTCCCCCATCGAAGGGGAGTGGTCCAGCACCAGGGCAATGGCGTACGGTTGGCGGCGGTCCTGGCGAACTTCGGTGACGGTAAAACTGTCAATAGTGGTGGTGGTTCCGTTGCAGGAATCCACCAGTTTCTGCCAGTAGTTGCGGTAGTTTCCTTGTCCGGAAAAGTAGGGTGGGGCAAGCCCCATCACAAACCGCCCGTTGGTGTCGAACACAAACGCACGAAGCTCAATCTCGTTCGGGTAGCGTTTGTCATCCACCGTGCGGATATCCATCTGCAGCGGCAGCATCGCCGCCGAATCACTGCTTGACCCCAGCACCGTTCCGGTAGATATTCCACCAGTTCCCACGGTAATCTTCCCTTTCCACGCTTCAACCGCTTGGCTGAACGGTGTGGTGGAGGTCATGTAGATTGGCTTGTAATCTTTTGGCGGCAGCGTCTCCTCCACCATGCTTTCAATGTGGTGGGGGCAGCCCCCCAGCAGCAGCGTCAGCGGAAGCAATGCCAGCAGCACGGCACGTCGTAGAAGTTCAGTCATAAAAAAAATCCGGCAGTCCTTGAATGATGACGATCCCCGATTGCATCGAAGATAGCGGTTGCGGGTGGCTTCTGCTGCAAGCGGTGCAGCCGGCGGCCTGACGAAAGTCGCCGCTGAGAGTTGCAGGCTACGGAAGGGTTTAAGCATGAAGAAGCTGCCGCACAATGCTGGCCAACACCCCGTTGCTCCCTATCTTCGCGCAGCAAGGTTTGCGCCCTTCACACAATACTCTCCAACGTTTTGCAGCATGAAGCATTCGATACTTCCAACTCTCACTTTCCGGCTCGGCCAGGCATTCTTCCTCACCACCCTCCTTCTATCAGCATCAGCCGCCCGCGCCCAAGAACTCTCCTTCCAAAATCTTACTCAGGGGAAGCTCCTGAGCGGCTTCACTGCTCGCGCTGTCTATCTGGATGATGTGGATCGCCCGATGGGGGGGCGGTTTGTTCACCAACGCACCGGGTTTACTCTAGATCTGCTGGCCATTCAGTCGGCTCCACAAGCCTTCATCTGGGTTAACAGCGCTCCCACAAGCGATATGGGGGAACCGCACACGCAGGAGCATCTTCTGCTTGGCAAAGGGAACAATGGCCGCCGCCATGCCAACCTGGAAGGGGTCTCGGCAGCAAGCTCGTCGGCGTTCACCGAACAGCTTCGGACTTGCTACCATTTCCACACGGCGGCTGGTGTGGGGGTCTTTCACCAGCTTTTTGAAAGCCAGATGGATGCACTGCTTCACCCCGATTACACCGATGAAGAAATCCGCCGCGAGGTCCGCAACTTCGGCGTTGCCGTCAACCCCGCCGATGGGAAGTTGAGGTTGGAAGAAAAAGGGACGGTCTATAACGAAATGGTCAGCTCGTTCGAGCGTGGCTGGAGCCGGATGGCGCGCACGTTGGACATTGCCATGTACGGCTCAAATCACCCGCTGGCGTTTGTCAGTGGTGGGCTTCCGGCGGCCATTCGCCAGATGAAGCCGGAGGACATCCGCCGATTCCACGCCGCAAACTATCAGCTTTGGAACATGGGAGTAATCGCCTCGCTACCGGCCCCGTTCGAACTTGAAGCAACCCTTGCAACATTCGATGCTGCCTTGAACCGTTTGCAAGGCACGGCCCCCACCAAGCCAGCCGCGCCGCTCTATCCAGTTCTTCCGCCGCCCCAGCCAATTCTTCGGCAACCGCAACCTTCCGGGGAAGGTTTGGTTCACATTGTCCCGTATCCATCTGCCAACCCGAACCAGCCCGGCCCGGTGTTGTTTTCTTGGGGGCCAACCCGCAAACTTGGATTGCGTGAGCGGTTTCTTCTGGAGCTTTTCGTGCAGAACATTGCTGGCGATGCCACCACCAACTTGTACCAACTGCTGATTGATCCGCAAACCCGAAAAATGGACATCGGCGCAACTGGAGTGTTCGGTTGGGTAAGCAGCGATTTGGGAAATCCGGTGACGATTGGGCTAAGCGCAGTGGAGCCAAGCCACATGAATCCGAAGGACCTTTTGCAGGCACGTGGGATGATCCTGAAAGAAATGGAGCGCATCTGCCAACTGCCCGACAACAGCCCCGAACTGCTTGCCTTCAATGCCCGCGTCAAAAACCGGATCATCAGCATCCGGCGCTCGCTTCGGCAGTTTGTGAACCAGCCGCCCGGGTTCGGCTATCGCGGAAGCGGTTCCGATTGGTTCTACCACCTGCTGGACCTTGCCCGCGAAAACGGTTTCCAAAAATCGCTGACCCGCAAGGAGGAGCTTGCAGTTGTTGAAAAAATGCTGAACGAAGGGGTGAACCTTTGGCGGAAAATGATGAGCCTCTGGAAGCTCACAAAAGCCACCCCATATACCGGCGCAGCAAAGCCAAGCCCCGAGCTTGTGGCAACCGAAGAAGCCGAACGCCGCAGCCGAATTGATGCCGAAGTAGCCGCGCTGAAAAGCCGCTACGGAACCACAAACGCCGCCGAAGCAATCCGCCAGTACCAAGCCAGCTACGACGCAACCACCGCCCAGCTTGACTCCATTGCCCAGCTTGCCCCAGCCGCCAAATTGGTTGCCGCCCCGCCCATGACGTTGGATGACCAGATCCAATTCTCCGTTGAGGAAGCCCCCAACAACGTGCCGCTTGTGGCTTCAACATTTGAGAATTTAACCGGGGCAACCGTGGGGGTTGCGCTCGATTTGCGGGGCGTTGGCCAGCAAGATTTGCTCTACCTTTCGATGCTTCCAACTTTGCTCACCGATGTTGGAGTAACGGAAGGGGATGGGGTCATTTCCCACAAAGAGATGAGCGAGCAGCTGCGGAGCCAGATCAGCGGGTTGCAAGCCTACATCAGCAGCAACTACCGCACGGGGCGTTGCGAGTTGGTGATGCGGGGTTCGGGGGGCGATTTGGAGGAAGCCCGAAAAGCCACCTTCTGGATACTGCACGCGCTGGTTGCCCCCGATTGGCGCGTCGAAAATCTGCCGCGCATCCGCGAAGTCGTGGACCAGACGCTCTCCGGGTTGCGCTCCACCATGCAAGGCTCGGAAGAAAGCTGGGTGCAGGACCCCGCCATTGCGTGGATGAAGCAGAACGACCCTCTCTACTTGGCCACCAACGCATTCCTGACCCAAACCCACAACGTGCTGCGGTTGCGGTGGATGCTGATGGACCCCGGCACCAGCGGGCGAAAAGTGGCGGAGTACCTCACCTTTTTGGGCGTTGCTGGCGGCATGGGGCGCGGAAGCGTCAACCAGATTCTTGCAGCGTTGGAAGGGGATGCCGACGCGCTGAACAGCATCAGCAAACGGAGCGATGACGTTGCTGATTTTCTGAAACAGCGCGACCAGTTGCCGGAAGATGGAAAGAAGATTGTGGCCGAAGCAATCAAGGATCTGAAGCAGATGCTGAACGAAGTCCCCGATGCCACGCTTGCCCAGGATTGGCAGTATCTGTGCCAGCGCCTGCGCGACGATCTGCTGACCCCACCCGCCGACGCGCTGAATCAACTGAAAAGGGTTCGCAACGCCATCGCCAACCTGGGCAACGCACGGATGTTTGTGATAAGCTCCACCAACACACGCAACCAACTGGGCAACGAGCTACGCCGGATCACCGACAACCTTGGCATCAGATACCCGGCGGGCCACGAAGCAACACAAAAGCAGCAACCCCAGGGGGCCGGGATGATTACCGAACGATTAGCCAGCCGCGCACAAAACCAACGCCCGCTGTTTGTGGGATTGGTGAACCCGAACACGCAAAGTGGGGTGTTCGTTAACTATGCGCCGGGAGCAACCTACGCCCAAACCGACCGTGAGTCGTTGGTGAAATTCCTTGCCAGCAAAACGTACAGCGGGCATGGTTCGCACAGCATGTTTATGAAAACCTGGGCGGCGGGATTGGCCTACAGCAACGGCCTTCGCATCTCGGCCAACGACGGGCTTGTTGGCTACTACGCCGAACGCTGCCCCGAGCTTCCGCAGACTCTGCAGTTTGTGATTGACGAACTGAAGCGTGGCCCGCGCGACCCCGCCTACGTTGAGTATGCGATAGCACAATCTTTCATGGAATTCCGTTCGGCCAGCCGCTACGAATCACGCGGCGAAGCAATCGCCAACGACCTTGCCGACGGGCTTCCGCCGGAAACCGTCCGTGCCTTCCGCCAAGCGATTTTAGACCTCCGTTCCGACCCCAAGCTGGCCGGTGAAGTGTTCGATCAGTTGCCGAAGGTGTACGGTGAAGTTCTGCCCGGCTACAACATCCGCGCTGCCGATGTGGCGGGGGGAATCTACGTTGCCATTGGCCCGGAAAAGCAGTTGAAACTGTACGAGGATTATCTGAAAAAAGTGGAAGGAGAAAGCACCACACTGGTGCGCCTGTACCCTCGCGATTTCTGGATGGTGACGGGGTGGTGAATTGGGGAAGAGACCGGAACACTCAATGTGCACTGATTTGGCATTCGCCTAATGGATTGTGGTCAGTGGTCAGTAGTCAGTTGCAAGAACCAAGTTGATTGTTGGCATTTGACATTCGGCATTTGGCATTCGACATTCGGCATTTGACATTTGACATTCGACATTCGGCATTCCTCATTTCCCTCTATCTTGTGGCACACAACAACCAGCACCAGTATGGCAACCATTGAATTTCTTGACCCCTACTCTGCCGGCGATGACGGGCTTGTGGCTGTTGGCGGCCAGTTCACTCACGACAATCTGTTGAAGGCGTACAGCATGGGAGTTTTCCCCTGGCCAACCGATGAGGACTCCATCTACTGGGTTTCCCCGATTGAGCGTGGGGTCATGTTTCTGGAGGACCTCCACATCCCCCGCAGCCTTCGGAAAGATCGGGAGCGCAGCAGCTTCACCTTCACCATTGACCAAGATTTCCCAAGCGTTATCGCTGCCTGCGCGGCGGCGGCCCGCCCGGGGCAGCCGGGAACTTGGATTATTAATTCGATGATCGCCGCCTACTGCAATCTTCACCAGATGGGGTACGCTCACAGCGTGGAAGTTTGGGATGGAGATGAGTTGGTGGGCGGGCTGTACGGCGTGGAAGTGCAGGGGATTTATGCCGGCGAAAGCATGTTCCACCGCCGCAGCAACGCCAGCAAATTTGCACTGCTGCACATGCTGGACCACTTGCGCGAACGTGGGGCCCAGTGGATTGACATCCAGATGGTGACACCCCACATGGCGATTCTTGGCGGCAAAGCAATCCCCCGTCACGAGTTTCTGGAGCTGCTGGCCGCCACCCAATCCCCCGAACGGAGGTTGTTCGGGTAGCAGATGCGATTCCTTCTCCCCCTTCTTTTTTTGCTCCACTGTTGTTCGGTATCGGCCCAGCCGGCGGTGGCTGGTGATTCCGCCAAACCGATACCCCTTTGGTTCCGGTTCGGGATCGCTTCCATGAAAGGAATCGAGCCGCTGTACGGGTTCGATCTTGGCTTCACGGTGAACTTCATGGAAGGGCAGTTGCTTGCGGTGCGGGTGATGCAGGGCCAGGCGCTCCCTTCCAGCAACTTGCAGCTTCCTGGCCGCCCGCCCGATAACCTTCTGGATGCCAGCCTGCTGTACGGGGTCATCACCCGCGATGAAATTGGGCAAGCCGCCTTGTTTGCTGGTGTTGGCGTTGCGCATGGCCAAGTGATACAAACCACCCGCAGCGTGCAAACCTTCAGCACGATTACCTTCCCGATTGAGGGGCAGCTAATTCTTGCCCCCTGGCCAACGTTGGGGATTGGAATAGATTTCCTTTACTCCATCAACTCCCAAAAAAATTTCTACGGTTTCTCGCTGGCGTTGCAGGTGGGAAGGGTGCGGCCAAGATAGACGCGAAGCTCGCCAGAGCGAAGGGGGGGGCGCGACGTTCGGTGGCTCCGCTCATACTTCGACGGGGCTCAGCATGAGCGGGGACGCTATCCGGTGGCTCCGCTCATACGTTGCACACGATACTCGAAACAAAGCTGCTCATCATTGCTCATGTTCTCCCGCTCACTCTCCTTCCCAATCCTTGCGGTGCTGGTGGTGCTGCTGACGGCAACCGCCTGCGTGCAGGTGTGGCAGGTGGGGGCCGAGTGGTTTGTGCAACGCCCACCGCTTGCGATTGTGATCCGCAACGTGGCAATGGTGGCCGCGCTGTTGGTGGGTGGCTGGCTGCTGATTCCGCGGCCCAACCGCACCAGCAAGGCGGCCACGCTTCTTGCGGTGGCGGCATCGCTGTTTGGGGTTGGCTTGGCAACGCAGTTCCGGCTTGGGCATGATTACCCGCGCCAACTTTCGCGGGGCGAAGTTGCTGCCATTGCCGACTCGGTACAGGGGAAGCTGCGTGGCGGAACGCAAGACTCCGTCCGCAAAGCAACGCGCCGGATTGCTGCCGAGCGGAACGCCGAGCTTCGCCGCGATTTCGAGGCCTCGCGTATTGACCTGCGGTTGGCCCGCTCGCTGGAACGTGCCTACGGGCCAACGCCCCTTACCCGGCAAGTGCTTGGGGGGCGCGCGGTTGGCCCCAGCGATAACCTGCTGCTTCGCCTGATTCCGGTGATGGCCGGGTTGTTGGCACTGCTGTTCGCGGCGCGCTCCACGGTTCCGGCACTTCTCAGCTCTCACTGGAAATTGGTGGGGTTCTACGGCAGCTTTGCGGTGTGCGTCGCCACGTTTATCTACCTCACCGTCAGCGGTGGGATTCGGGGCGCAACCTTTGCCCCGCAAGAATTGCTGAAGCTGACGTTGCCGGTTGCATGGGCCGGATTCTTACTCCATTTCCGAAACGCGCTCCGGCCCGAACGTCGTGAGGTGTTTGCCAAATCTCCGTTGGCTCTTTGGATCTACATCATCGGGCTGCTGACGCTGCCGCTGGGGGTGTTTTTGGTGATGCGTGACTTTGGCCAATTTCTGGTGATTGGATTGGCGCAAGTGTTGTTGCTTGCGTGGTTCACCCGAAGCACCCTGTACGTTGTGCTGTTCACCGGCGGATTTTTGGCAACCGGCATCACGCTCCTTTCGGGAAAAACATTTTCGGCGGCATCGTTGCTGCTGTTGCTGGGGGTGGTGGTGGGGGCTGTGCTGGCCATTGGCGCGGTGGAACGCTACCGCCGTCGCGACAGCTTGTGGACCTCGGCTTCGCTGGCGTTGGTTGGCTACACTGCCATTGCCACGCTTGCTGTGCAGTTGCCATTCATTGCCCGGATGATTGCCACCCCACGCCAGCGTTTCCTTCTGTGGGCCGACCTGTACAGCCGCCATGGCGACCCCGCTTGGTGGGATCGCTCGCGCCAGATTATCGAGGCGTTGTATGCCTTCGATGCTGGTGGAATTGCCGGGCGCGGGCTTGGCGAAGGAACGCCGTTTCTGATCCCCAAAGCCGCCAGCGATTTTGTGTTTGCGGCCATCACCGAGGAACTTGGAATCGTTGGCGGGCTGCTGATTTTGCTCTCCTTCCTCAGCCTTGTTGCCATTGGGCTGCGGCTGGCGCGCCAGCAGGGGGAAGCCACGTTCGGCGGTTTGGTGATTGCCGGGGCCACGCTGCTGCTTGGGGTTCAAGCGGTAGTCCATATTGCCGGAACAATGAACCTTCTGCCGATGACCGGCATCACCCTTCCGTTGGTTTCCAGCGGGGTCAGTTCGGCAGCGGTAAGCTGGGCGTTGGTGGGGATTATTCTGGGAATCGGCTCGCAATCCACCGAAGCCAACACCGTGGTGATCCGCAAGGATCTGCAGCGGCCCACGCTCCGCCCCTGACCACACGCCGCTCCACTCACCTCGCCTTTTTCGGCCAGCTCGGGTTGGCCAGCGTTTCACCGCACCACCGCCGGTTCCGCACCACCTCACGTTTCCACCATCCACCAACTTTTTCCCCTCTTTTTTTCTTCAGCTTCCCAACTGTGGCCGCTGCAAACCGCAGGCGTGGCCGGGGAGGAATAGATTGAAAAGAGTGAGTAAAACAGCAATGAGCCAGCAAGAATTATGGAAAACAACAGGGCACGCCCTCTCCCTCTGGGGGAATGTCAAATGCCGAATGCCGAATGTCAAATGCCAAAAATCAAATTGGTTCTTGCAACTGACAACTGACAACTGACCACTGACAACCAACAACTCCCGATTCCCAACATGAAAACACTACTAACCTATGCCGCAGCCTTGCTGCTGATGACGATGACGGCCATTGCCCAGCCAGCACCAAACCAGCCGCCCGATGGCGCAACCGACCTGCAGATCAACGTGACGTTGGGGTGGCGACCGCTGAAAACAGCGGTGAGCTACGAGGTGGAAATCGCCCTAAAAAGCGATTTCACCCAACTCTACAACTTGCTGGCAACCGAGGCCACCACGGCCGAGGCCACCAATTTGAACTACTCCACCACCTACTTCTGGCACGTTCGCGGGATTGATGCGGCGGGGGTGGCCACCGATTGGAGCAGCACGCAATCGTTCACCACCGTTGCCGCCACCGGAATCCCCCAACCCATTTCCCCGGAAGATGGCGCGACCGACCAGCCCACCAATGTGATGCTGCAATGGAGTAGCGTGGCCGGGGTTGGCGGCTACGACGTGCAATGGAGTAACGACCCCGCATTCCCCACTGATGGGGCGCAATCGGCAACGGTTACGGGGACCACTCACCCGTTGCCGACGCTTGGTTATGGGGTCACAACCTACTGGCGGGTGCGGGTAACGGCTGCGGCCGCGCCGACCCCGTGGTCGCGGTATGCGGCTTTCACCACTGGCTATCCGGCCCCCGCTCCGCTTGCCGCGCCGCTGTTGATTTCCCCGGCAAACGGCCAAGCCAACCAGCCGCAATCGGTGATGTTGGTTTGGCATCACGTGGCCGCAAAGGAGCCGATCTACGAAATGGAGGTTGCCACCGACCCAGCATTTTCCAGCGTTGCCTACTCCGACGGCGGCCTTACCGACACCAGCTACGTGCTGGAGAATCTTCCCGCCGGGCAAACCTACCACTGGCGCGTCCGTGCCGATAATGGCGAAGTGAAAAGCGATTGGTCCGGCGTGTTCAAGTTCACCACTGCTCCGGAATCCCCCATCAGCTTGTTGGCTCCGCAACTGCTAACCCCACCAAACGGAACCGCCAGCGCGCCACTGTTGGTAACGATGACTTGGGACAGCATCCCCGACGCTACCGAGTACGAAGTGGAAGTTGGGAAGGATGCCACGTTTGAAACGGTGGATACCACGCTCACCAGCACTACCGCATGGGCCGTGCTTGCCGGATTGCCGAACGCCACCACCTACCACTGGCGCGCCCGCGCACGGAACGGAGCCGCAACCAGCGCGTGGTCGCGCCCCTTCCGGTTTACCACCGAAGCTGCCGAGCCGCAGCTTCCTTCGCTGCCGGAGTTGGTTGCCCCGGCCGATGGTTCCACCGGCGTGATGAACCCGGTACAACTTCAATGGAAGGCCGCAAGCAACGCGCAAACCTACATCGTTGAACTCTCCAACAGCGGCGATTTCACCGGCGAGCAGAGCAAGCTGACCACCAACGCTGTGGCCCAGTATTTAGACTCACTTCCGGAAGGAACCAAGCAGTGGTGGCGGGTCCGCGCCGCAAACCAGTATGGCCAAAGCCAGCCAACAACCGCGTGGAGTTTCACGGCCAACATCAGCACGCCAACGGGGGTGGAGGAAGAAAGCGTTGCAACGGCGGAACAGGTTCGGGTCTATCCAATCCCAAGCTCGGCAATCGTAACGGTGGAGCTGGCCAGCGGGGCCGAGAGCGGAGCGAACATCACACTGTTCACGGCACAGGGAATGGAGGTAATCGCAACCAAGATTGAGGCTGGCGCAACCCGCACCACCGTAGCAACCGACGCGCTTCCGGCTGGCATTTACTGGTGCGTGATTCAAGCCGGGAAGAAGACGATAACGCGAACAGTGGTGATCGTGAAATAGAACAAACCGACAGGCGAACACAACACACAGAACAAGCAACACACCATGAAGACAATTTCGATACTTCGCCGGATGGCCGCACTTGTTGGCGCGGCATTGTTTGGAGCATTGCCAGCCCTGGCACAATCCCCCGCAGGGCAGCCGGGGCCAACACCAATGGCACCGATTTACGCACGCTACATTGGCGTGGATAAACTGTGGGGAGGGACCTACAAGCTGGATGGGAAAGGGGATACGGTAGGATTGTTTGAATTCCAGAACTACCCACAGCTGCTGCATCCTGAACTTCAGCATGTGGCATCGCGGGCGTTTGCGCCAACCATGCCTGCCGAGCAGAAAGCGGACCTTCACCCCACGCAGGTGATGGGGGTGTTGGTTGGCAAAGGGGTGGATGCCATGCGGAAAGGGTGCATCAACCAAAGCTCCACCGACATGTACGCCACCGACGGATCGCCCCAGCAGTTTATCCAGCAAGCGGGAAAACGGGGGTGGTATATCAGCAATCACTCCTATGGCATCAACCGTGGGTGGGTGCAAACGCGGCTGCCAAGCAAGGCGCTGGTGTGGGTCTGGAACGGGACGTTGGATGGATCGCCCAACACAAAGGACCGCGAGGACCCGCACTTTGGCTACTACGATAAATTTGCCCGCCAGATGGATTCGGTGATGTTCGTACGGCCCACACAAATTCCCGTTGTGGCGGCTGGCAACCAGCGTGGGATTGCCCCAGCAAGCGATACCGCGTATGCGTTCATCCTTGCCGGAACAGAGTTCAGCAGCAACACCGGTGATATGCCACATCCCGCAAATGGAGGTTCCGGTGGTTGGGATGTGTTGGCCAGCATTGGGCTTTCAAAAAATGCCATTGTTGTTGGGGCCGTTGATTCCACCAACAAACTGTGGGCGCACAGCAACACCGGCCCAACCGACGACGGGCGAATCAAGCCCGACCTGGTTGCCCTGGGTGTGGATGTTCCGCTTTCCGGAAAGCCCGGGAATTTGCTTGGCTACACAACAGCTTCCGGCACATCGTATGCTGCCCCGGCCGTCAGTGGCGCGCTGGTTCAGTTGCGCAAATACTGGCGGCAGTTCAACCCCGTGGCTCCGTTCACCGCCGCAACCGCGCGCGGGCTGCTGATCCACACCGCCCGCGACATTGACAAAATCGGCCCTGACTACCGCACCGGCTGGGGAAAAGTGGAGGCGCAGGCCGCCGCTGATCTTATCAAACTCAACTCCACCAACAACGGTTTCTCCATCCGGCAAGGGACGTTGAAGCAGGGGGAGACGTATGAGTTCTACATCAAATCCTACACCAACGGGCCTGTTCGTGCCACCATCGCTTGGAACGATCCGGCAGGGATTGTGATGACCGGGCCAAGTGGGCGCATCACCTTGAACAACCGCACCCCAACGCTGGTGAACGATCTGGATATTCGGATGTACGAAGTGCTCAACAACGGGAAAACTGCGCTGAACAAAGTCTATCACCCATTTACTCTGGACCCAACAAAGCCAGCCGAAGAAGCCAACTATGCCGACAACGTGGTTGATAATGTTGAGCAGATATACTTCAAAGCGGTGAACACCTACCTTCCCGGGCAATTCAGTTTTGTTTATAAAGTGGTGATAAAACACAAGGGGACGCTGAGCGGCGGGAAGCAAGATTTCGCGCTGTGCGTTAGCGGCGCATCGGAGGTGTTGCTTGCACCCAGCGACGTGAAAGTTGCCACCAACGGAATCAACCCAAAAGGTGGAGCAAGCCTTGCGGCCACCAGCGCGTTTGTTACCTGGAACGCAGCCCCCGGCGCAACCAACTACGACGTTCAGTACCGGGCCATTGGCAGCCAGCAGTGGACCGCAATCAACAACGTTTCCAAAACGGAGGCGAAGCTGGAGAATCTTCAGCCAGCCACCTACCAGGCACAAGTGCGGGCGCGGCACGGCGCGGTGGTTAGCCCCTGGACAACGGTTGTGCAGTTCTACGGCAGCGACCCCGTAAAGCCGAAGCAAGTCTGGATCACCCAGCAGAAAACCACCAGCGGTGTTGTGAACTGGACCGCAGTAAGCGGCGCAACCCAGTACGAAGTACAGTGGGCGCGGATTGCCGGCGACAACACCGTGTTGGGGGGCTGGAAAAGCGAAGTGGTGAACGGAACCTCCACCACGCTAACCAGCCTCTATCCCGACCAATACTACGCCGTGTATGTGCGAACCAAGTACGCCAACAACCTGCTGAGCGATTACAGCGACGGAGCCAGCTTCTGGACCCTAAGCGACTGCGGCAGCTACGAACCAAACAACAACGCACTGGATGCACGGAAAATCCGCACGGGGGATTACGCCGATGGGATGCTCTGCAAGGGGGATAAGGAGGATTGGTTCCTGATCTACAACCCCAGCGGCTTCAAGAACTTGCAGGTGACATTCTACGAGCACTCCAAGCCGTTCAAGCTGACGCTCTACCGCCAGCCAATCAACGGCGGAACGGTGAGCGCGGTGCCGAACACCACCATCACCAACAACGGCACAGTGACCACGAAAGTGAACAACGCCGACTTTGCCAACTACAACTACTTCGTGCAGGTGTGGGTAAACGACCCGAACATCACCTACAGCGACACCGAGCCGTTCACCATCATTGCCACCACCAAAGCAACGCCGTACCAAACCAACGGCGATGGTGTGCCAACCCCAATGGCAAAACCTGTTATCGGGGAATCGGGGGATGCTGCGGCGGGGGCTATCCAACTCTATCCAAACCCCGCCAACAGCAGCACCACCATCGGCTTCCGTGGCGTTCCTTCGGGAAGCAGTGTTCGGTTGGTTGTGTATGATGCCAGCGGCGGGGTCGCTTACGCCACCCAGGCAACCGTGTCCGCAAACAACAGCGCGATATTGCCAACCGAAGGCTTGCCAACCGGAGCCTACATGGTGGAAGCAATCGCCGACAACAAGCGGCTAACCAAGCGGCTGATGGTGGTGCGGTAAGCAGCGCAACATTAGCTACGATTTCGGGGGGGAGATGAGAGTACCCACAACAGCGCGGTGGCCGCCAGCAAGGTGGCCGCCGCGCTGCGTTGTTTTGTGAGGGGGTAATTGTGTTTGGCGGCTGGTGATGCTTGGAGTAAGGTATACTCCAAACAGAGTGGTTTGCGAAAAACTCAATCACTGTCATTCCCGCGAAAGCGGGAATCCATAGCGAACCTAGCCGAGTAGAGTTTCGCAAACCAATTTGCGCCGAGTATAGTTTGCGAGAAACCTGCGTGATCTGTGATGGAGTTTAGGAACCGCTACCCGTTGTCGGGGAAAATGGGTTGGAACAAGCCTGGGCCACCGAAATTGAAGTGTTCCGAATTTTAGTGCATCAAAGCCACGTAACTTAACATCTCCCCCTCCCCCCTAAGTCAAGCACTTATTGTATGGCTTGTACTTCTATAGGCCTTCAGCATATCATTGCACTGTTCATTTCATGTAGGCGAGCATTTGAGTAGCGTCACTGGAAGCCTATGCACGTCAGTCACACGTTCTACAACCTGATAGGAGGATAGCACTATGGGATGCGGCTGCAACGACCCCATCAATTCTTGGTACGATTGGGCACACCAGATGCCCGCAGATATTCTTGACCTTGTAGCAATGGCTCGGTTAGGAGGAACAGTGGGAACATTTTTGAACAGCACCAGCTTCAACACGCCGCCTGTGGCTTGGACTGCGGCTGGTATTGGATACAGCGGCGAACCATTAGTGGCTGCGTTAGCAACCGACAGCGGGTTAGCAATCAACAATTCGGATCAATTCAATTTTGGCCATGAATTACGGAACCAGAGCGCGTTGTTGGCTCCGCCATTGCAAAAGGTGATCTTTGCACGGGCAGGAACTCAATGGGAAAATTTAATTACGCTGGCGTTCGGTGGTGTCACCTACAATGACCTTCAGCTAAGTTTCCGCGACAACGCTGGAACACGAGGTGATGCACAAGGAACAATCCCAGTGATTAGTTGGGCTGGAGCGTTTACGGGTAATCAGCAGTTGGGATTAGTGTTTAAGCAAAAGACGCAAGTCTCGCTTATGATTCGAGCAATTACTTCGGCTGGAGATTGGAGTGCGTTTGAAATGGAGGTAAAGGTTATTTAAGCGGGGTAATAAGAACGCGAGCTACAAAGAGCAACTCATTCATTTTGGACAACGGCATCGTTATCGCCAAGAATGGTGAGTCGCTCTTGGAACCATATTCAACACCATTTGTACGTATCATGGAACCCGACGACTATTACCAGCCATTTAATTTTGGCCCAAGACTGGGTTTATTTACCCATACGCCATCTTCTTCAGAAACTTTTTTACCGGAAGAGAAAGGAGAAGTAGAACTTCTGCGCATATTGCCACCGGACGTAGGCGACGGAGGGGTAATAATCATTATTCGGCATGGTGATGGAAGCGTGACTGTTGATGTGTTAGATGATGGTAGGTCTTCAAATCCTTTAGATCCAGTTTCTCCGTATAGAGGCAGGGTCTATGACTCTAAGTTAGACCCGTCTCAAGGAAGTCCATATCCTAATAATCCTGAGGGGCCCATAATGCCATCAGGTCTCTCTACAGATGAAGATTCAGAAATCGAAGAACCTCTTCCATTTTTAGAATACTGTCGCTGCAAAATTAACATGGCAGGGCCAGTAGCAGGAACGAAAAATTGCTGCTCGGAGGAACAGCAGCAAAAGATAGAGGATGCTTATAAAGGCATTATGCGCCGTTCATCAGCTATTCGCAGTGATTTATCAAAACATAAAGGTCTTATGGAATGTATGACGGAAACATTTGCAGAGAATAAGATTTGCTGTTTAGACCCAGATAATCGTGGAGATGCTAATAGATTTGATGGACAATCAAAATATATTGATATGGATATATGGATAAATCCATCTACAAAAGAAATCATGGTTGATATGTCTTTCGATGCTAGCGTTGTCGACTATTTAGAAAAACTACTGTTCGCTATGATTTATTATTGCTCAATCAAAGACCGCGATAAAAGCACAAATAACGAAGTCGGTGCTATAATTGATGCTATAGGTATTGTTGGGCAAATTACGGGAAGGTATATGACAAACAAACAATTCATCTCAATTATGAATAAAATGGGGCAAATAGTGACTGGTAATGCCTATATTACATTAGGCAAATGGGTTCTGTTTTACGAAGCATGGGGCGTATTTTTTAGTAAGGATGAATACAACAAAAAATCTCATAATAATAAAGATAGATTAGAAGTTATCTTTGAATCTGAAATAGGAGGCTTTAGTGATTGGTCAATCACTAAAGCAGCAAAGAAGAAACGGGATAAATATATCAACAATAAATTAAAATAATAATGAAATCTACGGACAATGAAATTCTCAATCGTTGCTATTGTGTTTTTTTAATAATAATGCTTATTTTTTATCCTGTTAACTCTAGATCGATTTTACATCAACTCAATGCTGATGACTTGTTTGTTGATAATATTTCCAATGCTTTGTGTGAAAATTTTACTGAATGTTCATCGGTTCCTTTGAAATACGCAGATTATTTCACGCAAGTAATACAATACTGTGAGGGATCCAAAAAATCCTTAATACTATTAACACAGTATTCGGTAGATATTAAATCTTTATCACGTATGAACAATGACACCTTAACTCGTAGATTATATGCGATTAAGTATTCAAAAAGCAATATCGAAAAATGGTCGTTCGTGATCGTGTCAAATCTTGCATCAACACCGAATAATCCCATCATAAATTATAGCCACTCATTTAATGGCGGCGCTCTATCAGATCTGCCATTCAAAAAATATAGACCCGGCATAGAATACCGCAACAAACAACCATTTGCTTATTTCAAGCGAAAGCCATCATTAAATGACTTAAAAAAATTTCTCAAGTATGATCCATTGAAGTGGCGCATAACTGTTGATTCAGCAAAAGGGGAGAAGTTGCTTGGTGGAGTAGTCATCGAAGAGAACTGGCGTAAGCTATTCAACGCTAAACCGCTGCCGCTGTTCCCGCAGCAATAAGGATATCATCCCCTCTGCCGCCGCTCAATATCCAATTCCAGATACCGATTAGTCGGGGTGAAAGCAGGAGCCGAGCGGTCTATTTTCACAAAGCAATTTGTCCCGAGTAGAAATGAGAGTACGCACAACAGCGCGGAGGCCGCCAGCATGGCAGCCGCCGCGCTGCGTTGTTTGTGGCTGGCGGATGCGCTCAAGTATTCAGCAAAAAGCGCTGGTGAGATATTGACCTGCTATGGATAGATTCTAACCCAGAAATTGGGGGTGGTAGAAAAGTGGTAGTGGTGGGGCCTACATCTTCGGGTATGTTGCACACGCAATCAGGGAGCAACGGCGCGCAAATGGCCTGCGAACGGATTGCCAAACGAAACCATGCAACATTCACACGAAACGATTACGGCGACAACCATGAAACACACACAGATTTTTGCAACGATAGGCCTGTTCCTACTTGCGATTGCCACAGCCAGCAGCACATCAACCACCACACCAAACTCCATTCTTGATGACCCCGCATGGGCCAGTTCCATTGGCTCGCGCGTTACCAGCTACGATGGCAAGTATTTCGCGGTGACGATCTCACGCAGCTATCCCGATTCTACCTATCCCAACGGCACGCTCCTGTTCCGTTGCGGTAAGAACTGTTCGGTGCAGTTCCTTCGCGCCTTCCCCGGTTTATCCAGCCCCTCCTGGACCCGCGATGGGCGGTTGGTGATGGCTGGGGTTGTTGGGCAACAGCAAGGATTATTCATTACCAATAAGAAGCGGACCTCTATCGCTTCGCTTCTGAACGGTGTGCGGTATGATTCGATCCAGCAAGCCTCGATCAATAAGCAAAAAAAGTTCATCGCACAGCTACGCCGCGACAACATTGAAGCGATGTTTGAAGAATCAGCTTCTGGTATTGATATTGATGATGCGGGATCAATGCTTGCTACCTATGCTACGCCGCAACAACCATCAGTCAGCCCAAGCGGAACGTATGTGGCCTTTGTGATGGGAGGCGACCTTTGGACCCTAGAGCTACGCACCAATGCCTTGCGCTGCCACACCAATAATGTGCTGGATGTGCAGGCTCCATACTGGTCTGCCGATAGCCGCTGGATTGGGTTCCGGATGGTAGGCACGTTGGAAGCACTTGCCGAGATGGATATCCCGTACCAACGCTCAACCGTGATGCTGGAACAACCGCGATAGGTTTGGAGGTGTTCCTGTAGTTTTGCCCGACGTTTCCCCCGCTCTGGACGCACCATGCTCAACAGCGGGGGAACTCTATTTCTTCCATCAGCCACTATGAGCGACGCAATCCAACAGATACGCGATGAGATTCGCTGGAGCGACGACCCGCAGGAGAAGTTCGAACTGTGTATGCAGCTTGCGGGGGAACTATACCTGCGGGGGGATTATGCTGAAGCTCTGATTGCAGCAAACGAATCGCTTACCCTGGCGCAATCCTGCGCTTCCCCCCTGTTCCGTCCCCGTGCTTTACGGATGATTGGTGGATTGCAAGAAGCATTGGGGGAAGTTGCCGAAGGATTATCCACCAGCCGCCGCGCCTTGCGGTTGTTCCGCGCTGCCGGAAGCCGTATTGACGAAGCCACCATGCTGCTGAACATTGCCATCACCCAGTACCGGCTTGGCGAACACCGCCAAGCGTTGGAGTGTTTGCAAGAAGCCGACGAAGCCTGCCGCGACGCTGGGAAACCGCTGCTTACCGCCAACATCCTGATGACCCAAGCGCGAGTGCACGCTACTATTGGAGACGTTAGTGGGTCCTTGCAGCAATTGATGCAGGCATTGGCCATGACCGAGCCAATTCCGCACAACAACCTTCAGGCAACGTTGCTGTTAAACATTGGCTGCACACTGATCGAGGCTGAACAACCAACCGCTGCCGAGGAGTATCTGCACCGCGCCCTTGCCGTTGCCCAGCAGGAAGCCGATACGGAGGTGACGCGCCGCATCTTCACAAACTTGGCCCACCTTTGCCGCGACCGTAGCCAATATGAGCAAGCATTAGGGTGGCTGAATCAAGCAATGGAACAAGCCACGCAGGCCGGCGATGAGGCATTTGCGGCCATCATTATTGGCGAGATAGGGCGGCTGCACCAAGCCACAGGAAATCTTACCGAAGCCAAACAGTTTCTTGCTGAGTCGCGCCAAGCCGCCAGCAGCCGGGGCGACACAGCCAACATGATGCTGGACACATGGGCATTGGGGCAAATCGCGGTGGGGCAGGGGGAACACCAACAGGCAATGGAGTTGCTGCTGCAAGCGTTGGAACTATGCCAGCAACTGCAAGCACGGAACCACCAATGGGGGATCCACCACGACCTTGCCGAAGAATTTGAACGCAGTGGCCAAATCCAAAAAGCGTTGGAGCATTGGAAGCTATCGGCACAGATTGAGCGCGAGGTGCTGGGTCGCGAGCAGCAGCAACAACTTCATAACTTAACAACGCGCCATCGGGTGGAAACCGCCCAGAAAGAGCGAGAGATAGCCCGATTGGAGAACGAGCAACTTCGCATGGACATCCAACACAAAACCCACGAACTGACCCTGATGGCCTTGCACTTGATGAAAAAGAACGAGGCGTTAGAACGAATAAAAATGGAGGTGGTGCAACTGGTCAACGCTGCCACCGCCGACACCAAACCACTGCTGAAACGGCTGACACCAATTATTCAGGAGAGCATCGGTTCGCAGCAGGAATGGAGTGCGTTCGAGGCGCGGTTTGCCCAAGTGCATCCGGGGTTTTTCCAGAAACTGCTGGAACACGCCCACGACCTTTCCCCCAGCGAGCTGCGCGTGGCCGCGTTGCTGCGGATGCAGATGAGCACAAAAGATATTGCCGCCATGATGTGCGTCACCCCACGCGCCATTGACAAGCACCGGCTTCAGATGCGCCGCAAACTGAAGCTGGCTGCCGATCTTTCGCTGCCAACGTTTTTCGCCAGCATCTAACTCTATCTCTTCTTCCTCCACACGCTACAACCATGAGGCCGTTCTTCATCATCGCATTGCTTGCTCTGTTTGGCTGCGACGCCAACAATGCTCCTTCCTCCACAGGCCAAAAGGCCGCCCGCCCTGCGTGGCTTCAATCGGCGATGGTGGATAGTGTGCGGCGGGCAATGGAGCAAGGGGAACGCACGGGGGATGTGCCGGTTGGCGCGTGCGTTGTCATCGGGACCGACACCGGGCGGGTGATTGCCACCGGGCATAACACCACGCTGGAAAACGGCAATGCCGCCGGCCATGCGGAGATCAACGCGCTGACCAACGCGATTGCGTCGGTTGGCGGAGCCAAAAATTTTTCCGCGATTGATCGGGATAGCATCTTCCTGATTACCTCCTTCGAACCATGCCCAATGTGCGCCGGGGCAATCGCCCTCTGGAAGATTCCCCCGGCTCATGTTGCCGTCTTCCTTCCAAAACTTCCCGAATGGAAAACGCCCGAGTTGGATGCGATCCAGCAGCTACGCAACGGCTGGATTCTTACCGGCGACGACACTCTGCAGATAGAGTTCTTCTGCCGCCACGCCGGTTTCCGCGAAGCCTTCCCGCAGATGTGCAAGTGAGGAAAGAAGTGTGCGATGCCACGTACGCGAATCACTGGAGTAACAACAAATCGGCCACGCACCCTGCTGGATGCGTGGCCGGCCTTGTTATCGGTTCGCTGCCTAAACGCTAATTCATTGCTGGCAGAATTTTATCCCCCACGGTTGCCACTTGGGTTAATGCCTCGGGATATTTCGGGCGAATCTTCTTTGCCATGTTGGTTTGGTCGTGCATCAAGGTTCGGCAATCCACCACTTTGGCCTCAAGGTTGGCGGTTTCATACTTCACCAGGTATGTCCCCCACACAACTTTTTTGGCTCCTAACAGTTGGGCCACTTTCCAAACATCCGTTTCGTAGCTGGGGCTTTTGATATCAACGTTGTTGGCCAGCATCTGGTCGCGGATGTCGTCCATGGAAACCAGCACAAATTTTGTGGATGATTCCGGCTTCGTTGCCAAGTAGTGGTGAAGCGAGTCGGCAAAGGACCAGGAAAGGTCGTCGTAGATCACCTCACCCGTAAGGTTCTTGAACGGGAAAATGGCAATGGTTGTTGGCTCGGAAGTTTGCGCAATGGCCGCGCTGGCGGTAAGCAGAAGTGTGGTTAGTGCAAGAAGCAATGTCTTCATGGTCGTCACCTGTTGTTCGGTTCGCGTGGAGGCTTATTTGTGTTGATGCGGTTAGCGTAGGCTGGCTTGGGAAGCCACACTGGCAGGAACGTTTAACGCACCGCAAAAATGCACCAACACAATGGAAATGCCAAGCAACGATACTTCGCCATTGCAAGAAGTTCGGCTCGGCAAGGAGCTGGCGATGAAGCACCCCCAGGCAGCCTTGCGCTGCTCTTGCCTTGCGCACTCACCTCACCCACTTTCACCTCACTCTCTCACGTTGAAATACTTGGCGGCGGGATGGTGCACCACAATCGCACTGGTGGATTGCTCCGGCTCCAGCATAAACTCCTCGCTCAGCGCAAGCCCAATCCGTTCGGGGCGTAGAAGCTGGAAGATGTTGGTTTGCTGCTCAAGGTCGGGACAGGCGGGGTAGCCGAACGAGTACCGGCTGCCGCGATAGCCCTGCGAGAAAAGCCGGCGGATATCGGCTGCGTCGTCGCCGGCAATGCCAAGCTCGGTCCGGATTGAACGATGCCAGTACTCGGCCAACGCCTCGGCACTCTCCACCGACAACCCGTGGAAATAGAGGTAGTCGCTGTAGTTGTTGGCCCGGAACAGTTCGTTGGAGTACTCCGTTGCCTTCCCACCAACGGTGACGATCTGGACTCCCAGCACGTCGTACTCACCCGATTCCACAGGGCGGAAGAAGTCGGAAATGCACAGGTGGCGGCCATGCGACTGGCGGGGAAACTCGAACCGAAGCCACTCCTGCAACTCCGTTTGCTGAAGCCACTGGCTGGCCGGCGTTGCTCCATTCCATTCACCAATCAATTCGGTGTCGCTTATCCCCGCCGGACGATAGACCACCAGTGAGTTGTACTCGGCACGGCAGGGGAAGAATCCGTAAATCACTTTTGGATCCAGCAGCCGCTGGCGCTTGGCGCGCAACTTCATCTCCTCAAATTTTGGATAGACCACTTCATCAAGCTCGCGGCGGTATTCTTCGGGGGTGCGTTTCCCCTTGCGCACCTGCCACTGGCCACGGATCAAGGCCACCTCGTTGATGTACTCGAACACCTTATCAAGGTGGATATTTTCCACCACCCGCGATCCCCAAAATGGAGCTTCGGGAATCGGAATCGTCCGGTCGGTATCACTGGTGACGCGAAGTTTGCGGACGTTGTTCTGCGCTTCGTACTGCTCCACATTCAGCGGGAAATCGGCATCGCGCGATTGCTCCTGCATCAGGTGAAGCGCGGTGTCCAACGCGCCAACGGTGCGGTCGTTAATCTGGCTGGCCGGCTTGCTGATGAACAGCGCGGGGGCGGCTCCGTACTGTTCCAAGCAGTACGCAATTTTATCTTCGGCAGCCGCAGCGCGTGGGTCGTCTAAGCTAATCTGGTCGAAGCCAAGCGTCCGGTAGAATCGGGCAAGGTCGGCATCGTCTGGGTTGCAGGCCACGTAGATCGTGGTTTCCGGTTTGCCGCTGCGTGCGGTGCGCCGCATCACCCGAACAAGGTCCATCCCCACGCCAGCGGCCCATTGTTCCGGAAGCACAGTGATCTCGGTCAGCTCAACAGCGGAGTCGCCGAGCGGGGCGATCAATCCGCATCCCACAATCGTGTCGCGCAGTTCGGCAACAATGATGTTTTCCAACCCCCATCCTTGCACTTCTTCTGGCTCGGCCAGCATCAGCGTTGCCAGCTCTTCGATTTCTTCTTCAATGGCAATGCGGTATTTCACCTCACCACGTTCGTCGGTGGCGCGGCGGCGTGCGGATTCGGCGGGGTCGGGCGATTGCGTTGCGGTTGCGGATTCGGCGGCGGTTGCTGCCTCCGCCTGTGCCGACTCTGGAACCAACATCCCCGTCTCGGCGATTGCTTCCATGTAGTGAAGCCCAGCAAAGGCATCCTCGGCGTAGGCAACATTGGGGCCGTAGATTTGGCGGAGGTCGTGCTCAACATACCGGCGGGTTAATGCCGCGCCGCCAAGCACCACCGGAACGTGGATTCCGCGCCCATGCATCAGCTCCAGATTTTCTTTCATCACCAACGTGCTTTTCACCAGAAGTCCGCTCATCCCAATGGCATCGGCCTGGTGTTGCTGAACCGCATCCAGCATAACCTCCACCGGAACTTTTATCCCCAAATTGATGACGCGGTAGCCGTTGTTGGTCAGGATGATATCCACCAGATTTTTCCCGATGTCGTGAACATCCCCTTTCACCGTCGCCAGCACCATGATCCCGCGCGCGGTTTGCTCGGTGCGCTCCATGAACGGCTCAAGGTGGCCAACGGCAGCCTTCATCGTCTCGGCTGATTGCAGCACAAACGGAAGCTGCATCTGGCCGGAACCGAACAACTCGCCCACCACTTTCATTCCATCTAACAGGATGGTGTTGATAATGAACAAGGGATCATGGCTGCGAAGTGCTTCGTCCAGATCGGCATCAATGCCAAGCTGGTCGCCGTCAACGATGCGTTGCTTCAGGCGTTCCTCCACCGGAAGCGTGGCCGCGTCAGCTTTTTCGCGCGTGGCTTTGCGGCCATCGTAAAACGCCATCAGTTCAATCAGCGGATCGTAGGTCAGTTTGCGTTCCATGTCGGTTGTCGGGGGTCGGTTGTTGGGAATCGGTTGTTGGGGGTCGGTTGTCGGGAATCGGTTGTCGGGAGTTGGTTGTTGGCTTGGGGCTGTCAGTTACTCACTCTGCTGGCTCAATTTACAAGCCGCTTTGGCTCCCATCCGGCTACCAGATGTAAGAGTAGGTTTGGGTGGTCGCGGTTGGGTGGTACTTTTGCCGAAAAACTTTGCTGAAAACCATGCTTCATCTTCCCTCGGTCATTCTTGCTTCTTCATCGCCACGGCGGCGGCAGTTGCTTGCGCAGATTGGCGTTCAGTTCACAGTGGTGCCGCCCGATGCCGACGAATCCCAACTTCCCGATGAATCCCCTCAACAAATGGTGCAACGCCTGGCGCAACTGAAAGCGCGTGCCGTGGCGGGCCAGCAACCAACCGGGCTGGTGCTTGGTGCCGACACCACCGTTGTGCTGAACAACGCCGTGCTTGGCAAACCCACCGACCCTTCCGATGCGGGCCGGATGCTCCGAAACCTAAGCGGGAAGGCTCACACCGTCTTCACCGGCTGGGCCATTGTGGATGCGGCAACCGGCGCGGAAGTGATCGGATGCGGCAGCGCCGATGTCACCTTCCGCCCGCTTGATGATGATGAAATTGAAGCCTACGTCGCCACCGGCTCGCCGCTGGACAAAGCCGGCAGCTACGGCATCCAAGATGATTTGGGAGCGGTGTTTATCGAACGGATTGAGGGGGATTACTACACTGTTGTTGGACTGCCGCTGGCGCAAGTCTATTGTGCGTTGCGTGCCATTGCTTTGCAGCAATCTAGCTTGCTTCGTTAGGCTGGATTTCTTTACGATTGCTCGGCGCGCCAGGCTTTCAGTTCCTGCGGTGTGTTCACCCCGGCAAGTTGGGGCAGCAGCCAATCAGGCGCGTCAAGCATGGCGAACCGGGCTTGGCCGATGACCCCGCGAAGTGAGTAATCACCATGCCCCATCTGCCGCTGAATTGTTGGAAGAAGTGAGGGTGAGTAGATGGAGAAAAGAGGTTGAACCTCCCCGCCAGCAACCACCACAACTCCATCGGCGTTTGCCAGGCTTCCCCGCTGCGACAGCAGCCACCGGAAGGCTTGCTCGGTTAGCCGTGGCATGTCGCAGCCGACAAGGGCAACCGGGGAATCGGCGTGGCGCAGTGCTGTTGCCAAGCCACCCAGCGGGCCGATTGGCGGGGTGTCATCCCGAAGGAAACTGATGTTCGGGATGCGCCAACTATCCGGGCGTTCGCGCCCCACCACAACCACGGTTGCGCCCAAGCTCACGGCCAGCCAGCAGAGTTTTTCCAGCCATGTTTGTTGGCCAGTTGAGTCGCTATCTGACTCCGCATCTGGGCCAGCGTGGATTGAGGCTTTGTCGCGCCCCATTCGCCGACTTTTGCCGCCAGCCAGGATTGCAACGGTGGGCTTCGCGGTGTGGTGGTCATTAGTCATTGGTCCGTGGTCATTAGTCATTAGTGAGTTTCCGGCTTTGGCTCTTCCCATCTCACTCTTCACTTTGGCTCCCTCGCCCATCTGACAAATGTGAGGCAAGCAGCACTTTCACCCGCTTGGGAGAGGGCGGGGGGGTGAGGGCAAGTAGCGGCGCAGTCCGGCGGCTCACGCTCATACTTCGACGGGGCTCAGCATGAGCGGAGGGTGGCGTTCGTGCTGGGCTTGGCTTGGCATCCTTCCCATCTCACTCTTCCCATTTCACTCTTCACTCTTCGCTTTTACCTCTCCCATTTTTTTCTCACCGTTGTACAGTTCGGCCGTGGCGGTTGCCGATGGGAGCATCAGCATTTGGGAGCTTTGCGAAAGGTAGCCGCCGCCCCAATAGCACTCCTGCCTGCGGGTTCGCCCGTCGCCCAGGTGCAGGATGCTGTGGGTGTAGTTGTTGGCGCGACCAATGCGGAACGGTTGCTGGCGTATCTGGAAGCTGGCTGCGGCGGCGTTGCAATTGGCGGCAACAATCGTGACCCTCTGCTTCCCCGCAACGCAGGCAAGCCCGCGCCCTTCCCCCGGCACGTTGAACCCCGCGCCGGTTGCCGATTTCTGCAGAAAATTTCCTTTGCCATCGCCGTTCAAATACAGGCCGTAGCCGGAGTTGTAGCGCACCACCAGTGGGTCGCCCCCGTCGAAATTGCCGACGCACAACAGGTCCAGATTTCCGTCCCCGTCAAAATCTTCCAGAAGCGAGCCGAACATCGGCGTGGCCTGGGCCACAAGGGGGAGCGGGCGAAGCCGAAACCGCCCGTTGCCAAGATTTTCCAGAACACTGCTGGCAAAGGTTCGCGCACGGAATTGCTCGGCAGAATCAAGGTTGGCCCGCCCGTACATCTGATCCAGCGTCGCGCTGGCGTAGCCGGTGTAGGTCGGATATTTTCGGCGGATGTATGCCGGAAGCTGGCTTGCCGTTTCCACGCGGCCACGCACCGGATACTCGGCCCCACGGAAGAAGTAGGAAAGCACAAGATCGCTGCTGCCGTTGCCGTCAAAATCGCGGGCATAGAGTTGCAGGGGGAACTGGTTGCTGGGGCGCAGCGGGGAATAAACGTTCAGCCCCCAATTTCCCAGAACGTAATCCACATCGCCGTCGTTGTCCACGTCACCGCCGCTGATGCTGTTCCACCACCCTTCGCTGGAATCCACTCCGGCGGCAGAAGTCACTTCATGCAGCTTCCCTTGCTGATTGCGGAAAAACCGCACCGGCATCCACTCACCCACCAGAATCAGATCACTCCAAGTGTCGTTGTCGAAATCTGTCCAGAGCGCAGAGGTCACCATTCCGGGATGGAGTAACTGGGGCGCAACGGTTGCGGTGGCATCGCTGAATCGGCCACGGTCGTTCCGCAGAAGGTAGCTGCGTGGCGCGGTTGGATATTTCCCGGGAACGGATCGCCCAGCAACGAACAGATCAAGATCGCCGTCGTGATCGTAGTCGGCAGCAACCACGCTGCTGGTGCTGGTTGGCATTGCGGGAAGCTGGCCGTCGCTTGCTTTGGCGAACTTCCCCTTGCCGTCATTCAAGTAAAGCCGATCCTGCAGAAAGGCGAACTCCGAAGGAGCAAAATCGTTGCCGCCGCTTGCCACGTACAGGTCAAGGTCGCCATCGTTATCGGCATCGAACATCAGCGCGCCGGTGTCCTCGCTGGCGGAGTCGGCAACAAACGCCGCGCTATCTTCCGAACGGCTGAACTGCCCGGATTGGTTTTGCAAGAACAACGCCCCCGCGTAGCCGCGCGCGCCGCCAATCCAAACGTCATCAAGGCCGTTTCCATCAACATCCCCCACCGCAATCCCCGGCCCGCTGCGCGAAAGGCGGTTGGGCAACAACCGCTCACGCAGGAAATCATCAAAACGGTTCTCACGGTGGCGATACTGAAGCCCGTTAGCAAGTTGAACAAACAACGTGTCGGGAACCGGAGTTGGAGGTGGCGGCACAGCGTTCGCCCAGGCTTCCTGCTTGATGGTCACCACCTGGTTTGCTTTCACGTTTGCCACACTCTGCACCGTTCCGTTGGGCCAGCGGACGGTGAGGGTATCCACCGTTGCCGCATCCCCCAACCCAAAATGGAGCGGGCAGTTGAGGGAGGACATGTAGCCGCGAACGGGGGTGCACTCCAACATCTGCGAGCGCCCCCCGGCGTTGATTGTCACCCGCGAGCCAATAGCAGCGGTGTTGTTGTCGGAACCTTGCAGAGCAACGTGCAGGTAGTTTCCGCGGTGCTGGTCGGCGGCAAGGTTTTGGTAGATGAAGGCAACGCTATCAATGTTGTTCATCACCAGATCAAGGTCGCCGTCAAGATCCAAATCGGCAAAGGCCGCGCCGTTGGTGTTCACCATCTGAATTGCGCCCCACTGGTTGCTCACCTTCGTAAACGCCATGCCGCCATCGTTGCGGAACAGGTAGTTCTGCAGTTTCACCGAGGGGACTTTTCGGATGACGTTCAGCGGCTGGAAGCTGCGGCCGTTAAGGTTGTGGATCACATCAAGGTTCTGCACATCCCGCTTGTAGCCGTTGCTGATGAACAGGTCTTTATCGCCATCGTTGTCGTAATCGGCAAACAGGGGTGCCCAACTCCAATCGGTTTCAGCAATTCCGGCAAGCTGGCCAACTTCCAGAAACGTGCCGTTTCCCCGATTCACTTGCAGCATGTTCCGCATCAACTGTGCCGAGTCGAATTTTGGGTCATAGACTGAGCCTTGCCCCATGTGCGACATCTTCCGCCAGTGGTCTTCCGGCATCATATCCACGGTGAACAGGTCAAGATTGCCGTCGTTGTTAAAATCGGCAGCATCGGAACCCATCGAAAAAATGCTGGTGTGCTTCATCCATTGGCGCATGCGGTTGGTGAAGGTCCCGTCGTGGTTGTTGATGTAAAGCAAATCGGGAGCTTCGAAGTCGTTGGCAACGTACACGTCGGCCCAGCCGTCGTTGTTGTAATCCCCCACCATCACGCTAAGCGCGTAACCTTTATCGCTGATTCCGGCCTGGTCGCTCACATCGCTGAACGTGCCGTTGCCGTTGTTGCGGAACAACCGGTCGGGGTTGCCGTCGCGCTTGAACGCTTCCCCTTTTGCATCGCCGTTCCGGGCAAGGTAGATATCAAGATCGCCGTCGCGGTCGTAATCGAAGAAGGCGGCTTGTTGGCTGGTGCAGCAGAAATCCAACCCAAACTTGTGCGCCTGCTCGCTGAAGGTTCCGTTGCCGTTGTTGATGAACAGGGTGTTTGGCGCGTCGTGTTTGGCAACGTAGATGTCCAGATCACCATCGGCATCAATATCGGCCATTGTCACGCCGTAGCGAACGCCAACCGAGTCATCCACGCCAGCCTGGCGCGAAGCCTCACGGAAACGCAACCCACCTTGATTCAGGAACAAGCGGTTTGGCGAATTTGCGCGGGTTCCGGTGAAATAAAGGTCCGGCAGCGCGTCGCCGTTCACATCCCCCACGGCCACCCCGCCGCCGTTGTAGGCATAGATGAAGAGCGTGACGTTGAAGGTGTCATCCTCGGCAACCATGTTGGCAAAATCCACCCCGGTTTGGGTTGGCGGAAGCCAGCGAAACAGCGGCGATTCTTGCGCGTGGAGCGTGGCGGAAGCGGCAAGCAGAAGGAGGGTCGGAAAGAGTAGTCGGTAGGATTCCATGGCAACGGTGAAAATAGCGACTGAGGTTGTAACCTGGTAGCAAAACTTTCCGGCTCATCTACCATACCACGGACCTCGCCCTCCGCTCATGCTGAGCCCCGTCGAAGTATGAGCGTGAGCCACCGAACCAAGCCGCCGCCGCTGCCAGCCCTCACATTCGTCGTCTGGGAGAGAGAGAGAGGGAGCCGAAGCGAAGAGTGAAGAGTGAAATGGGAAGAGTGAAATGAAGCCAAAGCCCCAAACTCACCACTGACTAATGACCACTGACAACTGACCACTGATTCCTATTTTGCAGCGTTTTCTCTCACGACTCACAATTTTCCAATGACCGCTCGATTAACCCTCCCGACCACGCTTCTTCTGCTGCTGTGTGCTGTTGCCGCCAAAGCGCAACCACCAGCGGACTCGGCTGCGATGGCAAACAAGCTGTTTGCGGCAATCCACGATTCCAACTGGGAAGGCTTTCGGGGCTTGCTCCCTTCGGCAAAGATGATCCATGCAATGTCCAAAAAGGAAAAGAAGAAGAAACTGAAGGATAAGCAAGTAATGAACCTGATCGAGGGGCGCGTTCGGGATGGGTTCAACGGAATCCTTGCTTCGGCAAAGGAAAATGGAGTTGAGTTGCAGACGCTGGAGTTTGTGCGATTCCAGACATTCCGCCCCTGGGAAGGAGCCGACCGGCCGATTGCGCTGGAGGTTTTCTACCGTTGGCAAGGGCGCGAAGGCTCGCTCAGTTTTTCGGTGATGGAGTTCAAAGGGGGGTGGTATCTGCTGGAAATTCTCCGAAGCGTGAAGGTGTTCGATAAGGTGGCGACGGAGTAGCGGGCGACTTTCCAGAAATTCACTTTGTGGTGGTCAGTGGTCGGTGGTCAGTGGTCGGTGGTCAGTGGTCAGTGGTCAGTGGTCGGTGGCTGGTCGTCAGTGGTCGGTTCCCCATTACTCCGTGCTTCAGCGGAGATTGTGATCTACGTCTTCCCTCCCCTTTTTCCCCCAGAATTGGGGGGACGCGAAGCTCGCCAGAGCGGAGCAGGGGGGCGTGGGTTCGGTGGCTCACGCTCATACTTCGACAGGCTCAGCATGAGCGGAGGGCTGCGTTCGGCGAAAACTCCAACATTCTTCATTCGACATCAGCAACAAACACTCCCTGGCTACTCACATTTTCCTTTTCCCCTATTTTCGCCCAAACAGATTCCAACCAACTGACATCCCCGAACAATCATTCAACATGGAAATATCAACCAAGCATCAATCTGTGGCCTACTCCACCGAACGCGATTTTGCCTTGCAGATGGATCAGAATGATCCCCTTGCAGAGCTTCGCGAGCAGTATCACATCCCCAAAACTGTTGATGGCGATCCCTTCATCTATCTGTGCGGAAACTCCTTAGGCCTGCAGCCAAAAGGGACCCGCGCCGCCATTGAACAGGAGTTGAACGATTGGGCTGAGTTTGGTGTGGATGGCCATTTTGAATCGAAGCACCCCTGGTACAGCTACCACGAAATGTTCCGCGAACCTGCGGCGCGATTGGTTGGTGCCAAGCCGGGGGAGGTTGTGGTGATGAACACCCTGACCGCAAACCTCCATTTGATGATGGTCAGTTTCTACCGCCCCACCCGCGAACGCTACCGGATTCTGATTGAAGATGGAGCCTTCCCTTCCGACCTGTACGCCGTCCGCAGCCAAGCCGCATTCCACGGCCACAACCCCAACGACGCGGTGATGCTGCTCCGCCCCCGCGATGGCGAGGACACCATGCGAACCGAAGATATCGAGGACATTCTGCGCCAGCATGGCCACGGCATTGCGCTGGTGATGCTGGGCGGGGTGAACTACTACACCGGGCAAGCCTTCAACATGGAGCGGATTACGCAGGCGGCTCACCAGCAAGGGTGCGTTGTTGGGTTTGATCTTGCTCACGCCGCAGGAAATCTGCAAATGCGCCTGCACGATTGGGATGTTGATTTTGCCGTGTGGTGCACCTACAAATATCTGAACAGCGGTCCCGGCGGAACCTCCGGCTGCTTCGTTCACCAACGCCACGCCTTCGCTCCCGAGCTTCCCCGCTTTGCCGGATGGTGGGGCGTTGAACCAAAAACGCGATTTGAAATGGATCCCAATTTTATCCCGCAACAGGGGGCTGCCGGCTGGCAACTGAGCAACGCACAAGTGCTGCCAATGGCCGCCCACAAAGTCGCGCTGGATTTGTTCGATCAAGTTGGAATGGAGCGGCTGACGGCGAAATCGCGGCTGCTAACCGGGTATCTGGAGTTTCTGGTGGATCAGATTGGCGATGGGCGTTACACCAGCATCACCCCGCGAACCGAAGCCGACCGCGGTTGCCAGCTTTCCATCCGCGCCCGTGGCGACGCGCGCCGCATCACCGAAGCACTAAAATGGCAAGGGGTGATTGCTGACTTCCGCACCCCCGATGTTGTTCGCGTAGCCCCGGTGCCGATGTACAACACCTTCGACGAAGTCTGGCGTTTTGTGGAAGCGTTGGCGCGGGTGAAGGAGTAGAAGAGCCGCCAGATAGCTATCACGCCCACAACCTTGCTGGCAACCGGCAAAAGAATCCGATATTGGAAGCAACCGCAGAAGCAACATCAACCGAATCATCTATTCAACAATAGGAGAATCCAACCATGGCACTTACCGCATTCAATCTGAAGCAATGGATTGACGAAAACCGCCACAAACTGAAGCCACCCGTTGGCAACGAGCAAATCTGGAAAGAAGTTCATCCAGAGTTCATGGTGATGGTGGTTGGCGGCCCAAACGCTCGCAAGGATTTCCACGTTGAGGATGGGGAAGAATTGTTTTACCAGTTAGAGGGGGATATTGTGGTTCGCATTGTGGAAGATGGAGTAATTCGCGACATCGAAATAAAAGAAGGGGATATTTTCTTGCTTCCTCCGCGGGTTCCACACTCGCCACAACGCAAAGCAAACACCATTGGTTTGGTGGTGGAACGCCGCCGTCGCGAAGGTGAGCAAGATGGATTGCAATGGTACTGCGAACATTGCAGCAATAAACTGCACGAAGCATTTTTCCCATTAATCGACATCACCACACAATTAAAACCAGTGATGGAAGCATTTTGGGCAAATGAAGAATTACGCACCTGCAAACAATGCGGCACAGTAATGCAGCCGCCAGTGCTGGCCGCATAAATATACTCCAAACAGAATGGTTTGCGAAAAATCTAGTCGTTGTCATTCCCGCGAAAGCGGGAATCCATACCACACCTAGCTGAGTAGAGTTTCGCAAACCAATTTCATCCGAGTATATCATAAATGTATGATGAAAAATGCCGGGTGATAGAAAGCAAGTGAGAACTGAAATTGTTCTTCCATTCTACACCCGTCATTTTCTCAGCCATTAACCGATCCCCGACAACCGACAACCGATCCCCGACAACCGATCCCCGAAAACCGATTTCCAATGAAAATAGACATCCACACACACATCCTTCCCGAACGTTGGCCCGATTTACGTGAGCGTTACGGCTACGGCGGATGGATCCGCATGGAACACCAAAAACCATGCTGCGCCAACATGATGATTGATGATCGTTTTTTCCGGGAAGTGCAGCAAAATTGTTGGGATCCGCAAACGCGAATGCACGAATGCGATGGCGACCACGTGGATGTTCAAGTGCTTTCCACGGTGCCAGTAATGTTCAGTTATTGGGCAAAACCAGAGCACGCTTTGGACCTTTCCATGCTGCTGAACGACCACATTGCTGGAATTGTGGCCGAATATCCACAGCGGTTTGCCGGGCTTGGAACGCTGCCGATGCAATCACCAGAATTGGCGATAAAAGAGCTTGAGCGGTGCGTGAAAGAATTGGGGTTGCGGGGGGTGCAAATCGGCTCCCACATCAACGATTGGAACCTTGATGAGCCTGCATTATTTGCGATTTATGAAGCCGCGCAAGATTTAGATGCCGCAATTTTTGTGCATCCGTGGGACATGATGGCAAAAGAAAAAATGCCCCGTTATTGGCTCCCCTGGCTGGTAGGGATGCCAGCAGAAACATCGCTGGCAATTTGCTCAATTATGTTTGGTGGGGTGTTGGATCGCTTTCCCAAATTGCGTTTTTGTTTTGCTCACGGCGGCGGTTCGTTTCCTGCAACCATTGGGCGCATCGAGCATGGCTTCCACGTCCGCCCAGACCTTGTGCAAGTAAACACTAAAACCGAGCCACGCGATTATCTCCACCGCCTCTACTTCGATTCGCTGGTTCACGATCCGGCAGTGCTGCGGTACATGCTGGAAGTATTCACCGCTAATCGCATCATGCTTGGCTCCGATTATCCATTTCCGCTTGGCGAACATCACCCAGGGGAATTAATTGAATCCATGCAAGAATTAACTCCAGAAATTCGGGAGCGTTTGCTCAGTGGAACAGCGTTGGAATTTTTGGGGTTGGAACGCGAAATGTTTATTCGATAATTGAGCCGTCCAGGAATCATGGCTACCTTTTACAGTGAACTCAATCAATCGCTTCAGCAATTCATTGCCGACCAGCCGATTTTTTTTGTTGCCACAGCACCGATTGCTGGGCGTGTCAGCGTTTCACCGAAAGGGATCAGCACGTTCCGGTGTGTTAACAGTACCACGGCTATCTGGTTGGATTTAACCGGTAGCGGAAATGAAACAGCCGCGCATGTTCGCCAGAATGGGCGGGTAACGGTGATGTTTTGCAGCTTCACCAAAACTCCTCGGATTCTTCGGTTGTACGGAATTGCAAGAATCATTCAGTCAGCGGATGCTGAGTGGGAGGCTTTCAATTCTCAATTTCCCTCGCTTCCCGGGGTTCGTCAGATTTTTTTCTTGGATATTCAGCAGGTTCAAACATCATGCGGTTTTGGTGTGCCGATTATGGAGTTCCAGCAGGAACGCCAAATGTTAGCAGAGTGGGCGCAAAAAAAAGGAGAAGAGGGGTTAGTGGAATATCGTCAGCAAAAAAACACTTTTAGTATTGATGGGATTCCAGCAGATGGCGGCGTGATTGAAGGGGAAAACGGAGTACGTTGGTATCGTCGTCGTTTCGATGATTTAACCGCTCGTGATCTTTATGATGTCATGAATTTACGCCAGCGAGTTTTTAACATTGAGCAAAACTGCGTCTATCTTGATGCCGATTATCTTGATGTTGCTGCCGATCATTTGCTGGGCAAAGACCGAACGGGAGAACTCATCGCCTATTTACGAATTGTACATCCCGGAAAAAAGTACGCGGAACCCTCGATTGGTCGGGTAATTACCGCGCCAGAGGCACGGGGGATAGGGTTAGGAAAAGAATTGATGCGGGAAGGGATGGCTTGGGTTGCAGAAAAATATCCGAGACAAGGGATAAGAATTTCAGCGCAGCAGTACTTAGAAAAATTTTACACCGAGTTTGGATTCCGAGTGGTAGGGGAAGCGTATGATGAAGATGGGATACCGCATGTGGAGATGGTTAGAATACTCCGATGAAAGACGTATGAAATCCTCCTTCTAGTTATCATTCCTGATTTCATCAGAATTATGCAATCCACTTCGGATCGCTTTTAGAAATTTAGAAAACAAAAAGCCTCTTGAAAAAATTCAAGAGGCTTTTTATTAAAAATCTTGGCGGCGACCTACTCTCCCATACCGTTACCAGTATAGTACCATCGGCGCAGCAGGGCTTAACTTCTCTGTTCGGAATGGGAAAAGGTGTTTCCCCTGCGCAATCACCACCAAAAATTGTCAAGGAATCAAAGATGTTGGTAAGAAGTCTCTGCAAGCAATCACTATTGGTCGGCATCACCGAGTCATGCTGACGCTCTGATTAGCGCCCGCGACTCATTATTGTGAACCTGCGGTCAATAAAAAATAAATTCAGGAAAGTCTCACGGCTTATTAGTACTCCTTGGCTCAACATATTACTATGCTTCCACCGAGAGCCTATCAACCTGGTCATCTCCCAGGAGCCTTCAGATCTGCTTGCGCAGATAGGGAAACCTTATCTTGGGGTAGGCTTCGTGCTTAGATGCGTTCAGCGCTTATCCTTTCTGGACATAGCTACCCAGCCGTGCCACTGGCGTGACAACTGGTGCACTATAGGTCCAGTCACTCCGGTCCTCTCGTACTAAGAGCGACACCCCTCAAGTTTCCTTCGCCCGCATAGGATAGGGACCGAACTGTCTCACGACGTTCTGAACCCAGCTCACGTACCGCTTTAATTGGCGAACAGCCAAACCCTTGGGACCTTCTCCAGCCCCAGGATGCGATGAGCCGACATCGAGGTGCCAAACCT
>JAEUSP010000016.1 GCA_016788565.1 Chlorobiota bacterium | reverse complement strand
CAGTTGCGGCACACCTCGTTCACGTTCCGCGTGGTGACGTGATACTCCCCGGCGGCAATCCCCGCCACGTATTCGCGCGCCTTGCTGAAGACCTCATCAATCACCTGCTGAAGTTCGTCGGCACTTTCAATCCCTTTCCCTGTTGCTTTTTTCTGCACTCCGGTCACCAATTCCTGCAGGTTGCTTGGGACGAACATGTACTTCGGCTCAATCTCCATGTCGCGCGTTTTCAGGCGGTAGTACAACGCCCCGGCGGGGTGGACGTGGTGCAACGGAACTCCAAATTTTTCGGCCAACATCTGCCGCACCACCTCCAAATAAATCATCAACTGAAGGCTGGTCCCTTCGGCCACCTGTTTTTGTGTTGGTGGGGTTCCGGTTTTGTAGTCGGCAACGGCAAAAATTATCTCATCCTCGGTTTGCTGAATCTCCACACGGTCAATGCGGCCCCGCAAGTTCACCCCTTGCACCTGAACGCCATGATTCGCCGAAAGCTGGTGGTCGAATCCGCCACTGCGGTCGTTGTTCTGGCCAAAGGCAACCTCAAAAAATGATGGAACCAGCTTGCGCATATCCCCCGCACCCACGGTGTCCTCCTGCACCCACTGTTTCAGCAATCCATCGAACAACTCCCCCCCCAGCAATCGCTCCTGATCCAAGCTCCAGTACGGGTGCTCGAACACGATCCCTTTTATCTCTTCAGCCGCAATTTCCCGTGCCCGCGTGATTGCAAACTCCTGCCGCTCGGGGGTGATGGGAAGCATCCCCTGCTCCTTCAGCTCGGTGTAGAGTTTGAACAAAACGGAGTGCAGCAGTTGCCCCCGTTCCAGCGGCGTAAGCGTGACATCATACTCAGGGGTTCCGCTGGCACGCACCACCCGCGAGGCAAAGTATTTGAACGGGCAGCGGGCGTACAATTCCAGCTGCGAGGTGGAGTATTCGGCGTTGCTCCGATTGGCCAGCGCGGCCTGTTCTTCGGGGGGAAGCCCCACGCCAACAACGCCACGGTACTCCGGCACGATGCTGGCATCGGCGGCGGCAACGGCGTGTGCGCGTTCCCGCTCAACGGTGGCGGTGTGCTGAAGATTCTCCAGCATCCGTTCGGCATCGCCGGGGATTCGGGGGATTTCTTGGTTGTTCCAAATCACCGCCCCGGCTTCTTCGGCCAGCCCTTCCCAGGTTTGAATCTCACCCAAAAACTCCATCCCTTCCGGCAGCGGTTCCCCCCGCCGCGCACGGTCGCGCAGGGTCCGCAGTTCATCCAGCATCAACACCCTTCCCGATTCCTCCAGCGTGGTGATGCGGAGCAATGCTTCCAGGAAGGGGGAACGAACATGAGCTTGGTTGCCGGCAAACCGTGGCCAGGTTAAAAACAGGCGGTCGCGGAAGCTGGTGATTGCCTGGTAGAACGCCACCCGCTCGCGCCGAAGGTGGCGGTCTTCTGCTTTGGGGAGCGGCTTCCCCAAAAACGTTTCCGGCAGGTAGGTGCTGGGGAACTCGCCATCCACCAACCCGCACAAAATCACCACATCGAAGTTCAATCCCTGCATCTGCTCAATCGGCGCAACCAGCACGCCGTAATCGTGCTTCTCCCGAATCTGGTAGAAGGCCATTGCCGCTGCGGTCCGCAACTGGTCCAGGTAGAATCCAAGATCATGCTGGGGCTGTGTGCTGGCCGCCGATGCGCCAGGTTCCGACGGTAGATTTTTTGACAGTAGATTTTTTGACAGTAGATTTTTTGACGGTAGATTTTTTGACGGTAGATTTTTTGACGGTAGATTTTTTTCGGTTGGCGCGCTGCCGGGAAGCTCAGGGTCGGCACTCACTTTGCTGGATTCGGTTGGATTGGTTGGCGGTTCTTCCTCCAACTCCAGAAACTCCACCAACTCATCCAGCAGACTCAGGAATTTTGCAAGGGCGCGTGTGTCGCGCTCGATTTCATCATGGACCCGTTGCCAGTCCTGGCTTGGGCGGTTGCGGGCATCCAGCATCTGCCGAAGCTCCAGCAGATGTTCGGTCACGTTCAGCTTGGCAATCAACTTCAGGAACGCGCCACGGAACTCGGCGGGGGTCATCTTCCGGTCGAACTCTTCCAGCACTTGCTCCACTGCTAAAAAGCTGCTGCGTGCGCGGGCAAGGGTTCTGGCTTCGGCCTCAATAATCCGGCGATCTTCGGGGTCGGCAACGCGCTCGATTCGTTGCCCCAGATACTCCAACCGGCGGGTGATGCGCCGCATCCAACTGCGGCGGCCGCGGGTGATCCGTAGCTTCCCGGCTGCGTCGGTCAGGGCGGCGGGGTCCACGTCGTTTCCAAAACTGAGGTAGGGTGAACTTACCGCCCGCACAACGTCGCGGCGGGTGAACTCCCCGGCAAGGATATTCAGCGCCGAAAACAGTGCGGTCACCAGCGCGTTGCTTTGCAGCGGATAGCGTGCGGTGATGTTGGCCGGTATCCCGTGGGTCGCAAGCTGCTCGCGGAAAAGTTCGGCGTAGCTATCCAGCCGAAGCGTGGTGATGCAGATGCGTTCCGGCGGTATCCGCTCATCCACCACCAACGACTTCACCAGCGAAGCAATCCCCTGGGCCTCCTCCTGTCGCGAAAAAAATCCAATCGCACGGACGAACGGATCGAACTGGCGGTTGGGGATGCGCTGGTCGGTGCGGAACAGGTTGCGGCGCATGTGATGCTGGAACGGACGGCGTTCCGTTTCCGGGATGTTGATCTGCATCTTATCCAGGTCCAGCTTCTGAAAACCCGCTGTGGTTAAATGGTCCAGCACTTGTTCAAAATTTCCGTACAGCGGGCCGTTGGCTTCCTCATAATCGAAATAGACCAACACGTTCACATCCGGCACCAAACCAAGCTGTTGGATGTGGCCGATCTCGGGAAACGTGAATTCATTGAAGCCATAAAACAGCACCGTCTGCACGCGCGGAAATGCGCGGCGGAAGGTGGCGGCGCGGTCGCGGAACAGCTCACTGTTCAGGAAAAACAGCTTGCCCGGATAATCGCTCCATCGGTTGCGCAGAAGCTCCAGATAGCGGCTGTAAATCTGGTACAGATCGCTCAGTTTTGCTTGGTCGTAGCCTTCGCTTTCGGCTTTGTCGAAATTCTCGCGAGTGTATTCAAGGTCACGCTGGAAATCGGAAGGGAGGATGCCATCGGCGCGGATGCCGTTGATAACGCGGGTGATCCGTTCCACCACGCCCAGCGTTGGCTTGCCGCCGCGGCTGTAGTAGTTCAGGTCCACGCTGTTCATTGCGCGGTCAATCAGCGCAATCTGGATTTCGGGGCCAACATCGCGGCGTGCGGTTGCCAGCCGGTCGTGGAACTGGGCCACGTAGCTCCGCACGGTGTGGATTGGCAGCCGCCCGATAGGCCGCTTCGTCAGCTGGAAATGTTTTGCCGTCAGCTTCTGCTCCAGATCGCGCCCGTACCGGAAGGTTGGCACCACGAACAGGTAGGAAGAAAGCTGCATCTCGGTGGCCGCATCAAGCACGATTTCTTGGAAATCAACCGAGCGAAAAATTGGGTTGGTGGAGTTGTACAGAAGCTGTGGCATGGTGTCGGGAATTGGTTGTCGGGGATCGGGAGTCGGTTGTCGGAAGCTGGGAAACGGTTGTTGGTTAATGGAGTGAGTTGGGGGCGTTGGTTTTTATGAGAGGGGAAATCGTTTGCGTGCCGAACTGAAGATTGAGTTTCATCCAACCGCTCATTGCTGCTTTTATCTTGAAGTCACTGCCTGGCCAGCGGCATCGTTTCAGCGCGGCATTGCTGGGTTGGCTTGTTTGCCACAAACCAGAATCATTCACCAAACTACACGCACAGAACACCATGGAGACGACAATGGAGACGACAGTTGAAACAGCAACGTTCTACCCCCTTGCGGTTGGGAACAGTTGGACCTATCAGATGAGCAACGGCGACGGCTTCACAAACCAAGTGACAGCGGCCAACGGCACGAACGCTTTCACGATGGTAAACTCCATCCTCAACATTGACCAACATATCCGCAAGGAGGGGGAACTCTATCTGGCGGACAACTTTGAGGCGGGGAATTTTCAACCCTTGCTTCGCGACGACGTGAAGATTGGCGACACTTGGGAAATCCGCTACAAAGCTAACGGCTTTGAGAACATCTTGGTGATGGTCGTGAAAGAAACCGGGGCCAGCAAGGAAGTTGCCGGTACGCTCTACGACGACGTGATGATGATTGAGGGGGAGAGCAAGATGCTGATGAACGGCAACCTGATAGCATTGAACTTCTTCACCCAATACTTCTACGCCCGTGGGATTGGGCTGATCCTCACTACTTCGTCGGTGGGAGATAGCATGGCGTTGGTTTCTTGCCAGTTGTGCTGACAAATCACCACAGGCGTTCGGATGAACGCTGGAATCCGACGCAGGGATGTTGTACCTTTGCCGCCGACTACTGAATTTCAGTCAGTCTGCACCGCGAATCAGCCTGAGCCATTGGCTTGGGCTGGTTCGTTTTTGGAAGGGAGGATTTGCTTCACGGAGCAAATTTTTAGGCAGGCTGTTTTGGCTCATCAACAGGTAGCGTGCGAAGTATGATCCGAGCCACCGAACATCGCCCCCGCTCATGCTGAGCTCCGTCGAAGTATGAGCGGAGCCACCGAACCAAGCCGCCGCCGCTGCCTGCCCTCACCCCCCGCCCTCTCCCAAGCGTGTGACGGTGCTGGTTGCCTCACATTGGTCGGGTGGGAGAGGGAGCCAAAGCCGGGGAAGGAAGTAGGAGATATACTCCAAACAGAATGGTTTGCGAAAAATCTAGTCGTTGTCATTCCCTGTTTACCCCGACCAGTCGGGGCGAAAGCGGGAATCCATACCACACATAGCTGAGTAGAGTTTCGCAAACCAATTTCATCCGAGTATAGAAGTTAGAGCGGATAGCTGCGAACCCAGCCCTCCGCTCATGCTGAGCCCCGTTGAAGTATAAGCGGAGCCACCGAACCAAGCCGCCGCCGCTGCCTGCCCTCACCCCCCGCCCTCTCAGAAGCGAAGAGTGAAGAGTGAGATAGGAGGAGTGAAATGAAGCCAAAACCGAGAACCCGCTAATGACCAATGACCAACGACCAATGACCACGAACCCAGCCCCCGCTCATGCTAAGCCCCGTCGAAGTATGAGCGGAGCCACCGAACAGCGAAATCACTGATCTTCCACCTTTTTTACCACAACCATGCTACAGAACATCAATCTTGCCGAAGCACTCAGCCGCATCACCAGCTACTGGGCACCGGTGGTTGTTGGGGAATTAAATGGGCAGCAGGTGAAGTTGGCAAAGCTGAAAGGGGAGTTTTTGTGGCATCACCATGAACAGGAAGATGAGTTGTTCCTTGTTCTGAAAGGGACGCTGCTGATGCGGCTTCGCGAGCGCGATGTGGCCATTCATGCTGGGGAATTTTTCATTGTCCCACGCGGTGTCGAGCATCTGCCGGTGGCCGAGCAGGAGGTTCACCTTCTGCTGTTCGAGCCGGCCAGCACGCTAAACACCGGGAACATCCGCAACGAGCGGACGCTGGATGAACTGGGGCGGTTGGAGTAGATGGGGATTAGTTCCACGCAAAGCAGTTTGGTGGCCCGTGCCCAGCTTGGGCAGATCACAAAATCAACCAGCCCTTCCAGCATTCACCGGAAGGGCTGGTTGCCTGTACCTGTACCCAACGTGTTGCTTTAGCGAACCACTGTCATCGAGCGGGTGCGGCGTGCGGTGCCGGCGGTGAGCGTGGTGATGTAGCTTCCCGGTGCCAGCACTCGCGTATCGAAGTAGATGCTGGATTGCCCAGCGGGAATATCCTGCGCAAACACCTCGCGCCCTTCCAACGTGTGGATTGCCAGCCGCGCCGCCACCCCCGACGGCACACCACCGATTGGGAACGTTGTCCCGTTGCTTGCGGGGTTCGGGTAGTTCTGGCCAAGCGTCATTCCGGCGGCGGCCTCGTTGGCGTAATCAACACCGGTTGGGTTGCTGCTGACCTTGAAGATTGGCAGTTGATCGAAGTGGCGTGGCAGTGGCCCTGGCTGGATCATCTCCTCCGGCGCGGCATACCATTGCCCCAACACCGAAGCATAAATCTGCCGGAAATCGAACTGCATTTTGATGTTCCCCGGTCCTTCCAAATCGGTAAGGTTTGGCGCGTTGCCGAACAATCCACCATTGACGTTAGTCCCAATCACGAACAGCGGTGCTGCCGACCCGTGGTCGGTTCCGCCACCGTTGGAAGCCACCCGCCGCCCGAACTCGCTGACGGTCATCGTGCAGACGCGCTTGTCCAAACCAAACCCTTCAATGTCACGCTGGAATGCTTTCACCGCATCGGCAAAGGTTTTGTGCAGAGTGGCTTGCGTATCAAGTTGGTTTCCGTGGGTGTCGTAGCCGCCAATGTTGACGATGTACATCTGGGTTTTTAATCCAGCAGCAATCAGCCGGGCAATGGAGGCAAGCGCGGTTCCAAGCACGTTCCCCGTTGGGTAGGTTACTTTGTTGGTAAGCTGTTTGCCAGCTGCGTTCAGGATTGCGTTCGAGAAGACGTTGGATTGCCGTGCAATCTCGCGCACGTAGGCTTCTTCATCGCCGGCGTGTGTTCCGCGAACGGGGTCGCTATCGGGTTGGCCCGGGATGTAGGAAAGGTCGGAAACCGCAACCCCCATGTTGTTCTGCTCGCCAATCAGCGTGGTGCTTAGGTAGGTCCCCAGCTCAATCGCAAATGGGTCGCTGGGAAGAACGCCGGGATAATCGGGGTAGGCCTTCTCCAGATATTTGCCATACCACCCGGCGTTGTCATAGACGTTCCAATCGCTTCCGCTCAGCCAAATGTCGGTGCTGCGGAAGTGCGAGAGGTTTTGGTTTGGGTAGCCAACGCTTTGCACAATGGCGAACTTCTTTTCGGTATAAAGTTCAGCCAGCGGTTGCAGGCTTGGATGCAACCCCAGTGCCGCGCTGTCGGGAAGTTTGATGACATCTTTTTCGGCGATTCCCAAGCTGTCGCCGGCGCGGGCGTTGTAGTAGGTGCTGTCGGTGTAGGGGACGATGGTGTTCAATCCGTCGTTGCCGCCGGCAAGGCGGATCAACACCATCACGTTATCGTTGGTGGCACCAAGCAATCCCATGAAGTGGGAGTTTGCTGGGGGCTTGGCAAAGGCCCGCACACGCGGGAAACCCATTGCTAATGGAAGCACGATGCCCGTTGCCCCAAGCCGCTGTATAAATGTTCTGCGTTTCATAATTCCTCGTCTGATTTCGGTTGTGGTAATGGTTGATTGAGTTTGGTTGGCATCGCGGCTCTTAGTAGAGTTGATACTTCGCTAATTGCACCGCAGCCTTGATGAATTTCCTGATACGAACATCAGGCTTCTGGGCTGGGTCGTCAATCTTCCATTCGTAGTCCTTCCCTCCGTCCAAGATCGTGTCGAACAGGGTTTGGCGTTCCGCGTCCGATGGCTCGCTGTTCAGAAGGAACCGCGCCATTTCGTTGCTGAGCGCGGTAAGGTCGTTCGGGTCGCTGAACTGTTTGGCAAAGGCAATGGGGTCGAACACGTAGGTGGGCGTTTGGCGATTTTTCAGAACACCATCGGCAACGTCAATGCTGAACTTTTGGCGCAGCGGAAGCGTGCTGGTGCTAACCCAAGTTCGCCCGCCGGGCCACCCTTTCACGTTTGGCGGATCGAACAAGATCATTCCTTGCGCGCTCATCCGATTGCGTAGGTCCTGGGTATTCCGCCCGGTTTGCCCGTTGAAGTCGGGCACTGCCGTCAGTGCCAGTTGGCGGATTGCGCCGATCATGTAATCGGTCGGGCTTTTCTCCATTGCGCCGATGTTCGTTTCATCAAAGAAGTGCGCGCTTCGCAGAAGCTGCTCAATCACCGGTTTGATTTCCCAGTTGCCCTGCCGGAAGGTCTCGGCCATTGCAGCAATCACCACACGGTCGGGGATGTCATAGACAAACCAGCGGTAAAATTTCTCGCACATGAATTTTGCGGTTTGGTCAGCCCGTTGCTCGAAGATGATATCCACGATGTCATCGGCCTTCCACGCCCCTGTTTTCCCCAGGAATGTTTTGGTTCCGCTATCCCACCGCTGCGCAATAAACAGGCTGGTCAATCCCAAGTACAGTGAGCCTTTCGCGCTGGGGCTGGGGCCCCAACCACTTAGCGCACGGGCGGCTTCGCTCACGTCTTGCTGGGTGTAGTTGGCGTTTCCGTCCCAATCGCTAACGCCCATCGTGTAAAGCTCCTGAAGCTCGCGTGCGTAGTTCTCGTTGATGTTGCTTCGCTGCCCTTGCTTGTAGTTTTTTGCTCCATCCAAGTAGATCAGCATTGCCACATCCTTGGTGACATCCTTGACGAACTGCTTGAAATTCCCCAACATGCTGCTGCGGAACAGTTGGTTCTGGGTAAGCATGAACTCGGGGATGTTCACGGCCTGCATCTCGCTGGTGAAGTGGTTGTGCCAAAACAGCACCATCCGCTCCTGAAGCGAAACAGGGGAGGTCGCAATCGCGCCCATCCACCATTTCAGTAACGCCTCGCGGCGCTGAAATACGGCATCCTGAAGGGCTTGTGCTTGGCTGGCATCGGCTGGGCGGACTTGTGGGTCCTGCCCGGCCCAATCTTGGATCAGCGTAAGCGAAGGGGTGAATGGAGTAAGAAGTTTTTTGATGGTGGCATCCAAGCCATCGGCCACTGCTTGGTTGATTTCCGTTTGGGTTGGGCCAACCACGCAGCGGCGCAGCAGATGTGCGGCTTCTTTGTAGGTGAATGGCCCGCTGTATGGCTCAAGTCCGGCGGTTGTGCGGCTTAAAAACGCTGGGGGATTCTGCGTCCCACCGTTGCTCCGTTGGTTCGCCTGCAACGGCTTTGCAGCGGTGCGGCGTGGTGTTCCAAAGGATAGAAAGTTTCTACGATCCATCGGTTATCCCTCCAAAGGTATGTAGTGTTGAAAAGGCTTTGTTCGGTTGATTCGCGCCGGATACTCTATCCAGCCAGCGGGGTAGGCAGGGGGCTTGGAGACGTTCTTTCACCTTGGGTTCCCATACGTGAAAAGAAAAGTACACCAGGGGAAAGCAGAGGGGTGGCCTTTGGAATTGAGGCATCAATGCGCGGGAACGTAACGCGGTTTGCAGGAGGAGGGGGAAATTAAAAACCACAGAGGCACAGAGATCACAGAGGGAAGAAAAGAGAGGGTTCTACTCTCTCTTGCCCTTCTACTCTGTGGCCTCTGTGTCTCTGTGGCTGATCTTCTTCCGAATATCGGTTACCTCCCCACCACCACTGTCCGCATCAACCGCACGCCACCGACCCGCACCCAGCAGTAGTATGTTCCCGTTGCCAAGCCGCTGCAATCGAAGGTGATGCTGTGGCGGCCGGCGGAGTAGGCTCCGTCAGCAACAACGCCGATCTGGCGGCCAAGAACGTCGAACAATGTTGCTTGCAGGTTGGCCGCGTGGGGGAGCATCACGGCAATGCTGGCAACCCCGATGCTTGGGTTGGGGAGTGCTTCGCCAACGATTAGTCCCGACCCTGCGCTGGCATCGGCTGGCACCGCCGTTGGTTGGGTGATTTCTGCAGCTTCTTTCAGGTTTATCGTCTGCCCCGCAGCATTGATGCCGAACGCGCTCACATTTTTTTCGGAATCAGCCTGCGCCGAAAGGGCCAAGCTCTGATAGCTCATCATCGGCACCGCCATCTGCTTCCACGATGCCCCAAAATCGCTGGTCTCGAATATCCCCACCTGCGTTGCCACAAACGCCCGCGTGGTCCCGGGAACAAACGTCACCGATTGCGGCAAGGCTCCGTTGAACGGAAGTGTGGTTGGGTCCCACGTTTTTCCGCCATCGCGCGAGAGGGCGATCATCGGCACGCCGGTTCCGTCGCTCCCCTGGTTGAAGGTTGCCAAGCCATCGTTCCCGTTGGCAAAAGCCACGCTGAAGGAGTTCACGGTTGGTGTGGTCCCAAAACCCCATGTTGCGCCACGGTCGGTGGAGTAGTAGATGCGGCTGTTGTTGGTGCCGAACCAGATGGTGTCGCCAACCGAAGCGTAGGCGTTGTTCCAACCAACTTCCGCTGCTTTCCCAAGCGATACTGGCGTGGCGATTGCTTCCCAGGACGCGCCGCCGTTGGTGGTGGTTCCAATTCCCCAACGTCCGTTTAGCGGGTCGCCAAGCACCACGCCGTTTTGGTCATCGAAGAAATGAATACCGTTGACAAAGTTGGTGATGGCCGCAACGTTTACTCGGGTCCATGCGGTCCCGCCGTTGCTGGTCCGATAGACGGCAGCCTGGCCCGATGACGGCCCTGTCCCCCCCCAAGCAAGCTGGCTACTGCGCCCGGTAATCGCGTACAGCGGCTCCTGTGCCGAGGTCACACGGATCAGGTTGCTCCAGGTGTTTCCGTTCAGCGTGCGGGTGATGTACGGGACGTTGCTGACGTTCCCCGCACCCCACGCCACCTGGTTGGTAACGGCCTTGATGCTGCTCCCTTCAAACTGGGCGGTGGGTGGGTCGAACTGTTTTTTCCATCCGGGGATGCTAATCGGGATTTCTACTTTCACGTAGGCTTCGTAGGCCCCGTCGCTCAACAGCAAAATCAGCGGGATATTCCCTTCTGAATAGAGCACCTGCGCGTTTGGCGCAAACCGGACGGTGATCTCCTGAGCGGTTTCTTCCAGCGTTCCAAGTTTGGGAAGGGTGATGTCACCATCGGTGGTAAGCACCTGGCCAACAATGCTGGCAATTTTCAGATTGCGTGTGGGGGCAAGCAGGTTCTTCAGCCGAAGCTGCACGGTTGCGGTTTGCTCACGTCCTTTCAGTGTGTCGGTGGCCTTGCCGTTGATGGTGTAGCCGGTTAGCTCCACGCCGGGCATGGTGGTCAGCGCGCTTCCGGTGAAGGTTTTGTTCAGGTTCACGGCGCGGTAAGCGTTCACCCGTTTGTGGAAAAACGGGGCGTAGGCTCCGCTTGGCACTTTCAGGTTATCGGCGGTGGCGCGGATTTGCATGGCAACTTGGTCGGGGGTCCAATCGGGGTGCATGGCCCACACCAGCGCGGCTACGCCAGCGGTGATCGGCGACGAAAATGATGTCCCGCTCACTCCGTTGCTCACGTAGCCTCCGCCCAGTTGTGTGGTAAGGATATTCACCCCCGGGGCATAGACCTTCACCGCAATTCCGTAATGAGTGAAGCTGGCGGCTGAGTCCTGCGGGGTGCTTGCCCCCACCGAAAGGACCCGCTTCAAATTGGCAGGAAAGACCGAACTCTCATCGTTGTTCATGCTGAAATTCCCGCTGGCGGCAACCACCAAGGCCCCTTTGGCATAGGCATAATCAATCACGGCCTGGTACGCCTGGCCTGCGCTGGCCGCGGCCTCGCCACCGAAGCTGCAATTAATCACTTTGGCGCGCATATCGGCGGCGTAGCGGATGCCATCCAACGCAGTAAGTACTTGCCCGGTGGCGAAGCTGTCGTCGGTGCATTTCACCGGAAGAATTTTTGAGCGGAATCCGGTTCCAGCAATCCCGCGTGCGTTGTCGGTTGCTGCCGAAGCACAGCCGGAACTCCACGTCCCGTGGTAGCCCTGATAATTCTGCGCTGATGAAACAACAGGGGCAGGGTTGTTATCCGGCTTGAACTGTCCGTTCTGAAGTTCCTGTAGCGTTGGCCCTCCCACCAAGTCCCATCCATGGAGGTCATCAACGTAGCCGTTGTTGTCGTCATCCACGCCGTTGCTGCTGCGGTCGCGCCCTTGCGCGTCCTTCCCCGATTCGCCCGGGTTGTTGAAGATATTTTCCAGCAGGTCGGGGTGCGTCCACTCCACGCCGGAGTCAATGATGCCGATCACCACGCTGGAATCCCCTTTTGTCACATCCCACGCCTGGGCCGCTTGGATGATGCTGAGCGCGTACTGCCCAGAAATCTGCGGATCGTTGGGGGTGTACAAAAGCGGGAAGGTGAGGTACGGCTCGGCAAATTCCACCAAGCCAGTTTCCGCAAGCTGGTTGGCAGCGGTTTGGGGGTCAGTGTGACCTCCGTACTGGATCACGTAGATTCGGTTAAATCCACCGGCCGCAATCGGGTCACGCGAGGATTTGAACAATCCATCGGTTGGCCACGGCGCAAGCGGAAACAGCGGACGGCGGGCGGTGAGGCCAAGCCCCGCAAGGGCGCGGTCAAGGTCGGGAATACCGAACTGAAGATTGCTGCGGCGGTTTGGCAGCGTCTCCTTCAATTTCAGCACAACGGTGCCGGGAAGAAACCCCGCTTGGCCGCCATGTTTCTTCATCCCGCGGCTTCCATCGCGGGCGTGAAGCGTGGTTGGAAGTATCAGCAAAAGGGAGAGGGCCGCAATGGCCAGAAGAACAAACGAACGGTAGAGCATGATGACGGGAAAACCTGCGTGAGTACGTGAAGATGGATAGCCCGGAAGTGTTCGCAACAACAGGACCGGGTGCAGACTGAGTACGTGACAGAACCGAAAGTAGAGGTGGCGGTTACACCACTCCCCTATTTTTCGGCCAACCGGAAGGGGCCTGCGTGCAGATGAGAAGCGGGAACACGGCCAACGCCATGGGGTCACCGATTCTTTTTTCTGCGATTGCATCAGGCCAACAGAAAACTACGCAAATTGCGCAACAGGATGGCTACCGTAGGTGGCTTGCAAGTGCCGACTTCCAAACCCTTACATCAACGTGCTATGGACCTTATCCTTCTTCATGCTTTTCCCCTTCATTCGGGGATGTGGGACGCACAGCGCGAAGCGTTGCTGCCACACTGCAACCTGCGTACCCCCAACTTTCCCGGGTTTGGCGGTGCGCCGCTGATTGATGCCGCCGAGTGGACAATCCCAGCAATGGCGCAGTTGGTGTTGCAGCAGCTGAACAAGCTGGGGATAGAGCGGTGCGTGATTGGCGGGCTATCCATGGGGGGATATGTGGCATTCGAGTGCTGGCGGCTGTTCCCCGAACGGATTGCGGGCTTCATCCTTGCCAACACCATGGCCAGCCCCGACACCCCCGAAACACGGCGCGGGCGGTATGTGGCCATTGGCCAGCTGCGCAACGGCGGCTACCAGAAATTTGCCGAAGGGATGATCCCAAGAATGGTGAGCCAAACCACAAAAAGTGAGCGGATGCAGGCGATGCGGCAGATCGGGAAGCTGTACCAGCAAGCGGATCCCGCTGCGGTGATTGCCGCGCTTGGTGCGCTGGCCCACCGCAACGACTCGCGCCCGATCCTTGCCGGAATCACCGTCCCCACAGCAGTGATTGTTGGAAGCGATGACGCGGTCACGAAAGTTGAGGATGCTCAACTCATGGCCGATGCAATCCCCAATGCCAGCCTTGCAGTGCTTCCCACAGCGGGCCATTTATCCAACATTGAGGTTCCGGAAGACTTTAATCAACGGGTCATCAGCTTCCTGCAAACGGTTCGGTAGCGGCGCAGCAAATTTTCCCGAAACACATTTTTTGTTCACTTCTGCATTGCCTGTGTGATCTGATTCCCCCAAATTCGTTGTCACTGTATCTGCACAACTCTCTTCCGGCCTGATTGGCGGTTGTGAATTCTGGCCCCAACCGCGGCTGCCGCTGCCACGCAGCTGTTGGGTCTGGGCCTGGTGACAATCCTTTGTGTGGTGGGTTCTTTACACAACACACTTGGCTACGGTAAAGCATTCAGCTACGTCCTTCATACACACATCTTCCCGTTCATCAACCAAAGAACAATGAACAAACTTCTACACGCCGCTTTGCATCGCGCAGGCTTGCTGCTTGCGGTGGGATTGCTGGCCGCAACCGCCACCCTGGCGCAACAAGTGCCGATGCAAGGCTCCCGCCTTTTCCGGCTTGCCGAGCGGAAAGTATCGGGCGCGACGGTGCAATCACTGCAACTGCTTACCCTTGCCCGCACCCAAACCTTAACGCTTGATCTTGCCGCATTTCGCGCCGCCACCGCCCCGCAGATGCGCGTGGCCGATATGCCAGTTGCGCCGGGAATCACGGTGGACTTGGAGTTGTACGAACAGAACAACATTGCCCCCGGTGCCGACCGCAGCTACACCGATGCCAACGGGCGGCGTATCCCGTTGCCGGCCCCAACCGTCCGCACTTTCCGTGGGAAGGTGGCCAACGACCCCACCAGCGATGTCTTCCTGGCCATTGGCGACCGCACGGTGCTGGGCCACGTGAACGTTGATGGCAAAGGGTATGAAATCACCACCGATTTGGGGGCGGCACAGCAGGGGAATCTGCTTCCGGTGGTCACCTATCCATTTGCTGATCTTCCCGGGAACCTGATGCGTTGCGGCGTGAGCGATGAGAACCTCTATCGCCTGGATCGCGCTTCCAACTATCCGCTTCCCAAGCACTCCATTGGGCCACGGACGCAAGCGGTGGGGGGGGTAATCAACTACTCTATCAAAGCTGGCTTCGATGCTGATTATGAGTATCTGCAGCGTTTGTTTAGTGGTGATGTTGGATTAGCCCAGGACTACATGGTAAGCCTGGCCGGGAAAGTCAGTGCCATCTACGAACGCGACTTGGAGACCCAGATTGTTATCAACTACATCCACATTTGGGGAAGCCAATCGGCACAGCCGTACAAGGAAAGTGCCAGCATGGATCAAGCCTTGTACGAAGGGACCGGTTACTGGAAGGACAGCAGCTTGCCCGACCGCGCATTCATGAGCATCCTGAGCGGCAAGCCCTGGGTGAACCCGATTGGCATTGCATGGCTTGATGTGCTGTGCATTGACCGGCAATCCTGCAACTACAGCGCGATGACCTACACCAACCCATCACGCGATATCGAAGTGTTGGCCCACGAGATTGGCCACAACTTCTCGATGCGCCACACCCACGATTGCAGCTGGGGCGGCACGCACGGCGGGGCGATTGATAGATGCGCCCCCGCCGAAGGGGGAAGCTGCTTCACCGGAACTGAGCAGCAGGTGGGGACAATCATGAGCTACTGCGCCCAGAAGGACCTGCGGTTCGATCAAATCCAGATTGATTGGATGCTCCCCAAAATCAACGCCAACAAATTTGGGCCAAACGGTGGTGGATGCTTCGAGTTCTCCCGGAAACTTACCGTGATCCCGCAACGGATCATCTTCCCGATTGTGAAAGTTGGGAACCCAATAGATACCACCCTGAACGCCATGTTCCGCAACAACAGCAAGGACTCGGTGGTGGTGACGCAGATTGACCTAACCGGCGATATCGGCTCCTTCGATTTTGCCACCCCACTGGCCACACCGTTCACGTTGAAACCGGGCGAGTCGAAATCGGTGGAGGTCACCTTCAACGCCAAGATTGACAGCAAGCCGCAATACCTGAAAATGCTGATCTCGCACACCGGCTTGAACTTCATCAGCCAGGGGCCAATTGTGGTGAGCTTCGAGGCGTTTGCCGAGAACTACCGCCCGGTGCTGGGCTTCCAAGATGCCATTGGCAACAAGCTCGATTTTGGCAAACGGACTGTGCTGGTTCCGGTGTTGGATACGCTCAAGTATGTCAATCAAGGAAGTGTGGAATCGGCTCCGCTGCACGTGGACCGCACCGAGATCACCGGCCCCGACCGTTTCGACTTTGAGATTGTTGACGGCAGCGGGCCGTTCGATCTTCCGGCAACCAACAAACGCAATGGCGTTATTCAGTTTACTCCATCGTCCGTCGGCAAAAAAACCGCGTGGCTGAAGGTTCACAGCAACAGCAACAACATCCCCGATGCCGTGGACAGCGTGATGCTCACCGGCGAAGGAGTGCTGGGAAGTGGGAAGGGAGTGGTGGATTTGCGGATTCGTTCAGGGGCAATCAACTTCGGTGATATTGTTCTGCGGAAGAAAGGGGGAAAAATTGGTGCGTCGGCGGATACCTCGCTTGCCAACTTCTACTACAACGCTGGCACGATACCGCTCTACATCAGCTTCTTCGATGAAGGGAAAAGCGAACCTAACTTCGAGATTCCTTCCCCCATTGTCGAGATTGCCCCGGGGCAAGGCGATGAGCTATCGTTGGACTTCTACGAAGGGGACACCACCGATGCTGGCTTGGGATTGCACACCGCCATCATGGTTGTCACAACCGAAGACGTTACCGACCCGAACGTCCCAGTGTTTGTGCAGCGCGACACCATCCCGCTGATTGCCAACGTTGTCCGCGAAGGAACGCCAAGCGGAGTAACGGGCGAACAGCTATCGTCCCAGGGGATCAGCATTGTGCCGAACCCGGTGGCGGCAATGATGCGGCTAAGCGTTGCCCCAGCCCAGAACGAGCTTGGGCTTCGCTACAAGATCATCATCACCGATGCTGCCGGAAGCGAACAACACACCGCCACCGGCGTGTTCGATAACAACGATTCGGTGATTACCATCCCGACCTCCGATTGGCCGGTTGGGACCTACTACATCACCGTGCAAACCAAGCATCACCGCAGGGTTGCCACCGTGACGGTGATTCGCTGACGGTGATTCTATACTCCAAACAGAGTGGTTTGCGAAAAACTTAATCACTGTCATTCCCGCGAAAGCGGGAATCCATACCACACCTGGCTGAGTAGAATTTCGCAAACCAATTTGCGCCGAGTATAACCAAGCATTCTTGGCGCGGCCCAGGTGCCGCATAGTTTTTGGGGGATTGCCTGCGGTGCTGCCGCAAGCAATCCCCCAACTTGTTTCCCACGTACTCCACATCCTACCTGTGGATAGCGTGCGGCCCAATTACTTCACGTCAAACTGGCGCGATTTCCCCAGCTTGCCATCCAAGTAGGCATCAATTTTGTACTTGCCGGGCGGCCAAGATGTTGGAAGGCTAAAAGCCACATCCATCTGGTTCTCAATTCCCGACAGCGTCAGTTCTTTGCTGGCAATCACAAAGTTTTTTTCGCCGCCGGCATCCACTGCAATTAAGTCGGCTTTCACCTTCATCCCACCTCCATTGTTCACATGGACGACGGCATGAAACGGGTTGTCGGTTGGTGAGATTGTTTGCACAACATCGCCTGCCGTTCCTTGCTTGTCCAACGCCAGCTCAATCTCCTGGATACCAGGTTCGCCGCAGCCGCCAAGAAGCAGCATGGCCACCGCGGCCAAAGCAATCAATGCTTTTGCGTTCATCTGTTTCCCTCCTAATTGGTTTTTATCTGCCGTGCAACCACCCCGTGCGGTTCCGGCAATGCTACCACAAATCCAGCGGCAGCCTCTTGCTTCCGGGTTCCATCTCCACAGCCGTTGGCGTAAGATTTTTTCGGAAGAGCTTCCCGCTGTTGTCAATAACAAACCATGTGTGGCCAATGCTCGCCAGTTGCTGCGGCGTGCCTATCTGATTGGTGGGTGTCCGTTGCTCCCACTCGGCACGCATAAAGGGGAGTGTGTAGATCACCCCGGTGCCGATCAGAATATGGAGGTTGCCATCGGGGGTGACGATGTGGGAAATGATGCGCCGATTATCGGTTGCAATGCCGGTGTTGACGATCTGCCACGAGACCCCAAAATCTACCGAGCAGAAAATATCTGCGCTGGCGAACGTGCCGTTGTTCACGTTGGTCACGCCGATGAACAGGATATTGGTTTGCGGGTTCAGAAACAACCGTGCGGTGGTGCTGTTTGCCCCGCCGGTGAACACCTGCTGCCATGCCCCTGTTCCCCCTTCCGACCGCCACACAACTGCTTTGCCGAAATCGCTGGTGGCCGCCGCCACCAAATCCCCATTGGTGGTGACGCTAACAAAAGCGCCATTGGCCGGCGCGGCCAGCAGTGACCACGTTTTGCCGTCGTCGGCGGAGTAGCGGAGCGTTGTGTCGTTTGCTGAAACGTAGATTCCCCCTTGCGAGGTGAACGCAAGGTGGCGTAGCTCGGCATCATCCCCCGCCAACTGAAGCACCGGCAACCAACTGCCGCCGTTGTTGGCCGAGTGGTACAGCGTGGCCCGCAGCGGGCTGAACAAAAACAACGCACCGCTTGGCGAGGGATAAACACTTGCGCCAGCCATGTCGCTCGGTTCAATGCCGTTGGCTGCTGGCTCCCACGTCTCGCCCATGTTCAACGAACGGTACAGCAAGCCTTGATCGTTGGTTCGCAGAAACAGCGTACCGGATGGAGTTCCCACAATCTCCATGACCCCAACCGGATTCCCATTCACAACCGGTGGCGAGGTCAGTTCCCATTCCGACTGCGCAGCAACACGCACGCCCCCAGCAACGAAGAGGGCCAGGAAGAGGAGAGCGGCGGGCAAAGAAGAGATGTTCATTTTGAGGTTCCAGGAAAGTGAGAGAAGAGTTTGGTGTATCTCAAGTTAGCGTGCAAATGCCACCGAATCCAGCCCCCGCTCATGCTGAGCCCCGTCGAAGTATGAGCGGAGCCACCGAACCTCGCATCCTCGCCCCCCTGCTCCGCTCTGGCGAGCTTCGCGTCCCCCCAATTCTGGGGGGAAAGTTAGATGGGGAATGTTGTTTTCCCTTCGCACGCTAACGCCAAGATGAACCGAAGAGTTTTACTTTGCGCCGCAAAGATAGCGGTTTAGCACACACACATTTCCTTCGTTCATCATGCCTTCTTCCGCGCAACGTTGTTCGCTTGGCCTTGATTTCGGAACTGAATCAGGGCGGGCGGTGGTGGTTGATCTCGCCACCGGAGAAATTTTGGGGATGGCGGTTCACCGCTACGCCGATGGAGTGATTGATGAACGGCTTCCCGGAACCAACGCACCGCTTGGCAGCGACTGGGCGTTGCAAAACCCGGATGACTATCTGCAGGTGCTGCGCCACGCAATCCCAGAAGCCTTGCGCCAAGCCGGGGTGAAGCCCGATCAGGTGGTGGGGCTTGGGGTGGATTTCACCGCTTGCACAATCCTTCCCACGCTGGCCGATGGAACGCCGCTTTGCTCAATCCCCGAGTGGCACGGTAACCCGCACGCCTGGGTGAAACTCTGGAAACACCACGCCGCCCAACCCGATGCCGACCGCATCACCGCGCTGGCCGCCCACCGCGCCGAACCCTGGCTTGCACGCTACGGCGGAAAAATCTCCAGCGAGTGGCTCCACAGCAAAACACTCCAACTCCTTCGCGAATCGCCCCAAGTCTATTCCGCTGCCGAGCGCATTGTGGAGGCTGGCGATTGGGTGGTGTGGCAGCTAACCGGGCGCGAAGTTCGGAACGCCTGCGCGGCTGGCTACAAGGGGTTGTGGGAGCGGGGAATCGGCTATCCCTCGGAAGAATTTCTTGCCGCGCTCGATCCCCGATTGCGCAACCTGAACCGAACTCGGCTTTCAGCCCCGGTGGTTCCCCCGGGCGCATTTGTTGGGCCGTTGAGCGATGCCGGAGCTTCGCTTACCGGATTGCTTCCCGGAACAGCCGTTGCCGCCGCAACGATTGATGCCCACGCTGCGGTCCCCGGAATTGGAGTAACGGCGCAGGGAGCAATGGCCATGATCCTGGGCACAAGTTCCTGCCACATGCTTCTTTCCGAAACGGAGGCACTGGTTCCGGGGATCAGCGGTGTGGTGGCCGATGGAATTTTGCCGGGCTTCTTCGGCTACGAGTCGGGGCAAGCCGGGGTTGGCGATTTGTTCGAGTGGTTGGTGGAGCAGGCAACGCCGCCGCGCTACTTCCAGCAAGCCGAAGCGCAGGGGAAAAATATCTACCAGATTCTGGAGCAGGAGGCCGCCGCGCAGAAGCCGGGGGAGCATGGGCTGATAGCATTGGACTGGTGGAACGGAAACCGCTCGGTGCTGACCGATGCCGCGCTCAGCGGGCTGATAGTTGGAGCAACCCTTGCCACCCGCGCCCCCGACATCTACCGGGCATTGATTGAAGCCACGGCGTTTGGTGCAAGGGTGATTATTGAAGCACACACAGCCTACGGCGTGGCGGTGCGTGAGCTTGTTGCCTGCGGCGGCCTTGCGGAGCGGAACCCGTTGCTGATGCAGATCTACGCCGACGTTACCGGAAGGCCGATTCGGCAAGGGGGAGCGGGGATGGCATCGGCGTTGGGGGCGGCGATGTTTGGCGCGGTGGCGGCTGGGGCTGGCAGCGGAGGCTACTCCACTATCGCCGAAGCTGCCGAGCGGATGGTGAGATTCCAGAGCGTCACCTTCCACCCAATCCCCGAACACCAAGCCACCTACAACCAACTCTACGCTGAGTATCTGCGCCTGCACGACTATTTCGGAAGGGGGGGAAATGAAGTGATGAAGCGATTGCGGGAAAGAAGGGGAGCGGGGAATGCGGAATGACAATTGGGGAATGGAGAGAGAGTGAGAAAAATTGGATCGGAATTCACCTCGGTCATTATACCAAATCTTTTCTATACCCCAGCAATGTGGATGACCTGCATGAGTTCGACGTTCCTAGCCCCGAATGGGTCGGAAGTCCCATAGCCCAGCGGCGTAAGCCCTGGGTAGGCTCTCACCCCTTCCCATCCTCTAGCCCCGAAGGGGCGGAAGATGCCCAACACGACGGATTCTGCCGCCCCGTTCGGGGCTGGGAATCACAACCATGGTGGGTGTTCCCAAGGCTTACGCCATTGGGCTAGAAGAGTGCCGCCCCATTCGGGGCTATGAACAAGGATGTCCGAGTATCCTGCAATGCTGGAGCAATACAACGAATTGGTATTAGTCATTCATCACCCCGTCATCGCCAGGAGTCTTCGACGAAGCACTGCGAAGCAACGGCGCAAGCCCATCTCGCGGTGGACTGCGAGAGAGCATCGGACACCGCTCTCACTTCTATTTCCTATCTCCTATTTTCTTCCCCGGCTTTGGCTTCATTTCACTCTTCCCATCTCACTCTTCACTCTTCAACCACCAGCGGTGCGTTCCGCAGATCGGCGATGGTTTTGGAGCCGCTCAGGAACATCATGCAGCGCAGGCCGTGTTGCCAACGAAGCAGCATCGCCTCCAGTGCTTGCTCTCCTTGCTCGCGAAGCATTTTCAGCATTGGGCGGGCGGCCGCGCAAAGGTGGGCACCAAGCGCGATGGAGGTGGCAACGTCGCGCGGGGAAGCAATGCCGCCGCTGGCAATCAGCGTTGCTTGGGCGGCATCGCACAGCGGGCGCGCGGCACGCACAGCATCGGCCGTGGGGATTCCCCAATCCCAGAAATCGGCGTAGTGGTTGGCATCGCTGCGGCGCATCAACTCCACACCGGCCCAGCTTGTTCCCCCCGCGCCAGCAACGTCAATAATCCGCACCCCAACATCCAACAACCGCCGCACCGTATCTGCCGAAAGTCCCGCGCCAACTTCTTTCACGATAATCGGCAAACCAAGCTGGCGCACCAGCCGCTCAATCCCGGCAAGCACGCCTCGGTAGTTGGGATTGCCTTCCGGCTGCATCAGTTCTTGCAGCGGGTTCAGGTGGATTGCAAACCCGTCGGCATCAATCAACTCGGCAAGCCGCCTGACGGTTTCCCCCCCCTGTTGGTCAACAATTTCCGCGCCCCCCAAATTGCCGAACAGCGGGATGGTTGGGCCGCCACGCCGCGCCGCGCGGAAGCTCTCCAGCTGCGAATCATCCTCAATCGCTTGGCGTTGCGAACCAACCCCCATCGGTATCTGAAGCGATTGGCAGACTTGGGCCAGTTGTTGGTTGATGATTGCGGCATCATCGTAGCCGCCGGTCATCGAGCTGATCAGCAGTGGCATCCCGCACGGTTTTCCCAGAAACTCCACCGCAGTATCAACCTCGCAGAAATCAAGTTCCGGCAGCGCGTTGTGAAGCAGTGCGTACTTCTCCAGCCCCGTGGTTTTTGTGTGGAAGGCAACGTCTTCGCCCACGCAAAGCTCAACGTGATCGCGTTTACGGCTGCTGGTTTGGGACATGGTGGAGATGCTGAATATCTGATTCGGTACACAGTGGTTACGGCGGCACAGAATAGTCGAGGATATACCCTTGCTCGTTGCCACCGAGTAGCTGCTTGCATAGTACAAATTTCTTTGTTGAACACGACAGAGTCAGCGGTACGTTAATGGGAACCATCAACTCCGTCTATCTCAAGGTCAATCGCATCCAGTAGCGCAAAGTCAGTGATATAGGTGCGGTGGTCGAAAATGAATTTCACGTCGTATGCTCCAGCAGCATCACCATTGGACATGTAGAGATAACAGTAACGCGCATCGCGCGACTCATACACGGTTGCATGCGGAGGGCGTGTGGAATCGGGTAGATAGAGGCTTGGCTCATAATAGTTGGCCCAAGCACGCTTGGGGATGGTAATGTTGTGGCCATTAATACAAACCTCAATCTTCTGAATCTCATAGCGTGGCAGCCTCCCATCGCTTCCCCAATACGGCTTTCTATCAATTTGGAGTATCCAGCCAGCACTATCGCGTGTGATGTGATGACGTTTTGCGTGAAATTTCTTTTTGGTAATTCTCACCAAGTACCGATTACCCGATGCTAACGTGTCGCTGATTTCAATGCCATCGGGAATGCGGCGATAATTCAACAGTTGCTTGGCGGAGTCGCGTATCTCAATAAATCGAGCGTCGCGTGGGTGATGCAGTGCGTCGCGGATTAGATTCTCAACAAGCTCCTGATCTTGTTGCAAAGGAACTGTTGGTGGTCGCTGTGAAAAAGTTGTGTTGCCGGATGGCGATGATGTTGTTGAGGTGTCGGCCCCAGCAATAATTGGAGGTTGCTCCGATGATGCTGATGGCTTCTGCTCCTGCGTGGTGCAGGATAGGAGAATAGTAGCGAAGGCGAAGCAAGCTGAATACAAGGATACTAAGGAGCCGCTCATTTTTATTTTTTGTTTTGAGCAAAGCTACCACAGATTGATCTCCCAAAAATATCAGGGCAGCCGCCACCGTTTGGACAAAGGTACAGGCACAATGCCCATCTATCTAAAACTGGTGGCGGCTGCCCCGCTGACTGAGAAATATCTGCGGCGGAAAAAGAACGGGGGGGGGAAGAACGCGTGCTGCTGATGCTGCTGTGGCAAGCCTGCTCTGCTTGCCGTTTGTACCGTAGAGTTATCAGCCCGCTCCTGTAATCGGTGCACGGTTCTTATCGAGGTTACCCCTCCCGAAGCTCTTCCCGCCGCAGTGGTGTTATCGTTCGATGGCTGGCGCGGCTGTTGCGGCCCGCCCTTCTCCGTTGATTGCTTTCACGGCTTCTTTCAGGGCCTCCAACTCCTGGCGAAGCGCGGCGTTCTCCTGCTCCAATTTTTTCAATCGGTCGTTGGTGTTGGCGGTGCGGTGCTCAAGGCCCTGGATTGCCAGATAGGCAACACCATGAAGATCAATCACGCTTAAGGTGGTGTCAGTTCCAATCTGCGCAACACCGTCGTTGCCGAATGCTGAGTAGAAATCCTGGGCCATCACGCCGTAGTGCCGCTGCTTATCGCCGATGTAGTTCCAAGAACTGAGTTCCAGATCATGGAACTTCGCCAGCAACGGCTCACCTTTCAGCAGGGTGATGTTCTCCTTGCGGCGTTTGTCGGAAGTCAGCAAGGTGTTATCAACCCACGAGAGGGTGAGGTCGGAGATGATGCCCGAAGTGCTAACGCCGGTGATTGCCAGAACGTGATGGTTTGCCGGAAGCGCGGTTGGTGCCGATGCCGGAAGCAGATACTCGTAGTTCTCAATCTGCGTTTGCGCCTCGAAGGTGCTGTAATGCTGCGAGGCCGAAAGCACTGGGGGAAATCCACCGGTGACGGAGTTCGGTTCGTAGAAGAAAAGCCGCCCAGCTTGGCCACGATTGTTTGCCAACCAAAGATCAACATTGCCGAAGGCCGCAACGTTGCTGTTGCTGATGCCCATTGGAAGCAAGTCGTTTGGGTTTGCTAGGAAAGCAAAAACGTTGTTGCCACCAACGCTTAGCCGCTGCCCGCCAGCAATGGTGGTGTAAAGCCCACTGCTGTAGTTGGAGCGGCCGCCAAGGATGATGGAGTAATCCGCAAGCTGTAGCTGGTTGGAATCGCCGCCGCTGATAACGCTGTACGCCCCATTGCTTCGGTTGGCATGGCCACCGCTCACCACACCAAATTGGCCCAGTGGAGCAATGTCGTTCCAATGCCCACCAGCAATGGTGGTGTAGTTGCCGCTTGCAAGATTGTTTGCTCCTCCCCCGATTGTGGAGAATTGCCCCCCCGCAGCACTGGGGCCGCCGCCGCCAATAAACGAGCCGTGGCCAGCGGCAAAGTTGGATATGCCCCCGGCAACCGTGCTGTAGTTGCCAGTGGTAAGGCTGATATATCCACCGCCGATTGTGGAATGTTGGCCACGAGCAACGTTGTTGGCTCCGCCGCCGATCACTGCGTTATCGCTGGTGTCGCCTGTTTGGTTGGTTGCGCCGCCGCCAATCACCGATTGCGGACCGCCCGCGCGGTTCCCCAAGCCAGCGCCGATAAACGCGCGTGCGCCGGTTGGGCCAATGCGGTTGGTGAAACCGGAAACAATGCCAGCTTGATCAGCCGAGTCACGATTCTGGAAACCGCCAGCAACAACGCTAAGGCTACCGGTAGCATAATTCTGGTAGCCACCTCCGATTGCTGAAGCTCCGCCGATTGCCTTGTTCCCTTCGCCGCCGGCGATGGTTGCGGCTTGCCCGGTGGCGGTGTCGCTAAGGCCACCGCCGATGGTGGCGTATTGGTTGCTGACGTAGTTGAATCGCCCGCCACCAATCACCGAGTATGGGCTTAGCACTTGGTTGGAATCACCGCCGCCAATGTGGGATGATTGAGCAGAGAAGATGTTGTTTGCGTAGCCACCACTAATGCTGGAGAATGGTGAGTTGGCACTGTTCCACAACCCGCCTGAAACGGTGGAGTGACGTGCGCGTGCGGCATTGTTCTGGCCGCCCGAAACGGTGGATGCGCTATCCAATGCCCCGTTTGCTTGCCCCCCCCCCACGGTGGCATACGACGCTCCGGCTTGGCTTCCGGCACCACCAGCAACGGTGCTTTGTTGCCCGTTCGCTTGATTAGAAAGCCCGCCACCAACTACCGAATGCAAACCGCTGGAGATATTGGACTCACCGCCGCTAATCACAGCATATTGTCCGCTTCCTACTCCATTCGTGCCGCCGGAAATTGTGGCCGCCAACGCAGTCGCTTGGTTGTTGCTTCCCCCCCCAACAACGCCATATTGCTGTGTGGCTTGGTTGCTAAATCCACCGGAAACTGTTGTGGAGTTCCCGGTAGCTTGATTGGCAAACCCGCCGGCTACTGTTGTGTTGTTGCTTGTGGAGCGATTCGCCATTCCCCCGCCAACGGTTGATGCTTGCCCGGTTGCCACGTTCCGTTCGCCGCCGCTGATTGTGGCAGTGGGTCCCGATGCTGTGTCGCGCAAGCCACCCGAGACCACCGAGTACGCCCCCGAAGCAACGTTGAACTGCCCGGCACCAACAAAGCTCAAGGTGTTGGATGCCCGGTTTCCTGCCCCCCCAACAATCGCCGATGAATCGCCGGAAATGGTGTTTGCTACGCCGCCGCCAATCACACCAAAACGGTTGGTGATGCTGTTCCGCACGCCGCCACCAACAACGCTGTTGAATGATGAGGCAGCAATGGAGTTAGTGTCGCCACCGCCAATGAAGGAATTCACCGAAGCCACTTGGTTTCTGCGCCCGCCAACAATGCTGGAGTGTTCCGCGCCAACGCTGTTGGCAATGCCCGCGCCGATCAGGTTGTAGTTGCCGGTAATCTGATTGAGATTCCCGCCGATGATGTTGCTGGTGGTTCCCGAAACAATCCGGTTGTTGGTTCCGGCACCGATAAAATGGTAGTCGCCGTTGGTGTTGTTTCCGGTTCCGGCAGCAATCAAGCTGAAGCGGCCAATCACTGTGTCGTTTTCGCCGCCAGCAATGGTGTTGCTGGAGCCGTTCACAAAGTGATTGCGCCCGCCCACGATTGCGTTGGCTCCATTGTTGCCGCCAACAGTGCTCTGCTCTTGGTTGTTCAGTCCGCTTAGCACCCCCGAGTAGATGCTTTGTGCTCGATTCAGATTTCCACCAACAACCGAGGCGAACTGTGCCGCTACTTGATTGCCCCGCCCGCCACCAATAAACGCCTCGTTCGCGGTGGTCACGTTCCCTGTGCCGCCAACAATTGCCGCGCCTGCTGCGGCTGCCGAAGCAGAGTTGCTGTTCCCCCCGCCAACGATGCTCTGGTGACCGGCAGCGGTGTTGCTGTAGCCGCCAACAACCGCCGCCGACAAGCCCGATGCAGTGTTCCCCGCTGGGCTGAATACTCCATTATCGCCGCCGCCAGCAACCACTGCTCCAGGCCCTGATGCCACGTTCCGGTCGCCGCCGCCAACAAAGGTGAAACGTTCGGTTGTTTGGTTCAATCGCCCGCCGGCGATGACTGATGTCTGGCCGCTTGCGTTGTTCAGTTGCCCGCCACCAACCGTTCCGTTTAGCCCGCTTACTCTATTTTCGCCACCACCACCAATTGCTGCGCCGTCGGCACTGATAATGTTCGTGTTGCCGCCCGCAATCACGCTGTTGCCGTTGTTAATCAGGTTGTTTTGGCCGCCGCCAATCACGCTAAAATCTGCTGTGGCGATAACCTTGTTCAGCCTTCCGCCACCAATCATGCTGTGTGGCCCCAAGACGGTGTCGCGGTCGCCGCCAAGTATGCTGCTTTGATTCCCATCCACCCGATTGTTGACCCCGCCAACAATGTTGCTGGTGGTTCCCGTGGCAATGTTGTTGCCTCCTCCACCAATAAATGATGCCCCCCCAGCTGCCGTGTTATCCTCACCACCAGCAACGGTGGCCCCTTGTGCTATCGCATCGTTCGAGCTTCCGCCGCCAACGGTGGCGTTCAGTTGCGTTGCGGTGTTGCTTACCCCGCCCGGAATTGTGGTGTTGGTGCTTGTGGCTTGGTTGCTTGCGCCGCCGCCAACCGCCGAACTGTTCCCGCTGGCAAGATTCCCCGACCCCCCGGCAACCACCGCGTTGTTGTTGGTTGCGCGGTTTTGCATCCCTCCGCCAATCGTGGTGCTGACATCGCTTGCTTGGTTCTGCCGACCTCCGCCAATCGTGTTGCTTGGCCCCGACGCGCTGTTCAAGTAGCCGCCAGCAACAGTAGAGTTTTCCCCCGATGCGGTGTTGCTTAATCCACCGCTCACAGTGGCGTAGCGTGCGTCGGCAGTGGTTCCGCCTGCGTCGCCGGCGCGGTTTGCTTCGCCGCCGTTGATGGTCCCAAAATTATCCGTCACCGTGTTGGCCGCGCCGTTGCTTCCGCCGCCGTTGATGGTGGCCCCAACCACACCCGCCGTCACGCTGTTAAGGTTGAACCCGCCAATGATGTTTGCGCTGGTGTTGTTCGGCTCGTACCGCATCACCCGCCGCCGCCCCTGCGCTGCCGCTCCAAGCTCATCAAGGTGAAGCTCCAGCGCGTTGGTTGCGCCGCGTGTGGTCATCCACAAGGTGTTGTCGCTGGTGACTTGGTTTTGCGTGGCGTTGCGCCCATCCATCCAGAGCGAGCCGCCCGATTTGAAGATGCCGCTGGCGTACAGGTCGCCAGCAACGCGAACGTCCCAAACGGCATCGGCACTGGTGTTGCCAACAACCGCATCGGGGGTTCCGGTGATGTTTACCACGTTGTCGGTCCCCCCCTGGCCAAGTCGCATTCGTGGGGTGTTTGCGGTGCGGAACACCAAGTCGGAAGGGTCGGTGGTTCCCACAAAATTGTTGGCTGGGTTGGTTCCGGCGTTGCCGTTCAATGCCCAGAATGGTGAGGCTGCCGGCGTGGTCCATGTTGGCGCGCCGCTGGCGTTCTGGACCAGCACCGAGCCTTGCAAGTTTGTGGAAAGAAGCTCTGCAGGATTATTGCTGGCATCGCCAACCCAGATAGCGTTTTGGGTGAGCGTTGCGTTGCCAATCAGGTCATTGACGTTGATGGTTTGCACATTCCCGGAAGCATCAGTAATCACCACCTCAGTTCCGTTAGTGACGTTCGGCACGTTGGGGATGGAGACGGTAGTTCCGTTCAGCGTGGTGTTGCCATCAACGTTCAAATTTCCGTTGATGTCGGTGTTGCCGTTGGTGGGGTTGCTGGTCAGGTTGATGTTCTCCACCCACATCCCCGCAACGCTATCCCACGCCAGCGTGGAGAAGTTGCGGGTGCCAGCTGGCAAAAAGGGAACAACCTGCCACGTTGGTGGTGTGCTGGGGCCGGAGGAAACCAACGCCATCCCGGAAGTTCCGGCATTTCCGCCCGGCAGAAATGGGCCGGTGATGGAGAACCCACCGCCGTTGGATGGGCTAAGAAATCTGCCCCGCTCCACGCCGCCGGTTGCAAACACCACATCGCGGTTATCGCGGGTTCCCATGAAGTTCTGTCCGGTTCCGGTTCCCGGGTTGGTGTTGGCGTTGCCGCGCAGAAACCACGCGGGGACGGCGGCTTCCGGCTCAAGCCAGATTGGCGGATTGTTCGGCCCCTGCGAAACGAACAGATCGCCCGGGTCGCCGGGGTCGCCGTTGGGGCTAACTGGGCCGTTGATCACAAGGCTTCCGCTGGTATCCACCATCTGGCACGGGACCCAACGCGGGCGTTCTTTTGTGCCGATGTTAATCTCGCAGCGGTCGGTTTGGATATTGAAAATCATCAACCCTTTTGCCGGGCGATTGCCAGCAATTTGGTCACGCTGTGTGCTGTTCATTCGCGGAAGCAGAAACCCGCTGGCGGTGGAGAACGCATCAAGGATTGCCGAAGAATCGGGGCGAAGTGTCCCCACCCCCATGTGGCCGTGAATATCCACCATCGGCGCTGGGGCGGGGTTTGGGTAAAGCTGGGCAAGCAGTGGCTGCGAGGCTATCAGAAGGAAAAGCAGAGAAAGGATTTGGGCAAAACGAAGCCTGCGCGGTGCAATGCACCACGTTGTTGAGCAGTTCATAGTGTGGCTATGGGAAGGTTAGCTGTGTGCGGGGAATAGGTGCGGTTGCCGTTGGCCCATACGCTATTGCAGTGCTATCCCCCCCAGTCCGGACCGAGAGGCGGCACAACAACGGTGGGTAATTGATTCCTCACGCAGTCACCCATTGCGGGGCTACGGAACCACGATACACCGTGTAAGCTGAGTTGTTGTTGAGATGGGAAGCTCCCCCCCGATCTGAGGATGCAGATGTGCGGATGGTGTCCCTGTACCTTAATCGCAAACGTAGAATCTGGGTAGCATCAGTTCCGCGAATGGGATAGCATCAGTTGCCAACAAGGTCAGCATCCTTTCAAGAAATTGGGGGGCGGGTGGTCATTATACTCGGCGCAAATTGGTTTGCGGAACTCTGCTCAGCTAGGTGCGCTATGGATACGCTTCGCAGGCCTTCGGCTCCCGCTTTCGCCCCGACTGGTCGGGGTGAACTGGGAATGACAGTGATTGAGTTTTTCGCAAACCACTCTGTTTGGAGTATACTTCCTACTTGTCAGGTTCAGCTTCTGCGGTTGTCTATCCAGCGAACGGGCAACCAGAAAGGGTTTCATCAGCATCGCGACGCTTGATTCGGATGCGCCCAGCCTACACGCCCAACTGACCACAAAAACATCCATGAGTATTTCATCAATCGCAGCCTGCGCGTTTGGCGTGGGGGGAATTCTTTTGTCCATCCTGTTTCCGGCAGCAGCGTGTGCACAGGAACCGAACGGCACAATCCGAGGAATTGTTATCAGTGCCGAAACGAAGGAGCCAGTAACCGGCGCAACCGTTGCAATCCCCGACACCAAGCGTGGCGCGGTCAGCAACCGGAATGGTGAGTTCACCATTGACAAACTATCGCCAGGCGGATACAGCCTGAAGGTGACTTCGGTTGGCCACCAGCCGGTGGTGAAAACCGACATCATCGTCCGCCCCGACCGGATCACCCAAGTGGAAATTGAGTTGCCAGAAAAAAGCGCGGTGGGGCAAGAAGTCACCGTGACCGCCGGATATTTCAGCGGGCGCGAGGAATCGGCAATCAGCACCGTGGCGATGAACGCCGAAGAAATTCGGCGCGCCCCTGGCTCGGCTGGCGACATCAGCCGTGTGCTGAACGCGCTGCCAAGCGTTGCCCGCACCGCCGACAACCGGAACGACCTTGCCGTGCGCGGCGGAAGCCCCACCGAGACTAATTTCACCCTTGACAACATCCCCATTCCCAACGTCAACTACTTCCCGCAGCAAGGCTCCAGCGGCGGCCCCATCGGCTTCCTGAATGTTGATTTTATTGATGGCGTGGAGTTCCAAGCTGGCGGCTTTGGTGCCCAGTATGGCGACCGGCTTTCATCGGTGGTGGATATCAAATACCGTGATGGAAATCGGGAGGAGTTGGAGGGGCAGATTGACCTGAACATGGCCGGGTTCGGCGGCTCGATCGAAGGGCCGCTCCCTTCCGGAATCGGCTCGTTCATGCTTAGTGGCCACCGCAGCTACCTTGATCTGATCCAGAAAGCAAGCAACTACGATGGCGCGCCACGGTTTGGTGATCTTCAAGGGAAAGCCACCGTAGATCTGGACCCAAACAACCGCGTGACGTTGTTGGGGATTGCCGCGCTCAGCCAATTCAACCGCACCTACGAAGAAGCCGCCGATAACGGAGGCCCGTTCGGCGAACAACAGACCTTGCAGACCACCGCCGGCGGGAACTGGCGTTCTATCTGGAGCGGGACCGGATTCTCCAACACTTCACTTTCCTTCAACAGCACCAATTCCGACGAAGAGTTTTTCCGCTTCAGCAACCGCGAACTCAGCTACCGGAACAACTACGTGGAGTCGGCCCTCACGCTTCGCAACTTGAACACCGTGGAAATCGCCGACGGGCAAACGCTGGAGTTCGGAATTGAGGCCGCCCGTGAGATGATGAACTACGACGTGTTCATGGGCCCCGACACCAACGGCACTGGCGAAATCACCCCGGCGTTGGAGTTTCTGAAGGAGTTCAACACCGCCAAAGGTGGGGCATATCTTTCGCACAGCTGGACCCCAATGGAAGCCTTGACGACCACCGTGGGGATGCGTGCCGAATACTCCTCGGTGAACGGCGATGTCACCTTCTCGCCACGCGCCTCGGTGCTGTACCGCGCCAGCGATCTGTTGAATGTGAAAGCGGCGTTCGGCATCTACCACCAGACGCTCCCGATGGTGCTGCTGGCGCAAGACCAGCGGAACGAGTCGTTGCCCAGCACCCGCGCAACCCACTACGTTCTTGGTGCCGACTACATGCTGACCGACGACACAAAACTGACGGTGGAGGGCTACGTGAAGCAGTACAGCAACCTTCCGTTGGACCCGCAACGCCCGATGCTTTCGGTGATTGATGATGCCGCTGGCGATGCCGATTTTGGAAACTACGGCACGCTGCTGTCAAACGGGGAAGGGCGTTCGCACGGGGTGGAGTTGTTGCTGCAAAAAAAGTTGGCGGAAGATTTCTACGGGTTGGTGAGTGCCTCCTACATCCGCAGCAGCTACCGCGACGCAAACGGGACTTGGCGCGACCGGATGTTCGACAACAAATATCTGCTGAGTGTGGTTGGTGGGTGGCGGCCAAGCAACGTGTGGGAAGTGAGCGTTCGGTTCAACCTGGCTGGGGGAACACCATACACCCCGCTCGATCTGGCCGAATCAGCACGCCAGAACCGAAGCGTTCGCGACCAAGGCAAATTCATGGCCGAACGGTATCCCGATTATCACACGCTGAACGTGCGGGTTGATCGCCGCTTCCTGTTCGAGCGTTCCAACCTTGTGATCTACCTTAGCGTGCTGAACGCCTACAACCGCGAGAACGTTGCCGACTACTACTGGAACCGAGTAAAGAAGCAACCGGAAGCACAACTTCAGCTTGGGTTAATTCCGGTTTTGGGGGTGGAGTGGGAGTTGTAACCCAGATCAAATTTTAGCCTTGCAGCTCCGGTAGAGAATAACGAACATTGCGGCGTTCGTTTTCATCATACCGGAGTTGTTGTTATGAGATACCCGTATCACGTATTCTGCTGGCTGCTGCTTTCATTGTTGTTCGCAAGCACCGCACCGGCTCAACCACTTGGCTCGCTTAACGCCACCCCCGATCCCCGGACCTCGGTGCTTGGCAGCGTGCGAACCGCAGCCGCTGGGGACCCAACCGCCTGGGGATCAAATCCCGCCACCATTGCCGATAGCGCGACCGTTGGCGCGTTCCTCTCCAATCGAAATGCCCCGTGGATTGAGGGTGAGATAGGATACTCGGAAATTGGTATGTGGTGGAGCAACCCCAGCTACGGCGCGGTAAGCATCAACTACTCCCATCTTGGCTTGGGTGAGGTGCAGCAAGTGTTCCAAAACGGACAGTTGGGAGCCATTGTCCGCAGCTACGATGACCTTCTTTCGGTGACAATCGCCTCCCCTTCTATCGAAGGTTTTCGCGTGGGGGCAACGGTGAAGCAGTTCACCACAAGCACCCTTGCCGTGTTTGGAAGCGATAGCGGTTTTTCTTCCAACCTGCCAGTGTACGGAAGTGGAGTCTGGCTTGACGCTGGAGCAACGTACCAACTGCCGCTAACGCTGCACGGAAATGCCGAAGGACCTCTCTGTTTCGGTGTTGCGGTGCGCGATCTTGGTGGAGATATGACCTACGATGAACCCTCCATTCAAACCCCCATTGCCACGTGGCTGAACCTTGGCGCAGCCCTCACGATTCCTTTCCCAGAGTTTGAGGGAGCAATTGGAGTCGGGGTCGGCACATCGCTACAACTTACCAGCGTTGATGGCCTATCCGCTCCCACCAGCGGCGACCGCCAGAACCAGTTCGATGCCGGTTTGCAGCTTCAAGCCTACGGGCTATCGCTCCGTTTGGGCTTGCACCGCCAGACCGTTGATGATCCGTATGCCGAGCAATCAACGCTAAGCCCACGTTATGGTTTTGGGGTGAACCTGCCGTTACGCCAGCTTGGCATCAACGCCCCGCTGATTCTTGATTTCGACTACGGCCTGCTGCCGCTGAACGCACGCGCATCGTTTACCACAGAACAGAACGTCCATGCCCTGCAGCTACGAGCGTCGTTCCTGCTGTAGCATTGTTGCCGAATCTTCACCGAACGCAGTTACTCAGCCTGCGCAGTTGTCGCTGGCCCCCCGTTCACTCCCCCCATCTTGCCCATTCGACATTCGGCATTCGGCATTCGGCATTCGACATTCGACATTCGGCATTCGGCATTCGACATTCGGCATTCGGCATTCGACATTCGGCATTCGACATTCGGCATTCGACATTCGACATTCGACATTCGACATTCGGCATTCGACATTCGACATTCGACATTTCACCGCATGCCAAGCCGTGGCTTGTTGATGCCAAGCGTTTTCATCTGCTTGCTGAGTGTGGAGCGGTCAATTCCCAACTCTGCAGCGGCTTTGGTGATATTCCATTCGTTCCGGTCCAGCACTTTCACCAGCTCCTCCTTTTTGGTTTGCTTGGCTAATTGCTGCACGTCGCCGTAATCGCGAATGACGGAAAGATCATGGTTGCGGGAGGAATCGTTGCGATCCAGAACACGGGCCAAATCGGTGTGCTCGATAAGCTCGCCAGGGGTCATCACCGCTGCGGCCTCCGTCAGCCGGCGAAGCTCGCGAACGTTCCCCGGCCACCGTTGCCGCTCCAGCATATCAATCGCCGAATCGCTGAAGCGTTTTGGCCCCATGTCGTTCTTCTTGGCAAACCCGGTTAGGAAGTGGTTGGCAAGCGGCGCAATGTCCTGGCGCCGTTCACGCAGTGGCGGGATGTGAATCTCAATGCCCCGCAGCCGGTACAGCAAGTCCTCGCGGAATACCCGCTCGCTGACTGCTTCCAGAAGGTCGCGGTTGGTGGCCGAGACGATCCGAACATCAACTTCTTCGGCCTGGACCGAGCCAAGCCGCCGGACCGTTTGCGAATCAATCACCCGCAAAAATTTGGATTGAAGCTCAATCGGGAACTCACCAATCTCATCCAGAAACAGTGTCCCCTGGTGCGCGGCTTGCACCATTCCCGGCTTCACTTCCACCGCCCCGGTAAACGCCCCTTTGGTGTGGCCGAACAACTCACTTTCAAACATCGTGGCCGGGATGTTCGGCACATCCAACACCACAAACGGCTTGTTCTTGCGGGGGCTCATTTTGTGAATCGCGCTGGCCAGCAAATCCTTGCCAACACCGGTTTCCCCGGTAATCAGCACCGAGATCATCGAGCGGGCGCAGAGCGCGGCTTCGCCGATAATCCGTTGCAAGTCGGGGCTGTTTCCAATAATGCCGTACTGGCTTGCATCCCCCACATGTTCCTTCCCAGCCTTCAACTGATCCACCACGGCGTTGATTGCCGACAGCAGCTCGTTTGCGCCAGAACCTTTGTAGATGTAATTGGTGGCTCCGGTCTTCATTGCTTGCACCACAAGGTCAATGGAGTTTTCCCCGGTCAGCATAATCACCGGCAGCGTGGGGTGGAACCGAACGATCTGCTCCAAGGTCTGTATCCCTCCCATCCCCGGCATCCGAATGTCCAGCAGCACCAACTGGATGTTGTGAGCCTCGGCCCCTAACAGTGCCAACCCTTCCTCACCACTGCGAGCGGAAATGGTGCGGTGCCCCACCCGTTTCAGCAGTTCGCCAACGGCTTCAAGGAAGTTGGGGTCGTCGTCAATCAGTAAGATGTCGGGCCGGGAAGAAGCCTGCGTGTTGTTCATCATTGGATTCCTGTACAAGAAATAGTTGGGGCGCACACGTTCGCGCAGTGGTGCCAAATGCGGCCTTTGCGAACAGCGTGGCCAAAAGTACAAAGTTGGCGGGAATTGCCGCTGGGTGCAGCGGTTTCAACCGTAGCAAGAATCGTACCGGACAGCGATTCCCTTTCTGTGATTTCCCCCATTCCACCCTTCTTCATTCTTGCGTGTTTCAACTGCCGCTCCGCCTTCCACCACACCGCAAACATTATCGCTTCGTAAAAACTCTAAAAAAGTCATTGCATGAATATGCAGATCAATGTATAATTGTGCATGATTATTCAATCACCCCAATTTCGCATCGGCATTCTTGGCGCATCTGGCTACTCCGGTGGGCAGTTGCTGCGTTTGCTGCTGCGGCACACCGGGGTGGCGGTTGGCCCGCTGTTCGCCAATTCCTCCGTTGGCGCAGATGTGGCCACGCTTCACCCCGACTTGCGCGGCAGAGTTGATGCAAAATTTGAACCCTGGAATCTTGAAAAAGCAAGCAGCTGCAACCTCATCTTTCTTGCTCTTCCATCCGGTGAAGCCTTGCCGTTGTTGCCTTTGCTGGCTGAGCGTGGTGTGAAAGTGATTGATCTTGGCGGCGATTTCCGGCTGAAAGATGCCGCCGCCTACCAGCAGTTTTACCGGCGCGCCCACACCGCAACGGAGTATCTATCCAAAGCGGTGTATGGCCTGCCAGAATGGAACACTGGGGAAATCGCAGCGGCGGAAGTGATTGCCAACCCGGGCTGCTATCCAACAAGTGTCCTGCTTCCGTTGCTGCCGCTGGTTGCCGCTGGGGTGATTGACCTTGACTGCATAATTATTCACTCAATGTCGGGAACAACCGGGGCGGGGCGGTCGGCTTCGGCGGAGCTTTCGTTCAGCGAGGTGGCGGGGAACGTGCGGGCCTACCGCGTGGGCGATCACCAGCATCTGCCGGAGATTGAGCAAGCCCTGGGCCGGGTTGCGGGAACGGAGGTCACGGTGGCGTTCACCCCGCATTTGATTCCGGTGGAGCGGGGAATAGTGACCACCATGACGTTGGGGTTGCGCCGGCCAATCACCCACCAACAGCTTGGCGAACTCTATCACCAGCACTACTCCAACAAGCCGTTTGTACGCTGGTCGCCGGAACGGATTCCCGATTTGCGCGGCGTGGTTGGCACCAATTTTATTGACATCGGCTACCGCCTGGACCCACGCACCGGGCGGCTGACGCTGATGTCGGCGATTGATAACCTGCTGAAAGGCGCTGCCGGGCAAGCCGTGCAAAACATGAACATCCAACTTGGCTTCGATGAAACGGAGGGGCTACTATGAAACCAGAAATCGTCCACATTGAAGGGGGCATTACTGCCGCGCCGGGCTTCCGCGCCGGAGGGGTGCATTGCGGAATCCGCCGCCGCAAGCTGGACCTTGCGTTGCTGGTTAGCGACCGCCCGGCAACCGTTGCCGGCGTGTTCACCACCAACAAGGCCCAGGCCGCGCCGGTGCTTGCCAACCGAATCCAGTTGCGCCAAACCGAGACTTGCCAGGCGGTTGCCGTCAACAGCGGCATTGCCAACGCTTGCACGGGCGAGCGTGGGCTGGAGGATGCCTGGAAGATGATCCGCCAGACCGCCGCCGCGCTGGGCCTTCCCGAAGATCAAGTTCTGGTTTCCAGCACCGGGGTGATTGGCGAATATCTGCCGATGGAAAAAATCACCACCGGCATTGCCCAGCTTGCGCCGCTGCTTTCGCCCGAAGGCGCGCACCAGGCCGCGTTGGCGATTATGACCACCGACACCTGCTCCAAAGAATACGCCGTGCGGGTTCGCATCGGTGGCGTTCCGGTGACGATTGGGGCAATGGCAAAAGGGTCCGGGATGATTGCCCCAAACATGGCCACCATGCTGGCGTTTATCGCCACCGATGCCGCCGTCACCCAGCCCGCGTTGCAGCTGATGCTTGGCCGTGCCTGCCAGCTTTCCTTCAATCGGATCAGCGTGGATGGCGACACCAGCACCAACGATATGGCAATCGTCCTGGCCAACGGGATGGCGCAAAATCCAACCGTGACCGAAGGCACACCGGAGTTCGACCAGCTTGCCGATGCCCTGACCCACGTGATGATTGTCCTGGCAAAAATGATTGCCCGCGACGGCGAAGGGGCGCAAAAGCTGATTGAAATCCAGGTGCGCGGCGCGGCCACCGAATCCGAAGCCGAACAAGCCGCACGCGCCGTTGCCAACTCCAACTTGGTGAAAACCGCCATTCACGGGGCCGACGCAAACTGGGGGCGAATCCTTGCGGCGGTTGGATACTCCGGGATTGAGTTCAACCCTGAACAACTCTCCATCTGCTTGAACGGCGTTCCAATCCTTG
>JAEUSP010000096.1 GCA_016788565.1 Chlorobiota bacterium | reverse complement strand
GTTGATTGGGAACATTGACAACAACGCCCGCGACCTGCGGTTCTACGAGCCGAACACGAGCTTCACATACACAGGCACGAACTACACCGCCTTCCAAGCGCAAACGCAAACAGGAAATATCACCTACACGCTTCCAGCCTCGGCTGCGGCAAGCAATGGTGATATTCTGACATCAACCACAGGCGGGGTGATGAGCTGGGCCGACGCAGACTCCATCGTGACCGCAAACGCATGGAGCCTAACCGGCAACAGCAGCACCAATCCAGCAACCAATTTTCTTGGGACGACCAACAATCAAGCCTTCGAGATTCGGGTGGATAACGGCGGCACCGCCACCGAAGGCCGCCGGCGAGTGATGCGGTATGAACCGAACGCAACCAGCGCGAACATCATCGGTGGGTTCAACGGAAACAGCGTGACGGGTGGAGTAGTTGGAGCCACGATTGCTGGCGGCGGAGCCAGCGGGCTTACCAACAGCGTGACGGATGATTATGGAGTTGTTGGTGGTGGCAGCAGTAACCGCGCAGGTAACAACACTGGAAGCTCAACTGACGGTGCGTTTGCAACCGTGGGGGGCGGCGTCGGAAACACAGCATCGGGAACTCGCTCGACAGTGGGTGGTGGCAATGCCAATACAGCATCGGGTACTCTTTCGACGGTGGGTGGTGGTTACATCAACTCGGCATCGGGTGCTCTTTCGACGGTGGGTGGTGGTGAAAACAACACGGCATCGGGATTTTACTCTGCCATCTCCGGTGGTCGCGGCTTGACGCTGAATGCCGACCGGAGCTTCGGCTTCCACGCCAACGATCCAAGCGGATTCTTGCCGATGACGATCAGCACCTCCGACGTCGCCGTCTTCGGCAACACCGATCTGTGGCTTGCCAACAACGATGGCGCAGCAAGCGAACTCCGTTTCTTTGAAGACTACAGCGGTTCTGGCGCATTCCCCAACACTGCCAACTACACGGCATTCAAAGCGCAGACGCAAACGGGGAACATCACCTACACACTTCCAGCAACCAACGGAACGGCTGGGCAAATGCTTGCCATTGCCGCAGCCCCCGCGCCAACAGCAACGGCGGCAACGTTGGAGTGGGCAAGCGTTGTGCTTACTGGGCCAGCCTCAGGCGATCTGACAGGGAGCTATCCAAACCCCTCTATCGCTCCCAGCGCGGTGACTTCTGCCAAGATTTTAGATAGCACGATCACTACGGCAGACATTAGCCCAACAGCGGCAATTCACTTCTCAAAGCTATACCTCACTGGCGGCATTACGAACAGCGATGTTGTGGCTAATGCAATTACTACTTCCAAAGTCGCCAATGGCACGGTGACAACTTCCAAAATGGCCGATAGTGCTATTTCGGGATTGAAATTGCTCACCTATGCTGTACGGGAACGCCACATTGCTGATGGAGTAATAACATTGCCAAAACTGAACCCGACCGGAGCTTCAACTGGGCAAGTGATCGGTTACAATGGTGCCTCCATCGCCTGGGTGAACGGCCCAACCCTTCCCCAAGCCTTCAGCAACAACAGCAGCACAGTGCCAACGCTGGAACTAACCAACAGCAACGCAACCGGAACTGCACTGCAAATCAGCGATGGTAAAATGGTGGTCTCCAGCGCCAGCTACGCAAGCGCGGCCACCATCGGCGGCGATGTTGTTGCCGCCCATGTGAACGATAACGGCGTTGGGGCCTCGGCAGCCACCATCAACTTGCCAACCGGGGTTGCCGGGCAGATACTCTACGTCTCCACTGCCGACCCCGATGGCGTTGTTATCAGCGATGGCGTTCCCATCTACACCCTTGCCGATGATGATGTGGTGGTGACGCTGCTCTTCATCGGCGGGAAGTGGAAACCAATCCCATAATTGCAATAGAGGAACAAGGCTACACTCACATGAAACTTCTATTGCTAACCGCAGGCTTGCTGATTGCAAGCATTGCTCAGCTTGGTGCGCAAGGCCAGCCACGGCCAAGCGCACCAAACGCTCACGCAAACGCTCAAATGGCGGCTTCGCGCCCGGCCGTTGCGCCGCAAACAGCATCGGCGATGCTTGCCCGCCAGCCGGGCCGATTCACCGAAAACCGTGGCCAGTGGAACCCGGAGGCCCGGTTCCTGATGAAGCAGAACGGAGTCAATATCTGGCTCACCAATAGCGGCGCGGTCTATGACCTCTATCAACGTACACCAGCTTCGGCGCGGCGGTCGCGTTCGGCAATCGGAATGGCGGAAGCTGTTGGGAATAATGGTGATGGTGCAGATGAAGTGGTTACGGTTTCTGGCCATGTTCTACGGCTGGAATTTCTTGGAGCCTCGCCAAAATCGCACGCCGTCGGGACCGACAATCTTGGCACCCGAACCAATTACTTTCTTGGCCAGGACCGAAGCAAATGGGGAACCGATTGCCAAAGTTTTGGCGGGGCCCGTCTGCACAACATCTATCCCGGAATTGATGCTCAGTTCTATCTGGATGAAGGTTTCCCCCGGTATGATCTTATCGTTGCTCCGGAAGCCAACCCCGCGCAGATTCGCTACCGCATGGCCGGTGCCGACCGCACCGAATTGACCCCGGAAGGCCGCCTTTCCATCTGCACAAGCCTGGGCCAGGTGGAGCTGCGGGAACTGTTCGCCTACCAAGAATTGCCGAACGGCACACGCCAGCAAATCCCCTGCGAATTTGTGGTGGATGCCGACGGAGCAATCGGCTTTGCGGTGGGCCGCTACGACCGCAGCCGGACGCTGGTGATTGACCCGCTGATCTACTCCACCTTCATCGGCGGAAGCGGGAACGACGAAGCCCGTGGCGTTGCGCTTGATGTTGATGGCAACATCTGGGTTGCAGGGCAGACTATTGATGCCACTACCGATTACCCCACCACAACCGGCGCGTACACAACAACGCACGCTGGGTTGTTAGATGCGTTCATCGCGGAATTGGATCCCTCGGCCAGCGGGGCGGCGCAGCTTGCGTACTCCACATTTATTGGAGGTTCGCAAGGGGATTTTGCGCGCGCGTTAGCGATTGATGGAAATGGCAAAATCTGGATCACCGGCGGCGCGCGCGAGCCGTTCCCGAAAACCTCTGGCGATTACGACGTGTCGCCCGGCGCGCACGAAATTTTCGTGGCGCAGATTGACCCATCGGCCAGCGGCGCGGCCCAGCTTGCCTACTCCGTGATGATTGGCGGAAGCGGCTACGACGAAGGGAGCGCGATTGTGGTGGATGGAAACGGGAATGCGTGGGTTACTGGCACAACCACCCCGACAACCACCAACTACCCAACCACCACCGGGGCCTATAATGAAACAAACAACGGTGGTGGGGGCGATGCCTTTCTGGCAAAATTCGATCCCTCGGCAAGCGGCACGGCGCAGCTTGCCTACTCCACCTTCCTTGGCGGAAGCGATACCGACATCGGCTACGATCTTCTGCTGGATGGTGATGAAAACGTCTGGATTGTTGGATTCACTACTGATGGCACAACTGATTATCCCACAACCACCGGAGCCTACGACCAAACGCAGAACGGCTTGATAGATATTTTCGTGACAAAGATGGACCCCTCGGCAAGTGGCGCGGCGCAACTTGCCTACTCCACCTTCCTTGGCGGAAGCGCGTCCGAGATCGGATATGAAATTGCCCTTGATGCAACCGGGAACGTGTGGGTGGTTGGCTACACGAGCGCATCCGGTTCCCCAAGCTATCCCACCACCACCGGAGCCTACGACCAAAGTTTCAACGGTGGTGGCGGCGATGTGGTGGTCACGAAGTTAGACCCCTCGGTCAGTGGTGCTGCGCAATTAGTCTATTCCACCTTTATTGGAGGGGATGGATTAGATGTTGCCGAAGCGATTGTGGTGGATAGAAGCGGATACCCCTGGATAACAGGTTACACCCAAGATGGAACCACCGATTATCCCGTTACCGGCGATGCCTACGATGGCTTGCAGAATGGAGGGTACGATGCGTTCCTCTCCCGTATCAACCCCTCGGCCAGCGGCGCGGCTCAGCTTGCCTACTCAACACTGCTTGGCGGAAGCGCGGACGATTACGGTTATGATCTAACACTTGATGGAAAGGGGAGCTTTTACATCGTTGGGAAAACTGCCAATGGAACCACCGACTTGCCAACAACCGCCGGAGCCTACGACGTTTCGCAGAACGGAGGTGAGGATGCGTTTGTGGTGCAACTTGGCGTGTGCAACGCGGGGGGGATTTTGGATATCGCTCTATCGCCAGAAATCATCTGGTCGCCGAATGATGCCATGCAGACCATCAACGCGGTGCTGACAATCTTGCAGGGGTGCAGTGCCACCGCAACGCTGCAAAGCATCACCGGCGATGAGGCGATTACCGGCGACGTTGCCAACGCAACCACCGGAACCGCCGATATCCAGTTCGATCTGCGTGCCGAGCGGGATCGTGGCGGCGATGGCCGTATCTACACCATCACCTACCGCCTAACCGATGGCGTTCTGACAGAAGACTACTCCGCAAAAATCGTTGTCCCCTACAACCAGGGGACAACCAAGGTTGGCGGAACCAGCAGTTGCGGAACTGTGGCGTTGGGGGCAATCCCAACGTTCACCGGCTCGGCCATCTCCATCCCGTACAAACTGGGCGGAAGCGGCGGAGCCGTCACGCTACGAATCCTGAACACAAGGGGCCGCGAGGTCGCGCGATTAATCAACGGAGCAACCCAAGCCAGCGGAGACCACACGGCAACGTTCGGCGGTGTGAAAAGCATCGGCTCCTACCCGGGAAGCGACTTGCCGAACGGCCTGTACCTTGTTGTGCTGGAAGGTTGCGGCTTCAGCGATGTTGGCTTGATGGAAATCGCAGTTCCATAACTCAGATATTTTTCGATTCTACAACCGAAAATGCCTGCATCACATTGCTTGATGCAGGCATTTTTTGTGTGAGTGGTGGTCAGTGGTCAGTGGTCAGTGGTCAGTAGTCAGTGGTCATTCGTGAATTTCCGGCTTTGGCTTCATTTCACTCTTCCCATCTCACTCTTTACTCTTCGCTGGTGAGGGCAGGTAGCGAAGGCGGCTCGGTTCGGTGGCTCCACTCATACTTCGACGAAGCTCAGCATGAGCGGAGGGCTGGATACGCCGGAAACTCCAACATCCCGTTGGCTCCCGCTCTCACTTCTACTTCCTATTTCCTTCCCCCCATTGCTACGCCTCCATTATTCTGCATCTTTGCCGCAATTCTGAATCACAGCCTTCCGGCTTCCTTCCCTTCATAAGCTTGCCATGAAGAACTTGACCACCATTTCCAATCGCACACTTGCCATCCTGTTGATGCTGTGTGCCACAATCCCTGCGGTTGCCCAAACCCCCGGCCCAATGCCGATGACCGACACCTACGGCCACATGGGGATTGGGACTATCACCCCCGACAAGTCCGCACTTCTGGACTTATTCTCCACCACCGCCGGCTTCCTGATGCCACGGATGACCAACGCGCAACGCAACGCATTGGCCAACCCAGCAACGGGGCTGATGATCTTCAACACCGACACAAAAACGATTGAGTTCAACATCGGCACAACGTTCGCCCCAATCTGGGATCCGGTGCTGACCGCCAGCAGCGGCGGCGGGGTGTACTGGCAGTTGCTTGGCAACCTTGGAACGAATCCAGCGGTGAACTTTATCGGGACAACGGACGGCCAGCCGCTGGTGGTGCGGACCAATAGCGTGGAGCGTCTGCGCGTGGCCAGCACGGGTGAGGTTGGGATTGGAACCGCAGCACCAACTGCAGGGCGGATGTTGGAGGTTGCGGGTGCAGCCGGAACCGCAAACGTGAGGTTCGGTTCGGCCAGCGGTGCGGCGAATGCCAGCGCGTGGGCACCGGGGGCAAACGATGGGGTCATCACTGCTGATGCAAATGGCGATCTGCTGAAACGCTCGGCAGGCGCGGTGGTTGGTGCGGTGGCGTGGCTGAAAACTGGCAACGGCGGCACAATCCCGGGAACGAACTTTTTGGGAACGACCGACAACACCGCCTTCGAGATCAAGGTCTTCGGCAGCGACCCAAGCCCCAACCAGGGGAGCCAACGGGTGATGCGGTATGAACCGAACGCAATCAGCGCGAACATCACCGGTGGCTACCAGGGGAACAGCATTGCTGCTGGGATGGTGGGCGGTGTGATTGCTGGCGGCGGTGGCAACGGAACCACCAACTCCATCACCGGAACCGCCGGATCAACCGGTGCTTTCTCCACCATTAGCGGCGGTAGCGGCAACGCCACCAGCCACACCTACACAACTATAGCCGGCGGCAAAAACAACACGGCCAGCAACGTCTTTGCAACGGTGAGCGGCGGAACAGGCAACACCGCCAGCGGTATCCAATCAACGATTGCTGGTGGCAATGGAAACACTGCTAACGGCATCAACGCAACGATCGGCGGTGGGGCCAGCAACACCGCCAGCGGAACCGAAGCAACGATTGCTGGCGGATACACCAACACAGCAAATAGCATAAAAGCCACTGTTGGAGGTGGGTCGAACAACAACGCCAGCGGAATCGAATCAACGATTGCTGGCGGATACACCAACACAGCAAGTAGCGTAAAAGCCACCGTCGGCGGTGGGTCGAACAACAACGCCAGCGGAACCGAATCAACGATTGGTGGTGGATACCTGAATCAGTCATCAACATTCGGAACAACGGTAAGCGGTGGCCGCCAGAATAACGCATCGGCCGTCTATTCAACAATCAGTGGCGGAAGTAATAACACTGCCAATGGGGTGTATGCGGTGGTGAGTGGTGGTCGAAGCAACACCGCAAGCAATGCTCACTCATCGGTCAGTAGTGGCGAACTCAACAACGCCAGCAGTCCATTTGCCCATGTGAGCAGCGGCCAAGTCAACGCCGCCAGCGATCCATTCACGTTTGTTGGAAGTGGCCAATGGGATACGGCATCGGCAGCGTTTGCGGCA
>JAEUSP010000034.1 GCA_016788565.1 Chlorobiota bacterium | reverse complement strand
GGGGTGAATTCCAACGCCAACAATGCCGGCGGTGTCGCGCGCGCCGCAGCTTCCGGCCACAACCAATTTGGCGCGAACCGTGCCGCCCCGGGTGGGGCCAAAACGGAGTTGCAGTGGCAGATATTCCCCGGGCGAAAGGCTTCTGGGCAACCCAGATTGCACCACGCTGAACATCGCGGCATCGGGGCCAATCGCCCAGACGGAATCCACCTGCAGAGCTTCGGTTCCCGGGTTGTGGATTGCGTTTGGGAAATTGGCCTGGCCGAACTGGTTTACGACCACTGTTCCAACATCCCCGGCTGATCCTTCCAAGAGCGCTATCGGCTGGGGAACAACGTGGAAGTAGCCGCCGGAGGAATCGCGAAGCTGCTCAACGGGAAGATCAATAACCCGAACCCGGTGGTTGTTCAGGTCGCAGAAATAGAGGCGGTTATCGCGCACAACGGGTGAGGTGGGATAATTGAGTTGGGCGGTTGCGGGATTGCCGTTGTCGCCGCTGAAGCCTGGCGTTCCGATTCCGGCAATCGTGATGATGATGCCGGTCTGAAGATCAACGCGGCGGATTCGGTTGTTCCCCACGTCGGCGATGTAAGCAAACCGCCCGGCCACGGCAACCCCCGATGGGCGATCCAGCTGCGCCGCAGTAGCTGGGCCGTCATCGCCGCCAAACCCGCCAACGCCTCCGTCTGGGGTTCCCGCAACAATCGTTGCTTCCCCCGTGGTCAGATTCACACGGCGGATGACGTTTCCGGCGGTCTCCACCACAAACAGATTCTCCCCTTGCAATGCTACCCCGGTTGGATTTGCCAGCCGAATGCTTTGCGCGGCGGTGGAATCCCCCGGAAGAATTGGGCCAGCAACCGTGGTGATGATCCCTGTCCCCATGTCAATCGCCCGCACCCGATCAATCCCGTCCGAGCCAAACAGCGTGTGGCGCAGCCCCGGCCCGACCCTCCCCGAAACCAGATACTGTGGTGAACTGAACGTTGCCAGCAACGCAGTGCCGCCGTCGCCGCTGTTCCCGGGCTGGCCGTTTCCGGCAAGGCTGGTGATTACTCCATTGCGGCGGTCAATCGTGCGGATTCGGTTGTTTCCGGCATCGGCAATGTAGATGTTTCTGCCATCGGCCAGCGCGTGGTGTGGGTTGCGAAGCTGGGCGTTGGCCGCCAACCCTCCGTCGCCGGTGTTTCCCGATTGTGAGGTTCCGGCAATCGCGGTAATCACTCCGGTCGGAAGATGAACCTGCCGGATTCGGTGCGTCCCTTCTTCGGTAATCAGCATGATGCTATCGGCGATGGAAAGCCCAACCGGCCCCCACAGTTTGCTTTGCAGCGCGGCAACTCCATCGCCACCATTCCCCCCGCCCGCAACGGTTGTGATAATCGAACGCGAGTTGGGAATGGTGGAAACGCGAACGCGGTACGCGCCAACGGTTGGCGGTTTCCAGAGGTAGGAGTAGCCTTGCACCGAAGTGATGACCCGCCAGATGCTGTCGGCACCGCAATACTCCAACTTCACCGGTGTTCCCGCCGGAACGCCGGACCAGAGTATCAGCACCGAGTCGCACGGGGTGAACGATTCCCCGCCGGTTGGGTTAAGCAGCCGAAGCTCCCCGGTTGGTTGCGGCGTTGCTGTTCCCCCCACAACCACCACGGGCGCGCTTGGGCAGGGGAGCGTGGCAAAGGCCACGGTTCCGGTGTCGGCGGCGGCAGGGGAGCTTGGCGCGTAGTTGATCGTGACCGTGCGGCTGCTGTCGGGCGGCAGCGCGAACGGCGGTGGCGTGCCCCCCCAATCGGTGACGCTGAACGGTTTTCCGGGAAGGGTTTGGGCAGCGGCCACCACCACCGTGTCGTGGCGGGCAGTGATGCGGATGGAGAGCTGGCGCGCACCGTTTGGCGGGACGGTTCCGAACCAGAGTGAGCTGTTGCTGATTTCCAG